>ONYZ01000002.1 GCA_900322175.1 uncultured Prevotella sp.
CAAAGCCCTGCATGGTTCCATCAACCCCTAGCCCCTTCTTCATAAGAAGGGGTCTCGACCTTATCCCCAAACCCCTTTCCCTATCCCAGGGCAAGGGGCCTAAAACAAAATATTGTCTTTTATTTGCTTACGTTCAACTTGAGCAAATCAAAATACATCAGACGAGTATTCGATGGCAAATGCCCAACACCTTGACGCGTTGCGACTCACCCTCTCGCTCTTCTTCGCTGAGCGAGCACAAAAAGCTATCGACAAAATGTGGGACGAAGGAACCTTCGACCAAAAAAAGCTCGACGAATTGCGAGGCCAACATCTGCGTACTGAGATCACGGGGACAGGTCTTTGACCCCCACACAAAATTATCAAAAAAAGCCCCACATTCGTGCCAATATCAGAAAAAAGTTCGTATCTTTGCACGCAAAAAGTATAAACATCAACGATTATGACAGCAATAACACTGGAACGGGAGACCGAGAACTACTGGGACCTCATCAAGGACGCAGGCAACGAGGTGAAGCTGGCACTTATCAAGAAGCTGAGCGACGCCGTGATGACTGCCGTGGCTGAGAAGAAGCCGAGAAAGAAGTATACTGCCGACGACTTTGCCGGCATGTGGAGCGACGAGTATTTCATGGACGTGGACGAACTGAACAAGTTGATTCGCGATGGCCGCCACGTGAAGAGCAATCGCGATAAAATCTGGGACGAGATATGAAAAAGCAACAATACTTGCTCGACACTGACGGAAAACGTTGACGACTTCGAGAATATCAAGGACATCAAGATTGAGAACTGGATAGACAGAAGAAAAAGTAGTCGAATTCATATCTATTTCAGAAATAGTATGTCAAGCACTGAACACAACGAGATGGTAGAAAAGATTACACGCGGATTGGAGATAGCTGAGCGTGAGATGCTTACGGAGAAAGCCCGTAACAACGAGAATGTTATCATTTGTGGAGATGACAACGTAATACGTCACATCCCTGCAAAGAATTTCTTATAATCATATTGACCACGGTGATTATATCACACACTAGAAATAACACAAAATGCCTCGCATCGGAATACCATGCGAGGCATTAATTGTAAGCAAAAAGCAATATTTGCTAACATTTTATTAAAAAAGTTGGCAAAAAGTTTGGCGATTTGAAATTAAATATATACTTTTGCAGCCGAAATGTTATAATCAACAATAATAAAAGAACAACATGGTACGTATACAGAACAACTATTGGTGGTGGCGCTCTCGAGATTAATAAGTCGCGAGGCTCATAGCCGTGTACCTAATAATATAGTACAAAAAGGCTCGTCGCGACAGCGATGAGTCTTTTTTTATTTAAGAATTGAGAATTAAGAATTTAGAGAGATATGGAGAATTATTTTGCTGATGAGAGAGGTTTTTATGGAGAGTTTGGGGGCGCTTATGTGCCCGAGATACTCTACAAGTGTGTACACGACCTGCAGGATGCTTATCTGCCGATAATCGAAAGCGATGAGTTTAAGCAGGAGTATCATGCGCTGCTGAAGGACTATGTGGGCCGTCCCAGTCCGCTGTACTACGCCAAGCGCATGAGCGAGCAGTACGGTTGTCAACTGTATCTGAAGCGCGAGGACCTGAACCACACCGGTGCGCACAAGATTAACAACACCATCGGACAGATACTGCTGGCAAAGAAGATGGGTAAGACGCGTATCATAGCCGAGACAGGTGCCGGACAGCACGGTGTGGCCACAGCAACGGTATGTGCGCTGATGAACATGAAGTGCGAGGTGTTTATGGGGGCTACCGACGTGGAGCGACAGCACACCAACGTGGAACGCATGAAGATGCTGGGAGCCGAGGTACACCCAGTGCGCACAGGCAACATGACACTGAGCGACGCTTGCAGCGAGGCTATACGCGACTGGTGCTGTCATCCTGCCGACACATTCTATATAGTGGGCAGCACTATGGGACCGCACCCCTACCCTGACCTGGTGGCACGTATGCAGAGCGTGATCAGCGAAGAGATAAAGTGGCAGCTGGAGGAGAAGGTGGGTCGCGACTATCCCGACTATCTAATAGCCTGCATTGGTGGCGGCAGCAACGCTGCGGGTACCATCTACCACTACGTGAACGATGAGCGTGTAAAGATAGTACTGGCCGAGGCCGGCGGACACGGTTGGCAGACTGACTACACGGCTGCCACCATACACAAGGGCACAACCGGCATACTGCACGGCGCCAAGATGCTGGTGATGCAGAACGAGGACGGACAGATACAGGAGGCATTCACCATCAGCGCCGGACTGGACTACCCAGGTGTGGGCCCCATGCACTGCAACATGGCCAAGAAGGGTCGCACCAAGGTGCTGAGCATCAACGACGACGAGGCTATCTACGGCGGCTACGAGCTGACACGCATGGAGGGTATCATCCCTGCTATCGAGAGTGCACACGCCATTGCTGCGCTGAAGAAGCTGCAGTTTAAGAAGGACGACGTGGTGGTGCTGACAGTATCTGGTCGCGGCGACAAGGACGTGGAGACTTACCTGAAGAATAAGGCCATGGCGAAGGAGTACGGGGATTTTTAATTGAGAATTGAGAATTGAGAATTGAGAATTGAGAATTGAGAATTGAGAATTGAGAATTGAGAATTGAGAATTATGAATACATTCAATTATACGACGACATCGAAGACGATCCTGGCGGATCTTTATACACCTGTGGGGGTGTATATGCGACTGAGGGACCTGTATCCACAGAGTGCGCTGATGGAGAGTTCGGACTATCACGAGAAGGACAACTCGCGCTCGTTTATCGGCATAGAACCGATGGCCAGCGTAGCAATCGGTCACGGCATAGCTACCATCACCTACCCTGACGGCAGCACACTCACTCATGAGGTAAACAAGGAGTACCGCAGCGACAAGGCTATACACGAACTGATAGACCGCATACACGTGGAGGGCGACGATGCCAAGCTGTGCGGACTGTTCGGCTATACCAGCTTTAATGCTGTGCGCTACTTTGAGGACATCAATGTGAAGGACGAGACACAGGCCAAGAACGATGCTCCCGACTTACTGTATGTACTATATAAGGTGGTGATAGTATTCGACCACTTTAACAACACACTGAAGGTGGTGAGTTTAGATGAAGGAGGTAACTCTACAATTGATAAGATTCTGCTGGCGATGAACAAGGCTAACGTGAAGGCGTACGACTTCCACCCTGTAGGCGATGTGCGCTCTACGCTGACCGACGATGAGCATCGCGAGAACATACGCCGAGGCATTAAGCACTGTCTGAGAGGCGATGTGTTCCAGATAGTACTAAGCCGACGATTCATACAGCAGTACGAGGGCGACGACTTTAAGCTGTATCGTGCACTGCGATCAATCAACCCAAGCCCGTATCTGTTCTACTTCGACTTTGGCGGATTCCGTATCTTCGGTTCTAGTCCAGAGACGCACTGTCGTATAGAGGGCCGCAAGGCATATATTGATCCAATCGCAGGTACGACCAAACGCACGGGCGATGCAGAGGCTGACCGCAAGGGTGCTGAGTATCTGCGTAACGACCCGAAGGAGAACGCTGAGCACGTGATGCTGGTGGATCTGGCACGCAACGACCTGTCTAGAAACTGTCACGGTGTGAAGGTGGACTTCTACAAGGATCTGCAGTACTACAGTCATGTCATCCATCTGGTATCGCGTGTATCGGGCGAACTGGACAACGGGGCTGACCCTATCAAGGCATTTATCGACACATTCCCTGCAGGCACACTGAGCGGTGCGCCAAAGGTACGAGCCATGCAACTGATAAGCGAGTACGAGCCACACAATCGCGGTGCATACGGCGGTTGCATAGGCTACATCGGACTGGACGGCAGTCTGAATCAGGCCATCACCATACGTACATTTGTGAGCCGTAACGGTGAGCTGTGGTTCCAGGCTGGCGGCGGCATAGTGGCCAAGAGCGACGTGGAGTACGAACTGCAGGAGGTGAACAACAAACTGGGCGCCCTGCGCAAGGCTATACTCCAGGCAGAGAAACTTTAGATAAAAAGAACAAAAGAACAGATTTCCTATGAAAATCGTTATAATAGATAACTACGACTCGTTTACATACAACTTGAGTCATTTGGTGAAGGAACTGGGTGCAGAGGTGACGGTGCTGCGTAACGACCAGTTTGAATTGCAGGACCTGGAGCCCTATAGCAAGATTATTCTTTCGCCTGGTCCTGGTATACCATCAGAGGCAGGACTGCTGCTGGATGTAATCAAGAGCTATGCCGGCAAGAAGCCTATACTGGGCGTATGCCTGGGCCATCAGGCCATCGGCGAGGCATTCGGCGGAAAGCTTGAGAACCTCTCAGACGTGTTCCACGGAGTGGCTACACCTTGTCACATCACGGTAGACGACCCCATCTTCAGCGGTATAGACCGTAACATCACGATAGGCCGCTACCACTCGTGGGTGGTAAGCAACGAGGGACTGCCCGACTGCTTGGAGGTGACAGCCGTGAGCGACGAGGGACAGATAATGGCACTACGCCATCGCGAGCTGAATATCCGCGGCATACAGTTCCACCCCGAGAGCGTACTAACCCCCGACGGCCGCAAGATGCTACAGAACTGGATGTTCCTTTAACATTAAACATTAAAGATTAAACATTAAAAGAGATATGGCACAGACAATGAAAGACATCCTGAACAGGATGCTGAACCACGAGGAACTGACTCGTGAAGAGATGAAGAATATTCTGATTGGTATCACACAGAGTGAGTATCCTACAGAACAGATTACAGCACTGCTGACAGCCCTGCAGATGCGCGGTGTGACAGTTGACGAGCTGTTGGGTTTCCGCGACGGTATCCTGGAGACTGGCGTACCCGCAATACTGAATGCCGACCGTTATATTGACGTGGTAGGCACAGGCGGCGACCGCAAGAACACATTTAATATCTCGACCACCAGTTGCTTTGTGATAGCTGGTGCAGGCTACAAGGTGGCTAAGCACGGTAACTACGCTGCCACAAGCGTGAGCGGTGCATCGAACGTGATACAGCACCACGGCATAAAGTTTACTGACGACGTAGACAAACTGAACCGCAGTCTGAACGAGGCTGGTATCGTGTATCTGCACGCACAGTTGTTTGCCAGGGCAATGAAGTTTGTAGGTCCTATCCGCAAGGCGCTACAGTTCCCCACTATATTTAATCTGCTGGGCCCACTGGTTAATCCATCACAGCCACAGTGCCAGTTGCTAGGTGTGGCCAATCTCGACCAGATGCGACTGTACAACCAGGTGTATCAGAAGATAGGTATCGACTACGGTATTGTGAATTCTATCGACGGATATGACGAGATTTCGCTAACAGGCGACTTCAAGGTGACAACCAAACAGTACGAGCGCATATTCAAGCCACAGGATCTGGGATTCGAGATAGCCAAGCCCGAGGAACTGGTGGGCGGTGCTACAGAGGAGGAGGCAGCACAGATATTCGACAGCGTGCTGGAGAATCGTGCTCTGCCTGCACAGAAGAACATCGTGCTGGCCAACGCAGCATTCGGTATACAGGTGCTGGAGAAGGGACAGAAGAGTATCGAGGAGTGCGTAGCTATCGCCCGCGAGAGTATCGACAGCGGTGCCGCCCTCAGAACATTCAAGAAATTCGTAGAGCTTAACAGTTAATGGATATCCTAGAAGAAATCGTAGCGCATAAGCGCGTGGAGGTAGAGGCGGCTAAGCAGGCTGTGGCTCCGCAGGTGCTGCACAGACAGGTGGAGGCGATACTCGACTTCAGCACTGCATCGATGAAGCAGGCACTGACGACATCGGAATCGGGAATCATAGCCGAGTTTAAGCGCAAGTCGCCATCGAAGGGATGGATAAAGGAGGACGGACAGCCCGACATCATCCCACTGAGCTACCAGAAGAACGGAGCTGCAGCGCTGAGCATACTGACCGACCAGAAGTACTTTGGCGGATGCGACGAGTTTATAAGCATAGCACGACGCAGCGGTGTGAAGATACCGGTGCTATACAAGAACTTTGTGATAGACGAGTATCAGCTGTTTCAGGCCCGACTGTGCGGGGCTTCGGCTGTGCTGCTGATAGCTGCCGACCTGAAGTTGGACGAGTGCCGCACGCTGCTGAACACTGCCCACGAGCTGGGACTGGAGGTGCTGCTGGAGATACACTCGGAACAGGAACTGGAGTACGCTGCGCTGGAACCCGACATGTGCGGTATCAACAATCGCAATCTGGGATCGTTTGTGACGGATGTAGAGAACTCGTTCCGCCTGGCTGAGCTATTGCCCAAGGACGCCGTAAAGGTGAGCGAGAGCGGCATATCAAATCCAGACACAGTACGCAAACTGCGCGAGGCTGGATTCAGCGGATTCCTGATCGGCGAGAACTTTATGAAGACAGCCGACCCTGGACTGGCGCTCAAAGAATTTATCTCGGAACTATGAAGGTAAAGGTTGCGATTAAGAGAGAGCAGAGCCAAGCTTGCTTGAGCTCTGCCGAACGTGAGCAAGCTCAACGAGAAAGTTCCTTTCTCGTTAAGGTTTGTGGCATGCGCGAGGCCGATAACATACGCGAGGTAGAGCGACTGGGCATCGACATGATGGGACTGATATTCTGGCCCAAGTCGAGCAGATATGTGAGCGAAAAGCCTGACTATCTGCCCATATACTGCAAACGCGTGGGTGTGTTTGTGGATGAGGACATAGAACTGGTGAAGCGCACTGCCGACGAGTATCAATTGGACATGATACAGCTACACGGGCACGAGCGCCCCGCCTACATCAGACAGTTGGCTGGCAGGAAGGTGATAAAGGCATTCAACATAGCCACGGCAGCCGACTTTGCACTGACTGAAGCATACGAAGGTGTGGCCGATATGTTTCTGTTTGACACCAAAGGCAAGAGCGTGGGCGGCAATGGCGAGAAGTTTGACTGGAGCGTGCTGAGCGCATACCGAGGCGAGACGCCATTCCTGTTGAGCGGAGGCATCGGTCCCGACGATGCAGAGCGTGTGAACACATTTTATCACAAAAGATGCATAGGCATCGACCTGAACTCGCGATTCGAGACTGCCCCAGGGTATAAAGACATCATGGCCCTGAAAAGGTTTCTGAAGAATGTAAAAATTTAAAAATGTAAAAATGAGATAATATGAGCAACAAGATCAATCAACTTTTCGCAAACAGCAAGGACAAGAAGCTCCTGAGTCTGTACTTCTGTGCAGGTTGTCCCACACTGGAGGGCACTGGCGACGTGATACTGGCGATGCAGCGCCGCGGTATAGCCATGATTGAGGTAGGCATACCATTCAGCGACCCTCTGGCCGACGGACCGGTGATACAGAGTGCAGCCACACAGGCTCTGAAGAACGGTATGAGCCTGAAGACTCTCTTCGGTCAACTGAAGGCCATCAAGGACCAGGTGGAGATACCACTGGTGCTGATGGGATATCTGAACCCGATACTGCATTACGGCATAGAGGAGTTTTGCAAATCATGCGTAGAATCAGGCGTGAGCGGTGCTATCATACCCGACCTGCCATTCAAGGACTATCAGGAGATTGTAAAGCCTATAGCCGACAAGTATGACCTGCGCATCATCATGCTGATAACACCAGAGACAAGCGAGGAGCGCATCCGCTTTATCGACGACAATACCGACGGATTTGTATACATGGTATCGAGTGCGGCTATCACTGGTGCACAGAAGAGTTTCGACGATGCCAAGCAGGAGTACTTCCGTCGTATCAACACGATGAATCTGCGTAACCCACGTATGATAGGTTTCGGCATAAGCAACAAGCAGACACTGGAGGCTGCACAGCAGAACGCTGCTGGTGCTATTATCGGTTCGAAGTTTGTGACACTGCTGAACGAGAGCAAGGACGCCGACGAGGCACTGGACAAACTGTTCGACGCACTGAAAAGTTAAACGTTTACGTTGCTTTTTTATCCGATATTTAGTCCGTAGTTCGCGATTTTGTTGTATATTTGCACCAAATTCGTTGACTACGGACTAAAAACATTGACTAAATACTGATTATGAAGAAGATTTTACAGATTGTGATGCTCTGTGTGCTGACACCGCTGTTGGCAGCAGCGCAGCAGTGGAATGAGGCTCAGTATCGCCAGATTGAGCAAAGCATTCGCACCCCTCAGTTTGCCGACAAGGCATACGTTATCACCAAGTATGGCGCTAAGACCGACAACACGGCCGCCAAGAACCAGAAAGCTATACAGAAGGCTATCGACCTCTGCTCGAAGAAGGGCGGCGGGCGCGTGGTAGTGCCTGTAGGACAGAAGTTCCTGACGGGAGCTATCGAACTGAAGAGCGGCGTGAACCTGGAGGTACAGCAGGATGCCGTGCTGGAGTTTGCGTTCGAGCCAGCACTCTACCCCATCGTAGAGACATCGTGGGAGGGACTGGAGTGCTTCAATCTGTCGCCATGCGTGTATGCATTCAGGGCTAAGGATATAGCCATCACCGGTAAGGGAACAATCGACGGTGGCGGCAGCAACGATACATGGTGGCCATGGAACGGCAACAAGCGTTTCGGATGGAAAGAGGGCACCACTAGTCAGCGCAACATGGGACGCCCACGACTGCTGCAGGCTGGCGAGGACGGCATACCGATGTATGACGAGAAGGGCAATCGCTCGCCCGAAAGAGTGTTTACAGAGAAGGATCGTCTGCGCCCGCAGTTGGTAAGCTTCAACAAGTGCGAGGGTATACTGCTGGAGGACGTGACGCTGCTGCGCTCGCCGTTCTGGGTGATTCATCCTCTGCACAGTACCGACATCACTGTACGTCGTGTAAAAATGATTAATGACGGTCCTAACGGTGACGGATGCGACCCTGAGTGCTGCGACCGTGTGCTGATAGAGGATTGTTTCTTCAACACTGGTGATGACTGTATCGCCATCAAGAGCGGACGCAATCGCGACGGACGCGAGCGTAACATGCCATCGAAGAACATCATCATACGTAACTGCGAGATGAAGAACGGACACGGCGGCGTGGTGGTTGGCAGCGAGATTTCGGGCGGTTGCCAGAATGTGTATGCGCACGACTGCGTGATGGATTCGCCAGAACTGGAGCGTGTGCTGCGTATCAAGACCAACAGTTGTCGTGGTGGTATCATCGAGAATATCAATATGCGCAATATCACCGTAGGCAAGTGTAAAGAGAGTGTGCTGAAAATCAACCTTGACTACGAGCACAACGAGATATGCTGTCGTGGCTACTACCCCATCGTACGCAATGTGTACATGGAGAATGTAACTAGTCAGGAGTCGAAATACGGAGTACAGATTATCGGTCTGGATGAAGATACATACGTATATGACATCAACGTAAAGAACTGTCGTTTCAACGGCGTGAAGGATGGCAACTTCATGAGTGGCAAGACACGCAATGTAAACTTCGACCGTCTGTTTATCAACGGTTCGCTGTCGCTGCTTCAGCCACCCTACAAGAACTACTCGGAGTGGATGACCTACTCAGAGATGAAGCGCGTGCCTAAGAGTTATCTGCTGGACTTCTCGAAGGCTCCGAAATGGAGCTACGTGATGGGTATAGAACTTGAGAGCATGCTTGACACATATCTTAAATATGGCGGTGAGGCAATCCGTAAGTACTGTCAGGAATATACCGACACGATGATCAACGCGAAGGGCGACATTCGTGGATATAACATCCTGGATTACAACCTCGACAATGTACGTACTGGTCATTTCGTAACCCGTATGTATCAGCAGTGGCCTGAGGCTAAGAACCTTGCTGCCATGAAAACCATGATGAAGCAGCTGCAGGATCAGCCTCGTACAGTAGCCGATAAGGTATTCTGGCACAAGGCTATCTATGCTTATCAGGTATGGTTGGACGGCATCTTCATGGGACTGCCCTTCCGTACACTCTCAGCGTCATTCACCACTACTACAAAGGATGCCAAGAAAGGCACCGTCTACAAGATTTACGATGACGCAGTAAATCAGTTGAAGATAACCTACGAACGTACACTCGACCCCAAGACAGGACTGAACCGTCATGCTTACGATGAGACTCGCAATACCTTCTGGGCCGATAAGGAGACAGGACTGTCACAGCATTGCTGGGGACGTGCGCAGGGATGGTACTCAATGGCCCTCATCGAGATACTTGATGCACTGCCAGAGAACTATGCCCGTCGTCAGGAGGTGATCGACCTGTTGCAGAAGGACCTGGATGCCGTCATCAAATGGCAGGACAAGAAAACTGGCGTTTGGTATCAGGTGATGGATCAACCTAATCGCAAAGGCAACTACCTGGAGTCAACTTGTTCATCGATGTTTGCCTATGTACTACTGAAGGCTTATAACAAGGGCTACTTAGGCACAAAATACAGAGATGCGGGCATAAAGGCTTATAAAGGAATTATCAATAACTTTATCCGCGTGAACGAAGATAAGACAATCTCACTCACACAGTGTTGTTCGGTAGCAGGACTCGGACCGGCAGCAACGCCCGAGGTGCAAGCAGCACTAAAAAAGGTGAACCCCAAAGGTAGCGTAAAGGAAAACAGGAAACGTGACGGAGGGTTCGACTATTATCTGTCGGAACCGATTCGAGACAACGACGCGAAAGGCGTAGGGCCGTTTATATGGGCCTCGCTCGAAATGGAAAAGTTAGGATACAATATCAACAACGTGACGGCCTCTATAGACCGTCACGCTGTTGTTAATCGCAACAACCCAATAATCACTAAGGCCGACCCGCTGGCATCGCTCTCAGTGGGCAACGGCCACTTTGCGACAACGGTCGACGTAACGGGACTGCAATCTTATCCGCAGGACTATAAGAACGGAGTGCCACTCTGCGCGATGAGCGACTGGGGTTGGCATCAATTCCAAAACATCAATAATCTGACGCCTGATGAATCAGAAAAAAACTATGACCTCGGTCATGGTCATCAGGAGGTGTATGCGGTAGAGTATAAAAAAGCAGAGGATGGTCGCCACAAGGAGGCAACCGAGTTTTTCCGAGTGAACCCTCATCGATTGAACCTCGGAGCTGTCGGTCTGTCGCTGAAACATGCCGACGGTCAGCCCATAGCACTTCATGAGCTTACCAACATCAGACAGGAACAGAAACTGCTGGATGGGGAAATAGAATCAACGTTTATGGCGGATGGACAACTGGTGGAAGTAACTACAGGTGTTCATCCTGTTAAGGACGCGCTCTACGCCCGCATCACCAGTAAATTGCTCTCTGACCAGCGTGCTACTATCAGCATACGTTTTCCCTACCCTACGGGCAAGCATGCCGACGATGCCAGCGATTGGCGTCAACCTCAAAAGCATCAGTCGGAGATTGTGGAAGTGGGGACACAGAAAGCTCTCATTAAGCGTACACTCGATGCCACCACGTATTATGTACTGCTGCAGTGGGAAGGACGTGCTACATTCGACGTATGCGGCCCTCATGAGTTCGAACTGACAGCTCAGAACAATATACTGACAGTCTCGGCAGAGTATCTAGATGCGCTGCCCTCCAAAGACATGGCATTCGAGTACGATCTGTATCACAAGGCAACGTTACGTCATTGGAACGCCTGGTGGAACGCTGGTGCTATCATAGACTTCTCACAGTGTACCGATCCACGTGCTAAGGAACTGGAACGTCGTGTGGTGCTGTCACAATACCTTACACAGATAAACTGTGCCAACAACATGCCTCCACAAGAGACAGGACTTACATATAACAGTTGGTTTGGTCGTCCACACTTGGAGATGGCTTGGTGGCATCTGGTAGATTTCGCCCTCTGGAATCGTCCTGAGGTACTGACACAGATTATGAAGTGGTACAACAACACAGCTTATCCCGTAGCCAGACAGATAGCCGAACGACAGGGATTCAAGGGGGTACGTTGGATGAAGATGACAGATCCTTGGGCTGGCGAGGCACCATCGAATACAGGCTCGTTCCTCATCTGGCAACAGCCTCACTACATCTATCTGGCCGAGGAGCTATATCGCGCCAATCCTACACCCGAGACTTTAAAAACTTATGGCGAACAGGTAGAGGCTACTGCTGAATTCATGGCCGACTACATAAGCTACGATGACAAACAGCAGCGTTACATCCTGAAAGGCGCTACAGCCATGCAGGAATGCATGACCAAGGACATCAGCTACAATCAGCCGTTCGAACTGGCCTACTGGCAGTACGGACTGAAGGTGGCCAACAAGTGGCGCGAACGTCTGGGAAAAGCCCGCAATGCCCATTGGGACGAAATCATCGCAAAACTCTCATCGCTCCCAGAGACGAATGGTATCTATACGGCAGGCGTACAGATAGGCGAAGACAAGCAGCATGAAGCCTTCGACCCCTTTGATGCGACATCTCAAAAAGTGGAAACGTTTGCCGACAAATGCCGCAACGACCATCCTGCCGTGTTAGGCGCTTGCGGATTACTGCCTTACACAAACTTATATAATAAGGACAAGATGAGACAAACCCTTGACTGGGTGATGAAAAACTGGAACTGGCAGACCACCTGGGGCTGGGACTACGGCATGATAGCCATGACGGCAGCCCGATTAGGCGACCCAGAGACTGCACTAAAGGCACTACTCATCGACACACAGAAGAACACCTATCTGCCCAATGGACATAACTACCAGACTGCCGATCGTCTGCGCATATATCTGCCAGGTAATGGTTCCTTACTCACAGCCATTGCCATGATGTGTGCCGGATGGGACGGATGTAACGAGCCGTTGAATTCAGGATTTCCGAAAGACGGCAAGTGGAATGTGCGCTGGGAGGGACTGCAACGTATGCAATAAAGCAACAACTATTGGAGTGTAATGGCCATTAAGCCGATTACCACATCATTGGAAAGCGTTCTCAAAGTAAGAGATTTCAATCGTTTCCGGGGGTTCAGAGGCATCGACAACATCTGTCCTGCACCTCCGGGTATTTCTCTTCCATACTCACCCTTCAAAGTTACTACACTACCAAGGTTACGACTCACATCGCCCGTGCTAAAACACACGCGATATGGCCGGGGGTCGGCAACCTTAAAGGCCTTACCGTCAATATAGTAATCCTGCTCAATAGGACACCAGTTGTCTGGATTACGCAGGGCCATCGTATCAACTGTGCCATCGGTATAAGTAACAGTAATGAGTCCATTGTCTATCCGACTCTGCATGTGGTTGGTAGAGCCCGCCATCAACAGATGGGCATGCGTTGCCTTGCCCTTTAGTGGAATCGTTATTGAATCGGGATAGTTATCCCACAAGCTAGTGTAGATGATATTGCGCCCCACAGCAGGCGTCCGGAAGGGAATGCCAGCCATATTAAATAAGCCGTTAATAATCTTTGTGCGGAAAACAGAATCGTTTATTTCGGCAGTCTTCTTGGGATGACACCACTCACCGATACCTTGAGCTGGAATTTGCAAGGTAGTGGTTTGTGGACGGGGACTTAAATACTTGTTCTTGAAAATATCATTCACGTTTGCATTATAATACTTCGAAAGCTTGATGGGATTACACTTTCCTATATTATCGGTTGCAGACTGCCGCTCGGCTTTACCGATTGGCTCATCCAAGAAATCAGAATCATTATTAGCAGCTATCTGTTCATCAACAGCATCGTACTCAATAACTTGTGTTTTGGCAGTAGAACCAACAATATCCTTGAATGCACCATTAGCTAAGTTCTGTCGAACAACAATCTGTAGCGGGTAACGGAAATTCTGTATGACTTCCAAACGAACTTTGCCCCTAACACGCATGTACTTATATTCTATATAGGGTGTTTTCACACTGACACTATCCCACTCTGCAGGGAAACCCGGACGAATGATACACTGACCATCAAGAGCTTGAGGAATAATGCCGAAAAGCCCCTGAATCAGTGTGCGACTGCTGATGCCAATACAATCGCCGAAGTCACGATAGCATTCGCCACGAGCCGCATCGTAGTGACTAATCTGTCCGAAATTAGCCGGACTCTGACCATAGTACATTTGATCGAGAATGTTAGCCTTCATCAACCGATAGCCTTCTTCGGCTCGACCAGCCTCAAAGTAAGCTAATGCTGTATGCATCACTTCGGCAGCTGCCACATTATTGATGCTCCATGAATAGGGCATCCAATCACTTGTAGCAATAGTCTGGAGACCTGTATTCTCCACATTGATATGAGGGATATGGTGATCGATATACTGTGTAGCTTTGTAGGCCTGTTCCGGACTGCATGCACCACAGTCAATCGGGGTATAAATGCTCCACACTGCCGGATGGTCATGCTTACGCTTCAAACCCAACGCATCTTGGTATTCAGCCCAAACACCTTTTTCGTCCAACCATAGACGATTGTTCATCGCCTGAAGGATAGCCTCTGCCTCATCACGATATGGCTGGGGGGCTTTACCTATTATCTCAGCAATCTTGGCAGCCAACTTATTGCCACGATAGTTATAGGCCGAACTATGGGTAACGGCACCACCGCTATAGTAGAGTGCATCGCTGGCCCAGATGCAGCAATAGGCATCATAAAGATGATCACCATCAGGATCGAAGTTACGCTTTTCCCAAGCCAGATGTCGCTCCAACACAGGCCACATCTTGCGCATATAGGCTGTATCGGCATCATATTGGAAGTGCCACAGCAGCTCGTCGATGTAGTTCAGGTTCATATCATAATGGTGCATCTGGTCATTACGCTCGGGATTTCGACAGATATAGCCATTGGAGTACATCTGCGTGCCCCAACGTTTCTCAGCACGCGCTATATTTAAAGTAGAATCTTGCGAGGGATGTGGGATAGAGGCAGGCACGTTGGTTACCTGACTCTTGGCATAGGCATCAAAATGACTGACGGCTCTGTCGTTCCATCCCAACACATCGCCTAAATAACCAGCTCGCCAACCAGCCAAAGGCATACGCCAACCAATACAGCCATGCAACCATGTCTGACCGTCCCAATCGCCATCGGCCGCTAAAACCAAGGCACCGCCGAGGGTATTGATATATGGATCGGGGGTCTTAAACTGGATGCGTGAAGCCAATTGTTTATAATAGTCCACCGATTTCCAGAAAAGACTATAAGCTTTCTGATATGGCATTTCAACTACTTCATTGAGTTTGACCACAACAAAAGCCATCGTTCCATCGTCGCTCATGATGGCGGGACTCACCACTTTATTACCACCATCAGGAGAGGCTTCAAAAACACCTGGCGGGTCAGCACCAATATCTCCATTGCGATTGAGTTTCGGTTGCGCTATCTTACTGGTAATCACCCTCACCTGCAGTTTTTCTTTCTGGGCTTCTATATCAGTACAAGCAGCACTCTTCGAGATACACCACACTGCTCCCTCTTCATCAGGCAATGCCACAACAATGATATCCAGTAACCAGTTCCATCGGTTATCGGCCAACAAATACCAACGAATGCCATCACGATATATCGCCTTACAAGTTGCTGTAGAATCAAGTGGTACACCATTCACCTTCATCTGGATATTGCGATGATGACCCTTTTTTACCACTGCAAAAACAGGACGATCACTGGTTTCGAGTCGCCAGTCGGTATGACTACCATAGAGCGCACGCGTGTAACGGTTGTTACCATTTTTGCAAACAAAAGCACTCCCCGCACCTGGCTCATACTGCAAGGTGCGAGGAGTAGCTTCACCGTGAGTTTGCGACACGGCTACCAGTGAGACTAGCCAGGCTAGAACTACCAGTAGTATTCTCATCAGCAAGGACGCTTCTTAGGCAGGTTGAATACGTCCTGTACTTCCTTCATCTGTTCATCGGTCATGCCATCAGGCTCAGAACCCATCGACTTGGCACACATATAGATGTTGGCAGCCTTACAGAGCACGTCGGTCTGGTCGAAGGCATCCATAATATCGGTACCTACTGCTACAGTGCCGTGCTTCTCCCACATTACTACATCATGAGTCTTAATCTGTTCGAGGGTAGCCTCAGCCAAAGCCACTGATGAAGGCAAAGCATAAGGTACAATACCAATACCGAGTGGTGCAAATGCCAATGTCTCAGGGATCATCGACCACAATACACGTGTCATCTCATCGCCCTTCAAGAAACGCTGGATATGACTCATAGCCACCAACTCGATAGGGTGTGTATGCAGAGTAGCCTTGTAGCACGACCCCGTCTCAAGCAGATAGTTCTGCAAAGCCAGATGAGTGGGAAGTTCTGAAGTAGGAACCACGTTCTCGTCTGCAATTACTACGTAACTTGCACAGTCGTCGAGAATACGGATAATAGAACCGTTCTGCATAGGTTCCTTGGCTAAGTCGCGCATGCGCTTACCAGTACCCTTACAATAGAAATACTTACCTTTCAACTGGGGCAGCACCATACCAATCTGCTTTACTTCAGAGATAGGCTTCATGGCCTTACATTCATCGTCCATATACTCAGTGACATTCACAGTGATGTTTCCACCATTACGTTCTGCCCACCCTTTCTGCCAAAGATAGCCAGTAACCTCAGCTATCTGATAAACAACCGCTTTTAACTCATCGCGGCCATCCAGAATACTTTTAAACTGTTTCTCCATATCTTTCTTTTGTTATTTGTTCCAATGATTTTCCACGCGTGTTAGGCATTCCAACCAATCCAACAATAAGCGATGCCAGCAGCAGGGCTACCATACAGTAGGCTGCCAAAGTAAAGCCCTCGCCATTGTCGCCATAGATAAAGGTGAACACCAGTCCCCATACAGCCGACAGGCCACGAACCACAAAGAACATAAAGCCCTGGGCACCAGCACGGAACTTGGCAGGGAACAACTCTGAGCCCCACAAGGCGTAGAAAACCTGTACCGAGCTACCGTTGTTAACACCCCACAGGATAGTGAACACCCAGATACCAGCGATAGTTGATACGCCACCACCGATAATCAATATCCACGCAGTGAGTGCTGCTGCCAAGCCGAACACATAGAAGAAGCGATGTGCCACCTTATCTACAAAGAACGAAATGATAAACGTGGTAACCACCACAAACACCCAACTGATGCAGCTCAGCATGTTAGCAGCCTCGTTGCTCAGTCCGCCAGCGGTCTCATAGATATGTGGCATGAAGAAGCCCATCACACTGGCTACCAAGTTCCAAGTAAGATAGATGGCAGCTAAGAATGCAACCGTCTTCACTGCGATCTTATTGGTGAACAGCAGTTTGATGTTATCCACAATACTACTCTTATCCTTAGCCTTGTTGGCTGTGAATTCCGCACTCTCCTCCAATTGACGCTGCAGGTTCCAGGCGATGAAGGCCACTACAAACAGGGTTGCGAACACCACACGCGATGAAAACACCTCAATAGCTGCCTGAGCCGCATCGGCACCAATGATACTATAGGCAAGTGCCTCAACGGGACCATACAGATAACCACCAGGTGCAAACAGCATGCCGAACAGCAATATAAACATCGGCCCCACACCCCACGACATCTGGGAGATACAAATATTACGACCACGGTTGTTCACTTCCGAACTCTCAGAGATATAGGTCCATGAAGCAGGCACACCGATACCAACCGAAATACCTGTTATCAAGAATCCTGCCAGCAGCATGGGAAAGTTAATCGATAGCATGATGATAAGCACGCCCGTCATATACACCAGCAAATTGTAGGTGAAGATGAACTTACGACCGAACTTATCAGCTAAGAAACCTCCGATGATAGCACCGATAGCAGCACCTAGCGCATTAGCACTAAGTGCATTGAGCCAACCTAAGTGCATCTCACTTAACCCTAAGTAGTTCTGCCACAACGTAACGCCACTGGCACCAGCTACAATAGCGCCCGCATCGAGATAGTTATTAAGAGACACGGCCAGCGTGCTCTTCAAACTTCCACTTTTAGCCATAACTGTCAATTATCAATTATCGACACACTACGTCACACTCAATATTGAAAATCTTGGCCACCTTCAGGATGGTGTCGATGTGATGACCAACGGCAGCAGCCATGTGATGCGTTGGACCGGCCTCGCTCCACTTGTTGACGAACTCGCGACAGCTCAGCGAGAACTTGGTACGCATGTTGGTATCGCCAAAGGTAAAGATAGGACCATCCTCATTAACGCCCTCAGCTACAACGAACTTAAAGACACCGTTCTTGTCCTGTGTGATAGCCAAATAGGTTACTGGTCCCGTAGGAGGATAGAACTGGGTGAGATATCCACCACCAGCCTTGCCATGGAATACAGGCACAATCTTCATGGTAGGCTTCTTGGCCTGAGAGATGTCGAAGTCGCCAGAGCCAGAGTGACCGATGATGCAGATATCCTTCGGGAAATCGATAGAATACATCTCGGCCAGTGTACCAGTGCCAGAGATAGTCTTCAGAATCGACATCGCCATAGCTACCTTCATGTCGCCCTCAACGGCACAAGCGGTATGCTGTTTGATAAGCATCGAGAAAGCAGGAATCAGCATTGAGTCGAGTTTGCCAGCTATACCCTGTGCGAAGCCGTCGTAATGTGAGGCAATCATGCCTAACTTTTCGTCCTTCACCCACTGCTCGAAGGCTACTACATACTTAGCCATATCCCAAACCTTTTCGATGGTACCACCACCCTCGATATCGAAGGTTGCCAGAATATCCTCTGCCTTGGCGCGGATGGCAGCCTCGTCAGTAATATTGTCGGCAATAGCCCACATCTTCTCCCAATCGAACTGCTTGGTATAAACAAACATACGGTGATAGAGGTTGGTCTCGTCGATATATAAATCCATCATACCTGGATAAGGACGACCAATCTGGGCGATGTTCGTATCACGGAAACGACGACGCACCTGAGCGGCACGACACCAGTCCTCGATTTCTGCCTGACAAGCAGGGTCGCCACCTTCTACCACACCAGTAATCACTGCCGAACGCTTACCGGCACGATTCAGGTCGGCCACCATCTCACCGATAGCACCACAAGCATAAAGCTCACCCAACCATGTGGGGATATCAGTCTTGGCATAGTCGGGAGCCAACTTCTTCTGCAGGTTCACGATGACAACAGGAACGTCGAGGTCGCGAACGGCAGGCAACATATTATAAGAGGTGCAATAGGTGAGCATCTGCAGGATAACCAGATCAACGTCTGCAGCGCGGAACTTATCGCCAGCAGCCATCGACTGCTCCTTGGTGGTTACCACACCTCCATCGATAATCTCGATGGTATCGGGCAATGTCTTTTTGAATGCCTCATACTGAGCCTCGAACTCAGGAACGAGCTGAGGGAACTGTGGCAGGTAAGCCTGAAGGGCTATACTGAATACACCTACCTTTGCTTTTGTTTCAACTAATGGTTTTGCCATAATTCTGTTTGTTTTTTATTTATTATTCGTTATTCTCAAATATTTCTCATAAGCCTCATCCCAAGCGGCCTTATCAGTAGGTTCGTATTTCACCAGGTCGAGACTATTAGCGATGATGCGGCGCATTTCCCAAATATCCTTGACAAGCCCTGCAGCCTGTGCCTGCAACATTATATTACCGATAGCAGTACCTTCTTGCGGTCCTGACAGTACGGTAGCACCTGTAGCATTAGCGGTAAACTGGTTCAGATATTTATTCAAACTGCCACCACCAATCACGTGCAGTACTTCAAGCTTGAACGGAGCAAATTCCTGTAGCCACTGGAACACCTGCTTATAGCGCAAGGCCAACGAGTCAAAAATACAACGGCATATTTCAGCCGGTGTCTCTGGTACAGGCTGGTTGGTATCACGACAGTACTGCTGGATAGCACCAATCATTGACGAGGGAGCTGCAAACAACTGGTCGTCAGGATTGATAATAGAGCGGAAAGCCTCTACTTGCATAGCCGAACCTTGTAACTCAGGATGACTTAGCTTACGCACCTCCTCGGGCCATTCCAAACGGCAACGCTCATACAGCCACATGCCACAAATATTCTTCAAGAAACGGGTTGTTCCTTCTATACCACCCTCATTAGTAAAATTGCGCTCGAATGAGAGATCATTGATGATGGCATCCTTGGTTTCGATTCCCATCAGACTCCAAGTTCCACTCGACAAATAGGCAAATTGTTCATTCTTTGCAGGAACAGCGGCTACAGCCGAACCTGTATCATGACCTGCTACAGCAATAACAGGCACAGCGCCTAGTCCCGTCAACTGCTGTACCTCTTCGGTCAGCACACCAATCTGGGTGCCTGGCATTACCATCTTACCAAATTTTGAACGGTCGAGTCCTACCGATGCCAACAAGCGGTCGTCAAGTTGCTTAGTACGTGGATCAAGCAACTGCGAAGTAGAGGCAATGGTATATTCGCATACCTCTTCACCTGTCAACATCCACGAGAGTGCATCAGGTACAAACAGTATCTTCTTGGCATGAATAAAAGCGCTATTATTTTCCTTCCTCATGGCATAGAGTTGGAAGATGGAGTTGAAGTTCAGGAACTGAATACCTGTTACATCATACACATCCTTCTTTGAAACGACATTATTCAGATAATCATCCATCGCCTCAAATGTGATAGGATCACGGTAAGCACGGGGATTACGCAGGATGGCATTATCCTCACCAATAAAAACAAAGTCTACCCCCCATGTGTCAATACCGATACTGGTAATCTCAAGTCCACGGCGGGCCACTTCTTTGAGACCTTTGATGATTTCGAAATAGAGCGCATAGATATCCCAATAGTAGTGACCACCCTGA
This sequence comes from uncultured Prevotella sp., assembly GCA_900322175.1. Classification (GTDB taxonomy): domain Bacteria; phylum Bacteroidota; class Bacteroidia; order Bacteroidales; family Bacteroidaceae; genus Prevotella. The sequence continues at coordinate 20,745 of ONYZ01000002.1, forward strand.
ATAATGAGGTTATTGGGGAAACGGGTCACCTCTTCCAATTCGAATCGATCGTTGTCAATCTTTCCTATAATAGTTCTGCCGCTGGTAGCTCCTAAGTCTACCGAAAAATAATACTTTTGTTTACTCATATACGATGTTTTGTAGATTTTCGTTTGTTACTGGGTTCTTGGCAAATGCTAATGGCTTGCCATCAAGGGTAAAGACCACCAACTCGTATTTATCGGATGTCTTCACGTCGAATGTAGTCTCAGCCTCCACCTGTATATTACGCAGGATAATGTTGTTACAACGGCTCAGCGGCATGTCATCACGCTGTTCGGGCTTGAAGAACTGAGTCCACGGATGGATAAACAAGAAGCGCTTGCTGCGACCCGTAATATTCTCAACCAATACATACTCATAATGTTGTGGGGTATCAGGTCGCATCTTCAGCCAGAGTACACGGTCGGCACGCTCTGTATAACAGTTACGCAGAATAATATTGCGATCGTGCAATGATTCCGATCCTAAAGTCAGACAACCATGTACTTTACCGTATCTGCAGTTCTGAATCAATATACGCTCACAGTCACCGTTGGTTTCGTCCTTATCTGCCCAAGTTCCTTTACCACCTTTCAGCACCACGGCATCATCGTTCACATGCATATAGCAGCCGTTGATAAGCACATCGGTACAGGCGTCGATATCGATAGCGTCGCTCGATGGTGCGCCACGTGTAGGGTCTGGCTCCCAAATTTTTTCAGTGGGAGCATAGATGTAACAATCCAGATAGCGAACGTGGTTACTCTTATATACGTGGTTAGTCCAGAATGGCGAGTTCATCAGATGCACATCCTGAATCGTGACGTTCTTCGAGTTCGACACATAGGTGAGTCGTGGACGCTGGGCATCCTTATTAGTACACTGAGGATTCCATTTCCTGCGAATCCAGAATTCCTGCCAGTAGTTCAGTCCGTTGCCATCGATGGTACCCTTGCCACTGATGGTGAAGCCATCCAGTCCGTCGGCATTCACCAAAGCACAGAAGTAAGTACATGTCTCGCCCTCTATACGGGTAGTCATATAGGGGAAATCGATAATGCGATCCGAACCTTTCAATCGTCCCATCACATGCAGGTGCGTGCCTTGCTTAAAGAATAAGGCGCCAGTAAGGAAAGTGCCCTCGGGGATAACCACCACGCCACCACCCTCTTGGGCGGCACGGTCGATGACAGCCTGGATGGCCTTGGTCTGTACGATAGCCGAATCACGGCGCACACCATAGTCGGTAATCACGTACTGACGCCCCAACTTGGCCACATCTACTTTAGTAGTATCCTTAAACCATCCATCCATCACGGTCTGGTCGGGCCAAACCTCAACAGCGGGTTTCTTCTTGGGTTTTGCAACTCCCGTAGCAACCAGCGCTACGGTCAGCAAAAAGAGCACTATTCTTCTCATTTTTCAGTTATTTGTTTTAATCGCCTACAAAATTACTTATTATTTCCGAAATAGCAGCGATACAAATTGTACTAATTGCTTTCTTATCGTACGGATTTAGTGATTTTTGGCGTACTGTTCGCTTAATTTAACTTAGGTTTCAGCTCGTCAGGACTCTCCTTGGTGAACATATCCACCCTTGGAGCCTCACATTCGAACAAATGCTGTATCACCTTAGGCTTAATACTGATGACGGGGTTAAAATCTGCCGACGACATATAGCGCATGATACTATAACGCAACTGTCGAGCCACAGGGCGACGGTCTAAATCGCGCTTAATATCCATCGTGGTCATCAGTAGCCGACCATTCAGCACTTTGGTTTCCAACAACATACCAAGTTTTCTACTTACATGCCAAGTATCTATGGGCTGTACAATAGGCTGAAAATCGCTTGGAAACTCGGCCAAGTTCATCACCTGAGTACGATTTGTCAGTTCCCACCAGTTGATGTTCTGCCAATCGTCCGTTGGGAAATAGCGGAATACAGGATGAGTGTTCTGGATATATGCCCCAGTGGTATGCGGTGGACGCATCTTAAACCACGACGTATTCCAGAACACAGGCAGGAAAGTATGCTTTACATCGTTGCCGTAACGTATCTTGCCAGCAGCCGTCAGTAGTACATCGCCACCAGCCTCCAGCACCTTCAGCGCCTTCGCATCCAAGGTATCCGTCTCATACACCTTAGTAGCGATTTCCGTATACTGCTGGGGATAAACCCAGAAATCCCACTGGTTGGTATATTCAGTGCCATCACCGTCAACAACATTGACTGCCAGCGTCAGCTTGGTTGGACAGGTGAATCCGGACAAGTCGTATTTAATAACGCCCAACTCGATATTTTTGCCTTCAGGCAATGCCTTAGCGCATAGTTCTGCCATATCAGCTATACTACCACCAAAAATCTCATAGGTACAAGATGCTTGTTGCAGTGTCCTACCTGAGGCATTATAGAGTTCAACAGGTACCTGTAGTGTCTCGTCGTTAGTATATACAAACTTGGGAAACTTAGCCAATGGTACTACTGGCGAACAGAACTGCGTCCACTCTTCCTGATTACAATAGCTCTTTTCGTTCCAATGTACATTCAGCACACCTACCAAGGCTGTTCCCTGTCCTGAATAGTCGTTCAAGCCCAATAGTTGGAAACCAGCATAATCTTTGGTACGCAGGTTGCGCTCTATCTCGTATTTGTAGCAGAGAGTCTGCAACTTTCCACTGGCCTGAAGGAAATTCTCGGCCTGTGATGCCATACCATTGTCAGTCAGCAAATCGCGGAATATCTCAAAGTTTCTGGCTTTGTAAGCACCTGTATATTGTGGTATCTCCTTGAAATCTGGAAAAGCACACCACTGCCCTTGCTCGTGGGCTATGATGGGCGAATGGTTAGGCTCCTTACCTTTGTAATTTCGCGGATAGAGCAGTTGCTGATAGTAATCATCATCGCTGTGGGGCATATGCTTATCCCAATCCAAGCCACGGGCACCAGCTTTTACATGATACTCCGATCCATCATCCCAAGCCCAACCGCCACCAACCGAAGCACCACAATAGAGTTTTGTAGGATCGTATGCCTTCATGGCCTTTACCCAGTCGTTACAATAGGCCACCCAGTCACCTGCAGGCTCATTACCAGCCGCCATCATACAGAACGAAGGATGATTACCATAAGTGTCAAGCATCCGTCTACCCTCATCTAGCAGGTACTGATCAATAGCCATTCCACGACGCAGTTTTACTCCATGATTAGGCCACGAAGGCCCTTCTGGCTGGAGATAGAGACCTAGACGGTCTGCCACAGCAAAGGCAGCTTCTGGCGGGCAATAAGAGTGGAATCGGATATGATTAATTCCCCATGCCTTACACTGACCAAGCACCCGTTCCCATGAAACCTCATCGGTAGGTGGATAGCCAGTCTCTGGGAAACAACAGTTACCCACCGTACCACGCATAAATACAGGCCTGCCATTCATCATAAGCTGAGAACCGTCTGCAGTTAACTGTCGCATTCCGAATACACATCGTAACGTATCTTTCTTACATACAGCAACAAGCGTGTAAAGGTTCGGACTAAACTCATCCCATAGTTTGGAATCTTTCATCGATATGACAAAGTTGGTATCTGTCGTTACCAATGGTTTACGACCCTCCACCCAGACTTTAACCTTTTCAGATCCGATCTTCTTCAACTGTACCCGTATGTTCATCTTGTCGACATCAGGATAAACACGCATACTTTGTATATAGTTTCGAGGGCGAGCCTGCAGTTCTATACGACCTACTATTCCATTCCAATTGCCTTGTGTCTGATCTGTTACACTATGAGAATCCTGACCCACACATACATTTTCGATACCATTATAAACCTGAATGCAGAGTTTGTTTTCTGCTCCATATATTATATAAGGTGTAATATCGTACTCATGGGGCACAGAAAGCGACATTTGGTGTCCTGCTCTCTGTCCGTTTACCATGACAGTAGTCTCGATATGCGGACGCTCCAAATACAGCTTTACAGTTTGGTTCTTCCATGCTTTTGGTACTATCACCGTACGCTCATACCAAGCATTGCCTGTATAGTGGCGATCAGGAGTAAGGAAGAAGGGGAACTTCATCTCACCAGCCTTACGATAACGCTCCATGTAGGGGTTAAAATAGTACGACGAATCATAGAGCGAACCCGTCCACTTGGTATGAACGGACGCGACATCACCCTTACCGTTAGTAAGCATTGAACCAGGCAAAGAAACTACTCCACTCTCGCGCTCACTACGAAACTGCCACTTACCACTCAGGTCAATGCGCTGCTGAGCCAATATAGGCAGAGCGAACAGCAAAAGACAACAAACAAACTTCAGCTTCATATTAGTCAAGGTGAAAAACCTCCTGCAAGGGTTTGGTTACAGGCGAATTGTCTGGATTTACTTCCATGATATCAGCCATCATATCCCACCATTTTTGGGTAATAGGATCAACATTCTCAGTATCCTGAGAGTTACCATCCCCAGAACACTCCTGATAGCCGAACAGTATATTGGTTTCCTTGTCCCAATAGATGCTATAATTATTCACTCCGCCATCCTTAATCATCTTAACCAATTCAGGCCAGATAGCTGCATGACGCTTTTCATACTCCTTTTCGCAACCCGGTTTGAGTTGCATCTTAAATGCAAATCGTTTCATAACTATGTTCTTTAAATAATTGTTTTACTTTTAATTTCCGTCAGGCTTCTTGTTTTCAAACATCGGAGCTACTGGCCATTGAAAAGCCTTCCAGTCATCAGGGCTTGCCGGATCAAAGTCCTGCCAGTCAGGACGCAGATGTGCAGCAAGCGGCAATTGCAACTGCTTGATACCCATAATAACACACTTGGCTACCTGACTGGCACCAAAGGGATTAAAATGTGTATTATCCTGCAGAGCCTTCTCCTGTCCTGGATATGTATTAGCAGGATAATGAACCAGGAAATGCTTTGACTCCTCCTGCCCATAGGCCTCAAAGAGGGTCTTGGTCATAGCATTCAGATCGATCAGGGGCACATTTTCGCGTAGGGCCACCTCTTTCATAGCAGCAGGAAAGTCGCCATGAGTATTTTTCAGCGTCTTACCATCGCTCTCAAAACTACGACGCTGGGTAGGCGTACAGAATACGATGGTAGCTTCGCGCGAACGCACCTGATCAACAAACTGTTTCAACAGATACTGGTAGTGATACCAAGGTCCATCGCCAGGAGCATGCTCCTTCTCGTCGTTATGCCCAAACTCCACAAACACATAATCACCTTTTTTCAGCGTCTGAAGAATCTTATCCAACCTGTTACTATTGATAAACGAACGGCATGTAAGCCCACTCTCCGCATGATTGCTGATGGCAACGGTGGGGCCAAACCAACGAGTGATGAGCTGTCCCCATGAAGCCCAAGGCTCATAAGCCTGATCGACCACGGTACTGTTGCCACAGAGATAGACTGTCGGAATGTCGCCAGCAGGCTCAATATGGATACTACGGACAGCTGGCATCGGACCGTTGAATTCCAGGGTTAGCTTGTCGTCCCACGTCAAATAGTCCTTTTCACGCAGCTTTATCTTCACCTCTTTACCTTTAGCTATATAGGGCGTACGTTTATTTACAATAAACTCAACAGTCTTGGTATCATTAGCCTTTTGGGTAGTTACTGCCTCAACCATCAAGCGGCGACCTTCGGCACGGATGTAAGTGCAAGAGTTCTTTTTCCCGCCCAGCACCACCTTTACACGATAGTTGCCATCAGGCACTTGCACACTATAGTAGAAAGGTGCCGAGGGATTCTTCTTGTCAGGAGCCGGCTGTAAGTCGTAACCATAACCTATCGTTTTGTCGTACACGGGCTGCGGTTTAGTAAGGTCAAAGTCCTTTACTGGATTGATGCGGCTGTCGCTCCAGGCCTGTAGTCTATCATATTCTTCTTTAGTGAGTCGGAGGAAAGAACCATGTTGCGGACGACTCACGCCCTCTATATTGCGTGGCTCACGGAAGTTGTGCATCGTCTTGTCGGCCAAGCACAAACGGTAGTTCTTGGGATGTGACGAATACTCAATATACCCGATAATCCAATCTTTTTGGCCAGCCAACTGGAAAGCCGACACGCCCTCGCACTTCTTCTTACCCTCAAAGTTCACATAGTCGTCATCCTTGGGCTCTGGCCAAGGACCTGTGAGCGTTGGTGCCTCCGAGGTGAACAATCCTGGCGTACCACCCTCTTTCTTAATCATCATGTGCCATTTCTGATCGGTATCCACCCAGTTGATGTCAGCATCGATGGTGGCGTAGCCCCAGTCAAAGAGCAGGCGCGGCTGTGTCAGTTTCGTAAACGACTCGTCGGCATAGCTATAGTACATACGGTCATACCGCTCCTCAGCGCGGTTCCACATCGAGTAGTACACAAAGTAGCCTCCCTTCTTACCATCAGGCCACACGTAGTCAGCATCCCACACTGCCTGTGGCGCCCATACACGGTTGATGGTGCTCCAGTCTTTATAGACACTCTCCGACTTTGGATCGCTGAAAATCTCTTTGCCTTTGCGATAGTCGAACGACACCGATTCCCAATGCAGAAGATCGTTGCTACGCAACAAACAGATACCATAGTTATCCCACTCGGCCTGTTTCTTCAGGTCGCGGAATCGTCCCACATTCATGTCAGTACAGAGCATGAGGTAGCCACTACCGTCATGTTTTCTGAAGATGTAGGCATCGCGGGTGGCTCCTTCAATGCGAGCATGCTCAGCATCGCTGAATATCGAGTCGCCATTCAGCAAATCATGATAGTGAAAGCCGTCGCGACTCAGTGCATAAGCTGTCCAAGCCCGACCTCGGTCGTTCATGTGACAGAACAAGTAACCATAATCACCTTTCTGACAATTGCCCTTTTTCTGAGCAACAACAGCTACGGTTGCAGACAGGAGCAATACAGATAGAATTGTTCTCAATTTCATCTTTTGGTTTGTTTTAGTTGTTTTAATCCATTTAATCGCTGCAAAAATACGAAAAAAATAACAAAGCATTGCGGTTTTGCTCTATGTTTTAGGATTTATTGAGAAAGAAAGTCGCGCGAATGCTGCTCTAGCACAACAATACTATCCAATTGTAGCAGTTGTCCGTCTGAGCAACTGTCAAGCACAGCCCGTTGTTCTCGCTGCAAGTAGATAGGATAGTCCTTGCCGAGAGGCAGAATACGCAGTTCAACACGTTTTCCTATAAGGTCGCTCATGCGGACAAGCATGGGTTTGCCATTCCAAAAGTTGTCCTGCACCAGTTGACCGTCAGCATATACACGAGCCACGTCACCACGATAGTTAATTTGGAGATAAAGGGAAGATACATCTTTGTTTTGTTTCCCCACATCGATACGCCACACAGCAGCTCCCTCAAAGTCTTTGTCGGTGGGTGCAGCGGCAACCTTCTGTCCACCCATGGCCACCTGTCGCAAACCATTGCTCTCTCTGATTTTCGTATATGTAATAGGCATCTGTTGCGACAGCCATTTCTCTTCTATGATTTTCTCACCGTCTTGATACAACAGGCCATCAGAGAAGTAGAGTTTGCTACCAATCTTGTATGATGAATTGGCCTTCGCCCTCGAAAGTACACAGAAAGTCATTCCGGCAGCAGTAAAGGGCTTGTCGGTTTTTGCATTATATTTCCTTCCATTGACACACAAGCACGGCTTCTTTCCTGCTATAGCGATAAAATAGACGATACCGTCAGCTTTACAATATGGTTCGGCCGTTGCCCAGTCAATAACAACATTGTCGGCTATCTGCCAGTTACATGGTGTAACAGTAGCCATTCCGCCTTCGTTTAAGATACGCACATAATCATTGTGGAACTCGAAGGCACCTCGACGGGCATAATGCTCCGAAAGCGAGTCAACATCCATACGGCTCAGTTCTCCACCCCACTCTTTCAGGAACTCATGCAGCAGTCGACTCTCGTTCCAGCTGACGGCATTAGGCTGTCCCATCTCGCCGAGGATCGTCTGGAAGTCATAAGTCATGACGGGCATATCGTTGTAGTTAGTCACGGCACTGGCCTGTGTCTCAGCCATGGTGTGACGAGGGTCGTAGGGATTTGTGCCTCCGTGATACATATAGTATCCAGGCAGATTTGAACCAGAGCCAAGCTTACAGATGGCCAACGGCTTTACCTCACGCCCACTCATATTGATACGACGATGATAGGCTGGCATCATGCCACCACCAAGTTCGCAAGTTAGATAAGGATATGACAGCTCCTTATTCTCCATCTTTGTATCCTGATTGGCACCAAGTGCTTCTGTAGCGATGACAGCAGACAAGCGTGTGTCCTTCATTACGAAAGCCTTGGGATAGTCGCCTGGCATATCCGTCAGTTTCCTGTCCCAGAAACCATCAGCATAGTCGCCATAGAGCGGCAGCATCTCACCAAACACTTCCTTGCCATTCAGCTTCGGCCACCCTGTACGAGTGTAGAAAGGTGTATCAAAACCAGCGTCCAAGGCCAGTTTTTTCAAAGCAGAATAATAAGCCCACGGTCCGCGACATTCATTCTCAATCTGTACACCGACTACCGTTCCACCCTGTTTCCACAGCAAACCGTTAACCTGGGCATACACATTATTATACAGTTTCCTTGTTGCCTCCATAAAGCCTAGGGCTGTGGTGCGCAATTTATACTGACCTGGATCAGCCGCCGACTTGGCAGTAAGCCAATCTGGGAATCCACCCTGCCACACCTCACCATGACAGAACGGGCCTATTCGCAAAACGACAGGCATATTCTCCTCACGGCATATCTCAAGAAATCGGCGTAGGTTGCGATTGCCACTCCAATCCCATCTTCCTTCCTCTATCTCATGATGATTCCAAAACACATAGGTAGATACAATAGTTATACCACCAGCCCGCATCTTCTGTACCTCGCGCCGCCACTCCCGCTGAGGCACTCGGCTAAAGTGAATCTCACCCATCACAGGCAGCAAATACTGTCCGCCAATGATGAAGCCTCGGCTATCTATCTCAACCCTAACGCCCTCTGGGTTGATGTTGGTACCAAATACGAACTTCTCCTGTGCCTTGGTGCTTATCGCAGCCAAGAGAAAAAATAAAGCTATAATCGATTTCTGTTTCATATTACCAAGAATTTTGCTGCAAAGTAACGAAAAAAAAATTAAATTACCATAATTCCACAACACTTTTGTTGGTTTTACACATCTATCTATGTATATTTGCAAAAAAAAGATTCACTAACAAATAAAATTGATTATGAAAAAGAATGTTTTTATGTTTGCAGCCATGGCTGCTATAATGCTTAGCAGCTGTGCTAGCAAGAAAGAATTGGATAGTTGCAGAGACGAGAACAAGACACTGACAGCCAATCTCCAGTCGGCCAAGGAAGATCTGGCAGGCAAGAACGCCCGCATCTCTGCGCTCGAGGACCAGCTTGCACTACAGACGGCCGCACTGCAAGAGCAGAAGTTTTCAAACACCAAGTTGCAGGAGTCGCTCGACAAGAGCTTGACCAACGCCTCGATGAACAATGTTTCTATCGACAAACTGGTTGACCAGATTAACGAGTCAAACCAGTACATCCGTCACCTGGTAGAGGTAAAGTCAAAGAGCGATTCATTAAACATGGTGCTTACAAACAACCTAACCCGTTCACTCTCAAAAGAGGAGCTGAAGGAGGTTGACGTTCAGGTTCTGAAGGGTGTGGTTTACATCTCGCTGGCCGACAACATGCTCTATCAGAGCGGTTCTTACGAAATCAACGACCGTGCCGCCAAGACACTTTCGAAGATTGCCAAGATTATCACCGACTACAAGGATTACGACGTGCTCATCGAGGGTAATACAGATAATGTGCCCATCACGAAGCCTAATATCCGCAACAACTGGGACCTCTCTTGCTTGCGCGCATCAAGCGTTGTTCAGGTTCTGCAGAATCAATATGGTGTTGACCCCAAACGCCTGACAGCAGGTGGACGCGGTGAGTTCAATCCTCTTCAGGGCAACGACACCGAACTGGGCAAACAGCGCAACCGTCGCACTCAAATCATCATCACTCCGAAACTCGACGAGTTTATGGAATTGATTGGTGAAGCACCAGAAACGAAGTAACGATTTGCTAAATAAGAAGTGAGGACTCAAATCCCCACTTCTTTTTTATTACTTCTTCAGATATGCTGCAAGCGGACTATTGTTAGCCTTCAGGCCGTTGGCCACGCATTTAGCATTGGTCTTGGCACCTAAAAGTGAAGAATGCGTGTGATCGCGCTTAAAATACTTCATGGCCTTCTCCTTTTTGCCACACTTCTTGTCTAAGAAATCTGCTGCCAGGTTGTGCAGGTCTACAAACTCCACACCAGTGTCAGCAGCAACCTGACGATACCATGCTCCATAAGTATCATTACGACGCTCAATCTTGCCATTCGGCCACTCATTTCGAGGCGTCAAAGAAACCAGAATAGGAGTAGCCCCCTTCTCACGCACATCCTGGATAAACTTCTTAAGATACCATCCAAAGGAATAAACAACCTCATAACTGCCTACGGCTGTGTTCGACTTCAATTTCTGGTCGATGATATTCTGCTTCGTCAAGTCTTCCTTAGCAGCTTTCATCCTATAAACATGACAAGTATCCGTAGCCGTCGCAATGGCACCACGGTATTTGGGCATATCTATTGGACTGATGTCATTATGACCAAACTGAATCAGCACGAAATCGCCTGGACGGAGGCTGTTATACACCCTCTCCCATCGTCCCTCGTTCAGGAATGTGCGACAGCTACGGCCAGCCATGGCAGCATTCACTATTTTAATCTTTGTCTCGTCGAATACCGTACCAGCCACAGAGCCCCAGCCCCACATTCCATCGGCATCCTTATCCTCGTTTTTTACAGTACTGTCACCAGTGATGAACACCACAGGTTTCCCATCTGCACGATCTACCGGCCACGTATCGAGTTCTACATTCTTCATCATTGCCTTCAAAGGGTTCAATGCCGGGTTATGACTGGCCATCAAACCTTCTGCTACTGAGCGGGCATTCATCATCGCTCCAAATCGACTTGTATGTATCTTGTCGAGAAAGAAGTGATAATCGGTTTTCCAAGGGCCATAGGCATCAAGCTTGCGTGCAGATATTTCATTCAGGTCGATAAAAGGCACGCCCTCTTCTGCAGCCACCTGCATCTGCCACTGTGTGTGGGGCTTGCGCACTATCTTTCCATTGTCATCGTAGGCATTACGAGGCGTCAACGACATCAGGATGGGGTTTCCCCCCTGCGCCCTTACATCATTAATATACTTGCGCATATATCCTCCATAGGTGTAAACAGTCTCGTGTTCGCCCGTTTCCTTTATCGTCACCTCAAGCGAATCGTCGCCTACACCAGGAATACTGGCACGAGCACGGCCAGAATCATAAGGGCCGTTATCATTATGCCCAATTGAAATAATCACCCAGTCACCAGGACGTATAGCCTGTTTGATGGGTTGCCACAACTTATTATAGAATGTGCGACTGCTCATGCCACCAAGTGCCTGATTCTCTACGGTAATCTTCGAGGCATCGAAATATTCATGAGCATAGTAGCCCCATCCCCACTGTCCGTTGTTACCATTACCAAGCGTGCCCGTTCGCATCGTTGAATTACCAATCAAAAACAGCACTGGGTGATTACCCACCCTACTTGATCCAGGAACGGGACGGGCTGTCATTGCCTTGGCTATACTATCTGGTGTATTATCGATGACACCATTGACATCTTTAGGAGCCTCAGCCACCTGAGCCAGCGCTGAAAGTGACGAGGCAACAAACAGAATTGATATTAGTTTTCTCATAATCATATTATAGTTCATTGTTCAAAAATGGCGCAGCCTTAACGCAACGCAGGTTCTTCTCCAACTGAGCCACAGAGCTAGCACCAACAAGTACTGAGGTCACTGCCTTCTGATGTAGTATCCAGGCAAGAGCCATCTCTGCCAGCGTCTCACCTCTGCTCTCAGCCACTTCATTATAATGGCGAAGTTTCTGTAGCAACTCAGGTGTCAGCATCGACTCCTTCAGGAACTTTCCCTTCGACATACGAGAGTCATCAGGAATACCATTGAGATAACGGTCTGTCAGCAGTCCTTGTGCCAATGGTGAGAATGAAATAAAGCCAACACCCTCTTCGGCACAGAAATCCAGTATTCCCTCTTCCTCAGGCTCACGGTCTAGCATATTCAGTCGTCCCTGATAAATCAGCAGAGGCACATCACGCTCACGCAGATACTTGGCAGCAAAGCGAGATGCTTCGAGCGGCCAACGGGATATACCTATATATAATGCCTTACCCTGACGAACGATATCCACTAGAGCCTGTAAGGTTTCTTCAAGAGGTGTCTCGGGATCGTAACGATGACTATAGAAAAGATCTACATAATCTATTTTCATACGCTTCAGGCTCTGGTCTAGACTGGCCATCAGGTATTTGCGACTACCCCAGTTGCCGTAAGGTCCAGGCCACATATCATAGCCGGCTTTCGACGAGATAAACAGCTCATCGCGATAAGGACGAAAATCCTCGTCCATCAGTCTACCCATTGTTTCTTCGGCCGACCCGTAAACTGGACCATAGTTGTTAGCTAAGTCAAAATGTGTAATACCATGATCGAAAGCATAATGTGTTATCTCACGACTGCGCTCGTATGGATCTACACTACCAAAGTTATGCCAGAAGCCCAAGCTCACTTTTGGCAGCAACACACCCGAACGTCCGCAACGTTCAAACTCCATCCCATTGTCATAGCGGTTCTTGTCCGCAAAGTAATTTTCCTTCATTTTACGTAGTTTTAGTCATTTTGCTGCAAAGATAGCTATTTTTAGGGACAGCAAATAGGAATATCGTTCATTTTTGTACAAAATTGTATATTTTCAGTTATTTTCCTGACTCGCCAAGCTGAATGGGCTCTGCCGCCATTCTCATGCTTTCTTCGTATGGGGGATATTCTGCATTCATAGTAATAACGTTATCCTCGTCATCAGCCCACTTGTTGCACTGCTCCATCACTACCTGCAATGCCTGTTCCTGACCCTCTGGCGGATACTTATACTTTTTAAGCAATCGCTTAATCATCACTCGCATCTTGGCTCTGGCCGTCTCTTTGCGATTCCAGTCTATGGTACGGTTCTTACGTAGCTGTTCTGTCAGTTCCTTGGTCAGTGCTATAAAGTCTTCGTTGCTGTATGCGTCGCATATACCCTCAGGCGATGTCAGCGCATCGTAGAAGGCTTTTTCTTCTACTGTCAGTCCGAGCTTGTCGCCCTCCTGCTCGTTCTTCTTTATTTCAGCAGCCATCTTCAGCAGTTCCTCTATCACCTCCTCGTTGGTCAGCATACCCTTCAGATAGTTGGATAGCGACTGATTGAGCAACTCGCTAAACTTCTGACTCTGCACCACGTTGGTGCGCTCGTACTTGCGTATGCGCTCCTTCAGCAGTTTCTCCAGCAGTTGCACGGCCAGATTCTTCTCCTTCATCTTCTTTAGCTCCTGCAGGAATCCGTCATCAAACAGCGAGAACTCGCGCTGTCCCTCAAACAGATTGATCACACCTGTGCTCTGTATACTCTGCTCTATCAGTCGGGCTATACGCTCGTTGATGTCCTGCTTGGTCACAGGGCCATGTGTCTGGGTGAATCGTTGTAGCAGCACTCTTACTGCATCCATAAATGCCACCTCCTGTTTCTCAAGTTGCGATATCAGCGATCGGCATAGTGTCATGGCATTGTGCAGCAACTGACTCTCCTTGATATAATCCTTCAGTCTGTCAGCCTTATCAGGAGCCAGCATATAGTTCACGCCACCCTTAATCAACTTAGCACGCACAGGGTCTGAACCCTCATAGAATCCATCGTAAACGAATCCATGCAACAGGTCGCGACAAATCTCCAATTTCTCCTGAAACTTCACCTTGGCCGTCTTGTTGATGTCAGGATCGCCAAACTGCTTACGGTCGCGATTAGTATAATCCTGCATAGCCTGTTTCAGTGCCTGGGCTATACCCACGTAGTCAACTATCAGTCCACCCTCCTTCTCTGGGAACACACGGTTTACGCGGGCTATGGCCTGCATAAGATTATGACCCTTCATAGGCTTATATACATACATCGTGGCCAATGATGGCACATCGAATCCCGTCAACCACATATCCACCACGATGGCTATCTTCATGGGCGAGTTGTCCTCCTTAAACAGGGCAGCATACTGACGATTCCATTTAGGCTTTATCACGTCGGCCCAGTCAGGATTATCCGTATTGGCAGCACTGGCCACCACGTGCATCTTGAATTGCCACTCTGGGCGCATCTTCAGCAGTTGGCGATATATCTTCACAGCAGCATCCTTATTGTATGCCACTATCATTGCCTTACCCGTTAGTTCGTGCTCACGGTTCTCCTCGTAGTGCTTCACTATGTCGGCACACAGGCTGGCTATGGTGTCAGGGTGACATAGTATCTCGCGCAGGCCGCTATTGTCGTGGCGAGCCTTGCTTATCTGCTCCTCGCTAGCACCTTCGTCAGCCAGATTGTCAAACTCCTCATCCAGCTTGCGCAGAGCTTCCTCGTTCAGATTCAGATTTATTACACGACTCTCGTAATACACTGGTCTTGTAGCACCATCGGCCACGGCCTGTGTCATATCATACACGTCGATGTAATCGCCAAACACCTCCTTGGTGTCGCGATCGCGCTCTGATATCGGGGTACCTGTAAATCCTATAAACGATGCATTTGGCAAGGCTTCGCGCATCAGCAGGGCATAGCCCTTCTTCATCTTCTCGGCCTTAGCGTCCCAGTATTCATCGCCATACTGCGAGCGATGAGCCTCATCGGTTATCACTATGATATTTCTACGTTCAGACAGCAAGCCCGTACCCTCTTCAAACTTCTGGATGGTGGTAAAGATGATACCACCAGTCTGCAGGTCCTTCAGCTTGCGCACCAGGTCTTCGCGACCTGCCGTCTTGGTCAGTTTGCCCTTCTCGTTCAGGTCGAAACCTACGCGTTGTGGCTCTTGTCGCAGAAACTTCTGGCAACCAGCAAACTGCTCGTACAACTGCTGGTCAAGATCGTTTCTGTCCGTCACCACCACGATGGTGCACTCCGGATATTCCTGTATAAGTCTGTGCACATAGAACACCATCGACAGACTCTTACCTGAACCCTGCGTGTGCCAGAATACACCTATCTTTCCGTCGCCACCTATTGCAGTAGCTGTGTGAGTCATCGCCTTGTTTACAGCAAAGTACTGATGGTAGGCAGCCATTATCTTTACCAGTCGGCCGTCCTTATGGTCAAAACATACGTAGTTCTGCAGTATGTCTATCAGTCTGGCTTTATCAAATATACCATGGAAGAATGTCTCGTAGTCAGCTATTTCGTCCGATTCCACCTTTCCGTCCTTACTCTTCCACTCCATGTAGCGATTGGCTTTGGCTGTTATGGTGCCAGCCTTGGTGGTCAGCATATCGCTGGTCACGCTGAATGCATTGAATACAAACAGGCTTGGGCACTTCTGCTGATACTGCTTTATCTGGGTGTAAGCATCCTCTTCGTCGGTCTCCTCGCGCGATGGCGATTTCAGTTCTATCACCACTAGTGGCAGACCGTTTACGAATGCCACCATGTCGCAACGTATAGCCTCGTGCTCCACCACGCGCCATTGGTTCGCTATCTTAAAGTCGTTGTGCAGCGGGTCGCTATAGTCTATCAGTCGCACCAAGGCCGTCTTCTGTCGTCCGTCCTCAGCATACTTCACCTCCACCCCACTCTGCAGGTAGTCCATCAGCTGCTCGTTGCGCTGCTCTAGCGTACCCTCGTTCACGTGGGTCACCTTTCGCATCGCCTCGCTCAGCACCTCATCGCTAAGCATGGGATTCAGTCTACGAAGCCCCTTGCGCAGGTCGTCGGCATAATACGGCTCGCGAAAGTCGCGCTCCACATCATAGCCGCACTCATACTGATAGCCCATCCCTTGGAAAAGCTCTATCAGCGTCTGCTCGTAGCTGTCTTCGTCAAACTGATCGATACTCATAGTTTTACATATTCTTAGCCAGTTCGTAATTATGCCACATATATTTCGCAGCTTCAACTGGATCCATTGGCTTTTCTAATGACTTTTCTATCTTTTTCAGTTTTCTTTCGACGGATTCCTTATGGAATTTGTTCAAATAATTGAATCGTTTTCCATCTTTATTGCCATCTCGAGGTTGCGCCTCATGTAGTTGGCAAAGTCTTTGGAGTTCATTGGCGACTTCTTGAATTCTAAGATTTTCTTCATCGTACGCTCCATCGCTTCTTTGTGAGACTGATTCAGATATATCATAATTCATATTTTTTGCAAAGATAGATATTTATTTTGTATTTACTACTATTATCGCAAGTTTTTTGCTTTTATTATACATTTACCTCGTCAACCTTCAATTCCCCCGACATTAACTTTGGCAGCAGCGCATCACGCAACTCCGCTAGGCGACGGGATTCGCCCTCACAATGCTTTATTGATTTATAAATGGTTTGTGCTTTATTATTGAAATCCTCTAAAATAATAATATTAGGCAATACAACCTTCATGTTATTCAGAATTTCTGTAGTCATACTTGGAACAGCAGAACCAACATTTAGAGATGACAAATCTTTATTTTTTAAATAAACATATGCATATATCATGACATTGTCAACTTTTGGTATACTATAAAACATTGTATCTACTGTCCAAAAAGCCTCGTTAACGTACATTACGTTGTTAAGAGACCCTTTTCTTGGAATAAGTACGGATTCGCCAGAATATAATTCTTTCTCAGCATGTCTCATCAAACCACCAGAACCATAAACAGGTATATCACCATCCGACAATTTCTTATGATCCTTACCATATTTAATATCAATTAAGTTTCCAAGTGTTTCAACTCTCCACCCCTGCGGAATCATACCAAGTTCAGACTCTACAAAGGGCTGATCTTTGAATGGTTCAAAATCCACAAACCATGACTTAAACAAAGCCTGCGCCTGCAGCTCCAAATTCTCATTTACCCGCCTATTGCACTCGATTTTATCATCAAGGGAATTAAGAATATCCATTACCTTTGATTGTACATCCAAAGAGGGAACAGGAACAAGTACCTCCTTAAAAGTAGATGTAGGTCTAGCCAATGCAGGAACTCCTACTTGAGACGCATTCATCAAAATACGATGCTGCCCCAACCTTGTATGAAAGAAATATACGAAGAAATCTGGCCTTATAACTTCTTTCTTCAGTTTTAATCTAAACTGACTCTGGGATATCACATATTGTTCATACTTTGAATCATTTGGTATATACACTATCTGTCCTAAGGTTCCACGATGAGTTATAACCACATCACCTCTATGAGCTTTTGCCTTACCTAAACTATCAGCTTTCTCTTGAGAAACATAATTAAAAGATTCTTCGTTAAGTTTAAACCCCTGTAGATTAGAGCCATTCAATACCGGCACACCAAAATCGATGAAATTATCAACCTTGATGTTAGAACCAAATGGTCCCATTGATATTTCTTCAATAACATCAGATATCTTTAACTCTTTCCAATCTTCCATCACTTAATCTTATTAGCATTTTCTTCTAATACCTCCAAAAAATCGGGAGATATCGTTACTATTGTTGATTTAATACTTCTCTTAAACTCAAGAATAGAATCCAAGTTTAAGAATATACCCACCTCGTGAAAGGCTTTTGATATTATCTCTATATTCTCAATTCCTTCTCTTACTATTCGAGCATTATCAAACCCTCCTTCAGGTTGAGGTAACTTATATAGCAGTATCAAGCCTTCTTTTACATCTTCTGGTAGTGAAGCAAATATTGTACGGAGATATGCACCTCTCTGTTCTTTTTCTTCCTGCATTTTTGCATTTTCAGTCTGCATCCTTAAAGCATTTGCTTCGCGGACTTTTTTCTCTTCTGACTTTGCCTTTAAATTAAGTCGATATGCATTATACAAACTATGTACACCAGCAAAAACGGCATAAGATATGCAAAAGCCAAACAAAGCCCACAGCCAATCCCTTACCAATAATTGGTAAACGGCAATGGCAACAGCAAGAGCCAGCAAGAAGGTTATAAGGTTAACCTTCTCCAAAAAAGCCTTTATCGATGCAAAAAACTCTCCCATACTTAATGCTCATTTATTCTCTTTCACTGCCTTTTCAAATCGTTACGGACATATCCTAGAACCCCATAAAGCGGTATAATTTCAGGACAAACTTCCAAATAGTTTGCCAATTTTCTTGGGGAACTTTGGTACAATTTTGCCAATTTTCTTGGGGAACTTTGGTGCATTTTTGCCAATTTTCTTGGGGAACCTTAGTTACTTGATACTAAATCCAATACTCCCCAACTGTTTCTTGATCTCATCTTCCAGACGGTGGCTCTCGGCAAAGAGGCCGCTGAGTTCGGTGGTTAGGCGCTTCATCTTTTCGTCGAATGGTTCGCCATCATCTTCCTGCTCGGCTATACCTACGTAGCGACCTGGAGTGAGTATAAAGTCCTGAGCCTTAACGTCTTCCAGAGTCTTCACTGCACAATAACCTGCCTCATCCTCAAGGGTGCCACGACGGAAGCTATCGAAGGTATCAGCAATCTTCGTAATATCCTCCTGCATCAGTTCTCGCACAGCACGAGTAACCATCGTACCCATATTGCGGGCATCGATAAACAGCACCTTGCCTGGCTGCTCCTTGTGACGCGACAGGAACCACAGCGACACTGGGATACCAGTGCTATAGAACAGCTGTGAAGGCAGGGCAATAATACCTTCCACAAGGTCGGCCTCGACAATCTTCTGACGGATATCACCCTCGCCGCCAGTCTGCGAACTCAGCGCACCATTGGCCAACACCAAACCTATACGGCCATTAGGCGACAGGTGATGAATCATGTGTTGCATCCAAGCAAAGTTGGCATTGCCAGCAGGTGGCAATCCGAACTTCCAGCGTGGGTCTTTCTCCAGCTTATCTGCGCCCCAATCGCTAAGATTGAATGGTGGATTGGCCATGATAAAGTCGGCTTTCAGCGTAGGATGCTGATCGTTGAAGAATGTATCGGCATAGCTCTGGCCAAGATTAGCCTCAAGCCCACGGATTGCCACATTCATGTGAGCCATCTTCCAGGTAGAAGGATTGGCTTCCTGACCATACACACTGATGCTGTTGATATCCTTCTGGTGATTATAGATAAACTTGGCGCTCTGCACAAACATACCACCCGAACCACAGCAGGGGTCGTAGACGCGACCCTCGTAGGGCTGCAGTATCTCAACGATGGTACGTACGATGCAGCTTGGCGTATAGAATTCGCCTGCATTCTTACCCTCCATCGAGGCAAACTTCTGCAGACAGTACTCATACACACGGCCAAGCAAGTCTTTCTCATCGCCCGAGGCTAGCATGTGGATATTGGTAAACAGGTCTACCACATCGCCCAGTCGGCGCTTGTCTAGTTCTGGACGGGCATAGTTGCCTGGCAACACTCCACGCAACTTAGGGTTCTCGCGCTCAATAGCCAGCAAGGCATCGTCGATCACCTTTCCTATCTCTGGGGTATGAGCTGCTATTGAGATAACCTGCCAACGAGCATCCTGAGGCACGAAGAACACGCCATCGGCCTCGTATTCATCCTTATCCTCCACATCGGCATACTCATCTTGCGACAACTCAGCAAACTTAGCCTCAAACTTATCGCTGATATACTTCAGGAAGATTAAACCAAGCACAACTCCCTCATACTCAGAGGCATTGAGATTGCCACGCAACTTATCCGCAGCTCTCCATATAGCATCCTCGAAACCTATCGAGGTGGTATTTTCTTTCTTTTTAGCCATTCAATTATATACGTTATTATTAATCAGGCACAAAGGTAGCAAAAAATGTCGACGTGTGCAAATTTTTGCAAGGAAATGTTTTATTATTGGAGCCATAAACCCTAAATATGATTGAACCAGCGCCATGTCTAAAAACGGGCGATCTGAGTGGTACGGCAGAATCTGGTAGATAGTTAACGAGAATTTGGCAGATACTGCCGAACTTTCTCATAGATTGCTTGGCAGTATCTTGGGGATTGGTAAACAATGTAAAGACCGGGATGGTCTCGTTAATCGGCTCGCCCTAATTCTTGTCCTGTGGGACTGACGTGATAATCCGCATCATTACGCCGGCCTATGATGTGGTCTTCGTCATCACCCCATATTTTGTCGTATTGTTGAGCGGAAATGCGTTTGCCAGTCTTGTCAATGAGTATCTTTTTCTTGCCTACCCAAGCAACGATGCAATGGGCGTACTCATCGCCAAATCCATCGAACAGGAAGGGAATCGCTGCACTCCCGTCAAGGTTAAGCATGCCAACCTTGCCGTTAGGAAGGCGCAGAATCACATGACCATATTGACGGCTCCAAATGTCGCCCACTAGCACTTCGTATTTTAGCGGGATAATCACCTGCCCCTGCTTGTTAACAACTCCCCAAAGAGCATCGTCACGCTTACATTCTTCTACTCCATAGGTACTGCCGCCAAGTTCTTGAATGCTTCCATAAGCGAATGGAATCGACAGATTGCCGTGTTCATCCAGTAGTCCCCACTTTGCAAGATTACCACTTCCGTCAATAAAAGGATAATCCACCACGCCGAAAGTACCATCCGGGAATGGTGTTACCCTTGCGAAAACTCTGCCACCTAGCGCATAGCTCTTGACTTTATCCATCACGCCCTTGGCTCTGGGCGATGCTTTCTGAGTAGCACCATATTCAGCATAGCACTCCATTACAGAAGAGAACAACTCGACAAACTCTTCTGTTTGCATGAAATCCTTTTTCAGGATTGCATAGCACTGACTGTCATCGCCAGACATACTGTATGCGAACTCCGAGATAGCGAAAGCCTCGTACTCTTCCTGTGCGCTCATCTGCATACAAACGCACAGACAAACTGCTGCAAATAATACTCTTTTCATGGATAATACACTTATATTGTTCTTAATCATTTCAGGATGCAAATATAGCATAATAATCCATTAGTTCCAAACTTTCAAAGCAAAATGTGAAGATTATGAGCGGGATGACGGGAGAAATGCGGGGGTGAGCGGGGAGGATTATGTACAAAATTGTATATTTTCGGATAGTTTTCAAGATATAAAACAAAGTTTTTACGTATCTTTGCGCCAAATAATCACTAAAAATATGAAGAAGTATATATTATTGATATCGGCTGTATTATTTATGTGTCTACAATCTGTGGCTCAGATACGTAAGATTGGTGTTATCGGCGACAGCTATGTGCGCAATCACAAGGAGCAAATCGAAAACACCTGGCACTACAAGTTTGCCCAAAAACACGGCATGGAGTACTACAATTACGGTCGCAACGGCAACTGCATAGCCCTCGACCTGAAACGATGGGGCACTGGTATGTACCAGCGATACAAAGAAATGCGCGACGATCTGGACATCGTATTAGTGATAGCCGGCCATAACGATGCCTCGGAAGGACGACTCGACTCTATAGGCATGGGCACATTCAAAGAACGTCTAGGCATACTATGTAGCGGACTCATCGAGAAATATCCACGTGCACACATCTTCTTCTTTACGCCATGGACTTGCGAGGGATTTGTAGGCAGTGACAGGCAGAAAGTAGTTGATGCTATGATTGAAGTTTGTGGCAGCTATGGCATCCCTATTTTCGACGCCGCCCGTCAGAGCAATATCTTCGCTGCCAGCGAGCAGTTCCGAAAGGTTTACTTCCAAGGTGGCAAAGGTACTGATACGGCTCACCTCAACGCTATCGGCCACGACCGATTCCTGCCTGTAGCAGAACAGTTCATCCTGAAATACATTAAAGAATGAGCCGACGACTGTTTACACTCTTTCTTATTTGGTACCCAATATTCACTCTTGCATCAGAGTTGGTATGGTTCGACGGACAGAGTCCGATAACCTATCAAATGCCTAAGAAAGTAGAGCCTGTAGTGAAGATTGCTCTCGACATGTGGAAGGATGATATGCGTCAGGTGACTGGGATGACGCCTGTCGGCTCAAGCAAGGCTGTCGTAAATCTGGTGCAGACCAAAGAAATCCCTGTCGATGGTTTCCGTATCTCTATCCAAAAAGATAAGATTATTATTGAGGGCAGTAACGGTCGAGGCATGGCTTACGGACTGTTAGAACTCTCGCGCCTGGCAGGCGTATCGCCTTGGATATGGTGGGGCGATGTCGTTCCAGCGAAAAAAGAAAGACTCACTATAGATGAAGACCTTGTTTGTGAACAGAGCCCCAGCGTGGAGTTTCGCGGCATCTTCCTAAACGATGAAGACTGGAGTCTGCGTCCCTGGAGTAATAAGACCTTTGAATCAGGCACAAAGGGGCAGATTGGCCCAAGAACATACAGAAAGGTCTTCGAGTTACTGCTACGTCTGCGTGCCAACACCATCTGGCCAGCCATGCACGAGGGTACGGTTGCATTCTTTAAAACACCTGGCGCCAAGGCTGTAGCCGACTCGTGCGGCATTGTAGTGGGCACAAGTCACTGCGAACCACTATTACGCAACAATGTAGGCGAATGGAATACCAACGAACGTGGACGATTCAACTATCGTACCAACCGTGAGGCAGTAAAAAGATATTGGGAAGAACGACTGAAAGAAGTTAAACACTCACACGACAATATGTTCACCATCGGCATGCGCGGCATCCACGACAGTTCGATGGAAGGCTACAATACAGAACAGGAGAAATTCGAGGGACTCCAGCAGGTAATCAATGACCAACAAGACCTGATAAGGAAACATCTTGGCGCCCCATCGAAACAGATGCAGGTGTTTGTGCCTTATAAAGAAGTGTTGCAACTCTACGAAGGGGGGCTACAGGTGCCCGATTATGTCACCCTGATGTGGTGCGACGACAATTATGGCTACATCACCCGTCTTTCTGATTCTAGAGAACAGCAGCGCAGTGGTGGTGCAGGTCTATACTACCATCTATCCTATTGGGGACGCCCGCATGATTACCTATGGCTAACTACCACCCAACCAGGACTCATATACAATGAACTCCGAGAAGCCTACAATCATAATATGCGGAAGTTGTGGATAGCAAACGTACACGACCCCAAGGTTGCTGCTTACGACCTGGAACTGTTTCTCGATATGGCCTGGAATATAAATGCGGTTTCAGGTTCAACACTGAGAGATCACCTTAAGGCTTGGCTATGCAGACAGTTTGGCACTGAGGCTGGCACTCGACTTCTGCCTGCCATGCATGAGTTCTTTCGACTCTGCGGCGAACGTCGACCGGAATTCATGGGGTTTACACAGGTAGAGCTCGACAAGGAAAAGTATCACCGAGGACTATCACTGGTAGGGGATGTGCCTTTCACCCGTCGTAAGGCAGCAGAACGTATGGCAGCATTCAGCCGCATCAAATCCGACATCATAGAGGCTCAGGCCTATATTCGCCCAGAGTTAGCCGACGCCTTCTTCGCAGCCATTCAATATCCCGTATGGGCAGCTTCGGCCATGAATACAAAAATCCTTGCTGATTCAGCCGAAAGCCATCGTGCTTATCAGGAGATTCAGTCACTCACCCTCCAGTATAATGAGATGAATGGCGGTAAATGGCGACACCTGATGAATGCTGCTCCACGAAAATTGCCTGTATTTGAGGATGTTCGTGGCCGACTGAATGAGGCCAAAGATTCAGAATATAGGATTCTGACTCCACAGTCCATCCCATCAGGTGCAGAAACCATCCAAATGCTCGGTCACTCTATGAAAGCCATCGCACTACCCAAAGACGAGACTCTTACGTACGATTTTGAGATAAAAACCGATGGCGACTATGTGTTGACAACAGCACTCATCCCCACCCACCCCATTGACTCTGGAGATCTACGCTATAGCATAAGCATTGATGGTACGCCACCAACAATCTACTCGCTCAAAGAACCGTTCCGTTCTGAACGTTGGAAACAAAACGTACTTTGCGGTCAGACACAACGCGAAATTACAGTTCACCTGTCAAGAGGGCATCATTCTATAGTTATCAAGGCTTTAGACGAGCATATTGTGGTCGATCAAGTACGATTCTGCATCTTTTCGAATGATAATTATGATTTAATTCGATAATAGTCATTACCTTTGCACCGAAACTAATAATAAAACAAATGAAAGCTACTAAGATCTTATGCCTCATTGCAATTACGTTTGTCTGTATTGCAACTAAGGCCAACGAACGAATCAGACAGAATTTCAATAGCGAATGGCGTCTTCATATCGGTGACGAAGCCAAAGCCGCCTTGACTGATTTTGACGATAGCCAATGGCAACAGATTACACTGCCATACGCATTCAATGGCGACGAAGCCTTCAGGAAAGACATCGTAGACCTAACAGATACCGTTTCCTGGTATCGCAAGTCATTCCAGCTGAAGGACATTGCCAATAAGAAAGTGTTTATCGAATTCGAGGGTGTTCGCCAAGGAGCCGACTTCTACCTTAACGGGCAACATCTTGGATTCAGCGAAAATGGTGTCATGGCTTGTGGATTCGACCTTACACCTTATATAAAAGAAGGCAAGAACATAATAGCAGTACGATGCGACAACAGTTGGACCTATCGTTCGCGAAAGCACAACAGCCGCTACCAATGGAACGATCGCAACTTCAACGCCAACTACGGAGGCATCCCAAAGAATGTTTTCCTTCACATCACCGACAAACTATACCAGACTTTACCCCTCTATAGCAATCTCGGCACAAAAGGTACATACATTTACGCCACCGACTTCGATATTGCTGGTCATAAAGCAGTGATACATGCGGAGAGCGAAGTGAGGAACGAGGACACCAAGCCACGTTCGTTCTTCCTGACTGTCGTTCTGAAAGATGCCAACGGGAACAAAGTAGTGGGCTTCAACAGCAACGAACGAATAACCTTGCAACCAGGAGAAGCCATTATCGCGAAGGCCGAAAAGGAGGTGAAAGGTTTGCATTTCTGGTCATGGGGCTACGGCTATCTCTATACGGTAGAAACTTTACTGCGCGACAAGCTTGATGATGCCGGGCAAGATAGGGTCATCACCCGAACAGGCTTTCGCAAAACAAGATTTGCCGAAGGAAAGATATGGCTTAACGACCGTGTACTGATGATGCACGGCTATGCCCAGCGCACATCTAACGAATGGCCAGGCGTAGGCATATCAGTACCTGCATGGCTAAGCGACTATTCTAATGACATGATAGTCAAATCGAATGGCAACCTGGTACGATGGATGCACGTAACCCCATGGAAACAGGACATCGAGTCGTGCGACCGTGTGGGATTGATACAAGCCATGCCTGCTGGCGATGCTGAAAAAGACGTTACTGGTCCCCGTTGGGCACAACGCACAGAACTGATGCGCGATGCCATCATCTATAATCGCAACAATCCGTCAATCCTCTTCTACGAATGTGGCAACGAGAGTATTTCGCGCGAACACATGGTGGAGATGAAAAAGATACGCGACGAATACGATCCTAACGGTGGACGTGCCATCGGAAGTCGCGAGATGCTCGACATCAACGAGGCCGAATATGGTGGTGAGATGCTGTATATCAACAAGAGCAAGAAACACCCCATGTGGGCGATGGAGTACTGCCGTGACGAAGGCTTGCGCAAGTATTGGGACGAGCAGAGCTATCCTTATCACAAGGAAGGTGACGGCCCACTCTATCGTGGTGCCCCTGCTCTTGACTACAATCACAACATGGACCAGTTTGCCATCGAAATGGTCCGTCGCTGGTACGACTATTACATGGAGCGTCCAGGCACAGGAACCCGTGTAAGCAGTGGTGGTGTAAAGATAGTATTCTCTGACACTAACACTCACCATCGCGGCGAGTCTAACTATCGCACCAGCGGCGTCACCGATGCCATGCGTATACCAAAAGACGCCTACTATGTACATCAGGTGATGTGGAACGGATGGGTAGAACCAGAGCATCAGCAGACGTACATTATCGGGCATTGGAATTATACTGCGGGCACTACCAAGAATATATATGTTGTTTCGACAGCCGATGATGTGGAGCTTTTCATTAACGGCAAGTCACTTGGTCATGGCAAACAGAGCTATCGTTTCCTTTATACTTTCGAGAACATATCATTCGAGCCTGGCACTCTCGAGGCAATCGCTTCTGACGGTAGTAGATACCAGATAAAAACTGCAGGCGAACCTTATCAGCTGAAACTTACAGCCATAGAGAATCCAGAGGGCACTAAGGCTGATGGTGCCGATATGATATTGTTTGAGGTGGAAGTTGTCGACAAGAACGGTATTCGTTGTCCGTTGGCTAACAATCTTGTTTCCTTCAACTACTGGGGCGAAGGCCAATGGATTGGCGGCATAGGATCGCGCAATAACAAAGATATGCAAAGGCCAGATGAAAATCGACCAGCCGGACTACTTGATGCAGCAGCCACAAAGAATGTTTCTGACAATTATGTAGGTTCAATGGTTCTTCCTGTTGAATGTGGCGTAAACCGTGTACTCATGCGCTCAACAACAAATGCTGGAGAAATACATCTCTCAGCCTATGCCCAAGGTCTGAAGTCGGCATATCTCGATGTAAAAACATCACCTATTGAGACAGAAAACTACTTACCACAGCTATCACTAAAATGCCGACTGGACCGTGGCGAGACACCACTCACCCCATCTTATACAGAAAAAGCCCGCAGCATTGACATCATATCAGCCAAGAGCGGCTACGACAGCGAGCATGCTGCCAACAGCTACGATGACAACGAACTGTCGGAATGGAAAAACGACGGGCGTCTTTCTACTGCATGGATTACCTATCGCCTAGCAAAGAAAGCCGTAGTTGATGATATCTGCATAAAACTGACAGGTTGGCGACTGCGCAGCTATCCACTGGAGATTTATGCCGGCAAGAAGCTTATTTGGAGCGGCGAGACCAGTCGCAGTCTTGGCTATATCCACCTGAAACCAACACAGGCAGTAAAGACCAACGAGATTACCATCCGACTGAAAGGAGCGGGCAAGGATAAGGATGCCTTTGGCGGTATTGTAGAAGTGACCGAACCAGCTGCCGGCGAGCTCGACCTCTTTAAGGCTAAGAACGGTGGTGACACTAAGAATGAGCTCCGTATTATAGAAATAGAATTTCTGGAAAAACTATAGCATATGATGTTAAGACGTACTATATTATTGCTGCTTGCAACTTGTAGTTCAGTTTGCGCCATGGCAGTTGAATCAGGACTCAACAGTCGCCAGTTCAACAAGTACTGGCGTGTAGAGTCGGAGGCACCCGACTATCGCGTAACGTTCAGTGGCGACACTTGTGAGATAACGGCTCCAAAGGGTCTGACGCTTTGGCGAAAAGAGAAGATGCATCAGGACATGACGGTGGAATACGACGTGTATGTGACCAATGATCGTCTGAGCGACATGAACTGCTTCTGGATGGCCAGCGACCCGAAAGCCAAGGACATCTGGGCCAGGGCGAAGTGGCGTAGCGGCATATTCCTGAGATGCTATACACTACAGATGTACTATCTTGGCTATGGTGGCAATTATAATAAGACAACCCGTTTCCGTCGTTACGATGGCGATGAAGCCGGTGTTGACGATGCCTCAAAGCGACCAGCTATCTTGAAGGAATACACGGATGCTGATCATCTTTTGAAACCAAATCAATGGTATCACGTAAAGATTGAAAGCAAACAGAATCATACCAGCTTTTTCATCAATGGCGAGTGTATTGTTGACTATTTCGACCCTCAGCCACTTACTAGTGGATGGTTTGGTTTCCGCACCACACTGTCTAGAACCCGTATAACCAACTTCAAGTCATACAACACTCCCTCACTGGCTTATAATACAACAGGTGTTCCCCTGCACTGGGTTATGGCAAATAATGTCACAGGTCAAATACCAGTGAGTTTCGGAGTACCATTTGCCCAAGGCGAGTTGAAAGACGCATCTCAACTCACTATTAGTGACGATATAGCCACAGACAGTTGGGTGAATGCGCGATGGCCTGACGGTTCGGTGAAATGGGCAGGATTGGCTGCTGTAGTGCCTACAGACGTCAAGAACCTCACAGTGAAGCGAAAAAACAGCAAGCAAACATCTGGCAATGGTCTGCTGATAAAAGATGAAGCCACACAGATGATAGTCAACACAGGCTCGTTGACAGCTTATATCCCCAAAAGTGGTCGATACCTGATTGACAGTCTTTGTCTGAACAACAAAAGGATTGGAGAGAACCTGACACTTATCGCCTCTACAACGGGGGATACGTATCAGTCAGATATAAAGACAGTAAGCATCGAGCGACAAGGTAAAGTACGAGCCGTTGTCAAGATAAGCGGTATGCACAGTAAGGGCAATCGCGAATGGCTGCCTTTCACTGTAAGACTGTACTTCTATAATGGCAGTGACCAGATAAAGATGGTTCATACCTTTATCTACGATGGCGACATGCACAAGGATATGATTTCATCATTGGGAGTACGCCTACAAGTACCTATGCGCGAAGAGCTATACAATCGCCATATTGCCTTTGCTACAGATCAAGGTGGTGTATGGGCAGAACCTGTACAGCCTCTCGATGGCAGGCGCGACATTCGCATTGGCAATCGTCGAGACCATCGCAATCTGCAAAAGGAGCAGATGGAAGGTCAGCGAATACCCGAAAGGACTGAATTCGACCGTCCCGATCAGATGCTACTGGACAACTGGGCTAAGTGGGATGGCTACCGTCTCTCCCAGCTTACCGATAACTCTTTCTCTGTTCGTAAGCGTGCCACATCCGAATCTCCTTGGATAGGCACTTTCACAGGTGTGCGTGCTCCTGGATATGCTTTTGTAGGCGATGTCAGCGGTGGTATCGGTATTGGTCTGAAAGACTTCTGGCAGTCATATCCATCCACTATCGAGGTTGCCAAGGCTCGCAGCGAGAAAGCAGAACTCACCATGTGGCTTTGGAGTCCAGAGTCAGAGCCCATGAACCTCTGCCACTATGATACTATTGCCCATAACCTTATAGCCAGTTACGAAGACGTACAGGAAGGCATGAGCACACCTTACGGAATTGCTCGTACAAACGTATTATGGTTGGTTGGCAAAAACGGATATCATGGAAAAACTGACGTATCAGCAACAGCAAGCACTTTGTCAGCCAATGCACAGCTGCTTCCAACTCCAGAATACCTTCACGAGAAACGTGCCTTTGGTATTTGGTCACTGCCCAAAGATACGACTACTGCCGATCAGAAATCAATTGCCGTTGAGCGACGCCTTTCACAATACATAGATTTCTATCGTGAGGCCATAGAACAGAATAAGTGGTACGGTCTTTGGAACTATGGTGACATGATGCACGCCTACGATCCGGAGCGTCATTCATGGCGTTATGATGTGGGTGGTTTTGCATGGGATAATACTGAGCTTGCCACACCAATGTGGCTATGGTATAACTTCCTGCGTACAGGACGAAGCGACATTTGGACTATGGCAGAGGCTATGACACGACATTGCAGCGAGGTTGATACTTATCATATCGGTCCATTTGCTCCTCTTGGCAGTCGTCATAACGTGAGCCATTGGGGATGTGGAGCAAAAGAAGCACGCATCAGCCAGTCGGCTTTCGACAGATTCTATTATTATCTTACAACAGACGAGCGAACAGGCGACCTGATGGCCGAACAGACCGATGCCGATACCCTACTCTACCATCTCGACCCGATGAGGTTAGCCGAGCCCCGTTCAGAATATCCATGCAATGCACCAGCCCGACTAAGAATCGGACCAGACTGGTTGGCATACGCAGGCAACTGGATGACAGAATGGGAACGATTCGGCACAAAGAAATATCAAGATAAGATTGTCAGCGGCCTACAATCCATCGCAGCACTTGAGGATGGTATTTTTACTGGCAACCTTGCCAAAGGATACGATCCGGCAACAGGAAAGATTACCTACGATGGCGATCCATCAGTTAAAAGTACCAATCACCTGATGACCATCATGGGAGGCTTTGAGATTATGAACGAACTGATGCCTATGTTCAGATGTCCCAAGTTCAATGACACTTGGCTCGACTTTGCCCGTCGATATAAACAGATGGCAGCCACCATACGGAAGAGCAATTTCCCAGTTCGTCGTCTTGAAGCCTACGCAGCATTGAGCGATCGTGATGCCGTCAGAATGAAGTCCGTTTGGGACGCATTATGGGGACAGGCTGACAACGACCTTCTGTTAGGAGACAAATCAAATCTAGTACTTCCCCCAGAGGTTCCAGCCCCAATCAATGAGCTTTCAGGCGTCAGCACAAACAATGCAGCCCTATGGAGTCTCGATGCAATTTACATTTTGGAGGTGCTTCCGTAGATTCAAAAACTATCAAAATAGTTCATTTTTAAAGAATATTAGGAATTATGCTCACAAAAATAACATAAAACAATTAATAAGTCCAAAAATTTTTGTAATTTTGCATCCGAGACTACATTAAAATATTAACGCTAAAAAATTCATATTTAACTAATAATAACAAAATGTATGACTAAATTAAAGTTAATCAAAGGTAAGGCCCTACCTATAGCCGCTCTTATGTCGGCTATGATGTTTGCGCCATCTACTGGGATGCTTTCCGTGCATGCAGCCGTACAGAATGTACAGCAGCAGGAAACCATCAAGGGTACGGTGGTCGATCAGTCGGGTGAGGCTGTTATCGGAGCAAGTGTCTTAGTTGTAGGTGCACAAACCACAACGGGAACAGTTACTGACTTCGACGGAAACTTTGTTCTGAAAGTTAAGTCAGGAACTCAGTTGAAGATCTCGTTCGTAGGCTACAAAGACAAGCTAGTCAAGGCCACCAACGGTATGAAAGTAACCCTCGAAGAGGAGTCAACCATGCTGCAAGGTGTAGAAGTAGTAGCTTACGGCGTACAGAAGAAAGTAACCGTAACAGGTGCCATCTCGTCTGTAAAGTCGGAAGATCTGACTCGTACTCCAGTATCTTCAGTTAACAACGTACTGGCTGGTCAACTTTCAGGTGTAACTACCGTACAGACCTCAGGTGAGCCGGGTAGCGATGCTGCCAGTATTTTCGTTCGTGGTAAAGCCACATTCGGCAATGCTAGCGTATCACCACTGATTCAGGTGGATGGTGTAGAACGCGAAATGTGGGACATCGACCCGAATGAAATTGAGAGTATCACAGTACTGAAGGATGCTTCTGCAACAGCAGTATTTGGTGTACGCGGTGCTAATGGTGTTATCCTTATCACCACCAAGCGTGGTTCTGAAGGCAAAGCACACATTTCGGCAAGCACCTCATTCTCTGCATTAATGCCAACAAAGATGGTTGAAATGGCATCATCTTATGATTATGCCATGTTCCATAATATGATGCATGCCAACGACGGAACTGCTCCAGAGTTCTCTCAGACTGTTATTGACATGTTCAAGAATGGTACTGACCCTATCCGTTTCCCAAGTATGAACTGGTCAGACTACATCATGAAAGATGTTACACTACAACAGCAACACAACGTGAACATCTCTGGTGGAAACAAGACCGTTAAGTACTTTATCTCTGCAGGTATGTTTACTCAGGATGGTATTTTTAAGGAGTTCGACCGTCCTTACAAATTCGGTTACGGCTATGAGCGTTTCAACTACCGTTCAAACTTGGATATTGACGTAACAAAGACAACACGCCTTAGTTTTAACATTTCTGGTAAAGTTGATACTTCTAACAAACCTCACTCAGGTCAGTCCTCCGACCAGTTAGTCAAGGAAGTATATTGGGCAACTCCTTTCAGCAGTCCTGGTTTTGTTGATGGTAAATATGTAGTAAACAGCAACTCTACTTCTGACAACTATACTACAATAGAAGGTGACAATACCCCTATTGCCGTGTTGCCATTTATTGGTGGTACTCCAATGGCTTATTGCATGAATCAGCCTGGTGCATACCATTATAACAACAACAAACTCCAAATGGACTTGGTTTTGGATCAAAAACTTGACTTCATTACCAAGGGTCTCTCGCTGAAACTAAAAGGCTCTTATAACAGCTCTTATGCTACTGCAAAGGAGATAAGAAACGACGCCTCTACCTATACAGCAGTATTCCATCGCGGTGCTTACGAAAACGGTAGCCCTTACGAAGAAATACTCTACCGTAAGGCTGGCGATGACACTACACCTACCTACAACAACTATCAGAACGGCAAGAGTCGTAACTGGTATGCTGAGGGTTCTTTAAACTATAGCCGTTCATTTGGTGCACATACCATAAGCGCATTGGCCCTGTATAACCAGAGTAAGGAATATTACATCTCTGGTGATTATTCTGACATTCCTCGAACATACGTTGGTTTGGTTGGTCGTATAACCTATGACTGGAACAACCGCTATATGGCAGAATTCAACTTTGGTTACAACGGATCCGAGAACTTTGCTCCAGGCAAGCGTTTTGGTTCATTCCCTGCAGGATCTATAGGTTGGGTAACAAGCGACGAGCCATTCTTCAAGCCACTTAAGAAAGTGATTAGTTTCCTTAAGCTACGTGCCTCTTGGGGACTTGTAGGTAATGATAAGATTGGTGGCAAGCGTTTCATGTTCATGTCCGATCCTTATAATGTAAATCAGACAGCTCTTTGGGAACGTGCCCAGTATTCATCTGCAAGCGACTCGGGTGTAGCTTATGCTTATCTGTTTGGTGTCGAGAATAGAACTCCTACTAAGGGTGCATACGAATCTAGCAAGAACAATCCGGATGTAACATGGGAGAAGGCTTTCAAGCAGGACTATGGTTTCGACATGAACTTCTTTGATGACCGTCTGCGTACAACATTCGACTATTATAAAGAACATCGTACCAATATCTTGGCTATCGACAATCGTATCCCTACTTTTATTGGATTTACCCCACCTTATGCCAATTTTGGTGTTGTAGACAGTCATGGTTGGGAAGTTTCAATCAACTGGCAGGATAAGATTGGTAAGGATTTCCGTTATTCTGTAAAGCTGAACTTGTCTCACAACTTCAATGAGATTGTTGAAGACCGTCAGGCTCCACAAGAGAATGACTATATGTACACAGCAGGTCACCGTATTGGTTCACATTTGCAGTACAAATTCTGGAAATTGTATTACGAGGGAGCAGAGGCTGATTATCAGCAAGAGTTTGGCCAGCCATTCCCACAACAGCTGGTTAGCAATCTGAAACCAGGTGACTGTGTATTTGTTGACCTTGATGGAAATGGTATTATTGATCCTAACGACCAGAGCCGCGACTACGGCTATACCGATGACCCACAGTATATTGCAGGTCTGAATCTGGCAGCCTATTACAAGAATTTCTCTGTAAGCGCACAGTTTACTGCAGCATGGGATGTTAGCCGTGTACTTGGTGATGTTTTCATGCGTCCATTCCACAATCGTAACACTGAAAATAATGGAGGACTGCTTCAGTACCATCTCGACAACACATGGACAACAGATAATCCAAATCCAAATGCAGAGTATCCACGTGCGACATGGACAAACGCACTCCAAAACTACGCATCTTCAACTCTTTGGGAGAAGGACTCTAAATACTTGCGTTTGAAGACTCTACAGGTGGCATACGATTTCCACTTCCCATTCATGAAGGCACTTGGTCTTACTCAACTCCAGTTGGCTTTAAGTGGTTACAACCTGTTCACTATCACTCCATACAAGTTTGGTGACCCTGAGGCTCGTGCTAGTTCTACACCTTCTTACCCACTGCAGCGTACATATACTGCAAGTTTGAAGATAGGATTCTAATATAATAATAAGGTATAATAATATGAAATTACAACATATAATCGTAAAAGGAGTTGTGACGCTAGCCTTTGGCGGAATGGTGTTCACGGCTTGTACCGATGACGTAAAATTCGGCAGTTCTTTCATTGAGAAAGCACCGGGCGGTACAGTGACACTCGACACGGTATTCAATAGTGCCGAGTATACCAAACAGTTCCTCGTAGGTCTCTATGTACAGCAATATTATGGGCTTCCATTTAAGAACTCAACGGCTTCGCCTTGGAGTCAGAGTTACTGGAACTCAAAACTTGATGCACTGACAGACTGCTACCATCAGCATTTCAGCGGTTCGAATGCATATAACATGTATTATTCCAACGCTCTCACATCTAATGATCGTGCTATCATTGCATACAATGACGATAAGGTATGGGAAACCGTTCATCACTGCTGGTTGCTGATTGAGCACATTGATAATGTTCCTGGTCTTTCAGATACAGAGAAGCGCAACATGATAGCCCAAGCTAAATGTATCATGGCATCGCGCTATTTCGACCTCTACTCTGTGTATGGTGGACTGCCCATTATTGATCACACTTATACAGGTACCGAAGCAGACCTCTCTACACGTAGAGCAACAGCCGAAAACACAGCAAACTTTATAGTTAAACTGTTAGACGAGGCAATACCTGATCTGCTTTGGGCATACAATGGAAGCACTATTGACACTGATGCTACCAACAATACAGGTAGATGGACTGCAGCAGGTGCAATGGCCTTGAAAGCCAAGACTCTACTTTTCAATGCCTCACCACTCTATAATGCCGATCAGCCCTATTATAACGGTTCTACTGAAGCAGAAAAAGATAGTATTGTATGGCACGGTGGATTTAAGCAGGAACGCTGGCAGCGTGCTTTGCAGGCTTGCCAAGATTTCTTTGCAGCGAATGCATCAAACGGTAATTGGTATGAATTGAATAAAGCCACAGCTAAGACTTCAGACGCTTATCGTCAGGCTTACCGTATGGGCTACATCTATCAGGGTAGTCGTGAAATCATTCATTCTACACGTGTAGCAGGTGAAACCAGTAATAAGGCCTCTTACCAGTGGAACAACTTTGTTGGCCCTACCACTACAGAAACAGGCCCTGGCCCATTCCGCAATTCTTATGGTCCAACTCAGGAATACGTAGATATGTTCTGCTGGGCTGATGGAACCCCATTTGATTGGGATGGCGACTTGGCAGCAGGTAATATCAATGGCGAAAAGGGTAAATTGTTCTTCGAATATAAAGCAGGACGTGGAGGTGCTGTGCAAAGAGTAGCCAGTCGTGATCCTCGTCTGTATGAAAATGCTATTGTAAACGGACAATCTGAACGTCTAAACTGGACATCAGGTCTTTCAGAAGGTAATCTATATGAACTCTGGGTAGGAGGTTACCATGAGGGATACCAGGTAGCTGATGAGACAGGAAAGATTGTAGAACAGGATACTGAGCGCTTCCCTTCTGGTTATGGCACTATCAAGTATTACTTAGGCCGTGAGTATCAGGGAAAACATACACAATGGGTTTATCTTAGCTACGATGAGATGCTACTCATGTATGCAGAATGTCTTGCACAATGTGGACAGTTGACAGAGGCTCTTAAATACGTTGACCAAGTACGTGCCCGCGTTGGTATGGGTGGTCTAAAAGCTTCAATCGCCAAATCAAAAGCAGCTGTAAAACCAAACATGGACAACAAGGAAGATGTTATCGAAGAGATTCTGCGTGAGCGTGCTTGTGAACTTGGTATGAGCAACAATCGCTATTACGACATGATTCGCTACAAGCATGGTGACTGGATTACCAAGAGACTTCATGGTCTTCTTACCTATCGCTTGATTAAGATTGGTCAGACATGGACACATAATATCCGTCCATATATTGGCGACGACAAGAATTCTGGTCAACCAGAACCTAGTCGTTTTGAGTACAGTACATTCGAACTCCAGAACCGCTCTCGCGTTCTATGGGATTATGAGCCCAATGATTTGGAGGTCCGCAAATGGTTCCTCTTCCCGCTACCTCTTACAGAGATTAATAAGGGATATGGACTGGTTCAGAATCCAGGATGGTAAATTCTTAAATGGAATATAAATATTAAGAATTAATTATGAAAGTTATGAAGAAAAAAAATATAATCGTGCTAACCCTGCTTGCAGGCATCAACCTGCCAGCAGCAGCACAGAAAGACAGCACGGGCATCAGCTTTGTTGATCAAACTATTGAAGTAGGTGCCAATAAGGATTTCACCCGTGCTCAATCCACTGCCGCAGTCTCTGTCATAACAAACAGGGATGTAAACAAACGCTCTGCAAAGAATATCGGAAATTCTATACTTGGACAAGGTAATGGATTGGTATCACTGCAGGGTAGCGGTACTTATTTTGAACAAAACCCAACATTCTATGTACGTGGTTTGCAGAGCCTTAGCGGTAGCACACCATTGATTCTGGTTGATGGTGTTGAGCGCGACATCAGTATCGTAAGTGCTGACGAGGTTGACCACGTATCCATCTTAAAAGATGCAGCAGCTGTTGCACTCTATGGTTACAAAGGTGCTAATGGTGCTATTTTGATTACCACCAAACGTGGAGAATATAATTCTAAGAATATCCGCGTCACCTACGATCACTTGTTTAACACCCAAGTTAATCGTCCAAAATTTGTTAATGGCGCGACATTTGCTAATGCATTAAACGAGGCCATGGCAAATGAAGGAGCAGCCCCACGTTACACTGCTGAGGAGTTGGCAGCTTTCCAGAGCGGCCAGTACCCTTATCAATATCCTAATGTAAACTGGGTTGACGAGACTTTCCGCAAAAATGGTGCAACAAATAAACTTGGAGTAGAATTTAGCGGCGGTGGCGAGCGATTCCGTTATTACACTACCCTTAACCTTCTCTCAGACAAAGGTTTTATAAAGAACTACGCTGAAAACGAAGGTTATAGCACCCAAGATAAGTATGTACGAGGTAATCTTCGCACAAACCTGGATATTGACCTCACCCCAACAACAATGTTAAAGGTTAACATGCTTGGAATATTGAGTGAGATGTCGCGTCCTGGCTCACAGGCCGATCTTTGGGACATGGTTTACAGCCTACCTTCGTCAGCATACCCTGTAAAGAATGAAAATCGTGAATGGGGAGGTTCGTCTACTTATTCTGGTGAGCTCAACCCTGTTGCTCAGTCTACAGGTGCAGCATATTACAAGATTCACGAACGTGCCTTGTATGCAGACATGACACTGAACCAAGATTTGAAATATTGGTTAGAAGGTTTGAGCATGACGCTGCGTTTGGGTTATGACACTTACTCTACTTTGTACGAGGATCATAGCATGACCTATGTTTATGGAAATTATCCTGTTACAGGTTGGCAGGGAGGTGCTCCTGTGAAAGGCGATTACTGGACATCTGGAACACCAGGAACAATGGGTAAAGGTGCTTCTACAGATCAGTGGGCACGCCGCCTTGTATTCTCTGCAGGTCTTAACTTCGACCGTACATTCAACGAAAAGCATTATATCTATAGCCAGTTGAAGTGGGACTATGAGTACCAGAACGCAACAGGTTCAACTGGATATACCGTCTATCGCCAAAATGCCTCATTCTTAGGACATTACGGCTATGACAATCGCTATATCGGAGAATTAGCTCTTGTATATTCAGGATCTAACCGTCTGGCTCCTGGAACTAAATGGAACCTTTCGCCAACAGTTTCAGCCGCTTGGCTAATTTCTAACGAGAGTATCTTGAAAAACAATCCAACTGTAAACTTCCTGAAACTTCGTGCCAGCTTTGGTATTATCAATGCCGATTATCTGCCAGGTGACAATGTGTGGGATTATTATGTACAGTCATACGGAGCCTATGCTTCATATAACTATCCATTCGGTAGTGGCTACGAAGCAAATAGTGGTAACGCATTTGGAGCAATGACACGCGGCAGAATAGCAGCAGAGAATCCTAGTCATGAGAAGGCATATAAGTACAATATTGGTATCGATGCAACCTTGTTTGGAGGCTTGAACGTTGAACTTGATGCATATATGCAGCAGCGCAAGGATATCTGGGTATCTGGTGCAGGTGCTTATTCGTCACTCATTGGTTTCGAAGCTCCCTATACCAATGCTGGTAAGGTAAATAGCAAAGGCTTTGAGATTTCGCTTGATTATACTAAGACAATTGGCGATCTGACCTTTAACCTTGGCGGTAGTTTCAACTTCAACAAGAATGAGATTAAGGATCAGGCCGAAGAACCAAAGGCATACGCCAACTTGGTTGAGACAGGCAATCCTCTGAATTCTACTTACGGACTGGTAGCCATCGGTTTGTTCAAAGATCAGGCAGATATCGATAACAGCCCAAAGCAGAACTTCTCTACCGTTTATCCTGGCGACATCAAATATAAGGATATAAATGAGGATGGTATGATTGACGCCAACGATAAGACAAAAATTGGCTATAGTGCATACGCTCCAGAGATATTCTACAACTTCCATGCAGGTGCTGAGTACAAAGGATTTGGCTTCGACATGATGTTCCAGGGTGTAGGTCGCTATACAGCTAACCTTAGTGCAAAGGGTATGTACTGGCCACTTCTGAACAGCACATCTCTCTCGCAGCAGTATTATGACGGACGCTGGACTAGCAGCAATCCAAATGCAGAGTACCCACGTCTGAGCACAACAAGCAATGCCAACAACTATCAGACCAGTACATTCTGGCAGCGCGACCGTTCATTCCTGAAGCTCCGCAACGTAGAGGTATTCTATAACCTACCAAAGTCCCTGCTGGAACAGACAGGTTTCGTAAAAACTGCTAAGGTATACGTTCGTGGCGTTGATCTACTCTGTTTCGATCATATCGACGAGGCTGATCCAGAGTCTTATGGTGTGACTGCCCCGCTCAACAAGAGCATTGTGGTAGGTGTACAGATGTCTTTCTAACCCTAATAAAGATTGAAGATTATGAAATTAAAATATTGTTTCTTAACTGCGATTACCGCCTGCATCCTTACTTCTTGTAGTGAACAGATGGACTATAAGGAGTTCAAGTATGACGATGCAGAGTATATGAAGGTAAAATTTGAGCGTGCAGGTGGA
Organism: uncultured Prevotella sp.; assembly: GCA_900322175.1. GTDB lineage: Bacteria > Bacteroidota > Bacteroidia > Bacteroidales > Bacteroidaceae > Prevotella. The sequence goes on from ONYZ01000002.1 coordinate 59,776, forward strand.
TTCATCACCACCATATACAGTAAACTCGATTATGACTTTGGCAATAACTATAGTGGTGCCATGCTTAGTTCAGCAACAGACGAATCCGTTTACTCACAATCAGGCAATGCCATTGAGAGTTTCTACAACGGAGCATGGAGCCCAGCAAATGCAAATGGCTCACTTTGGAAGACTTGCTATGAGGGTATTAGCTACGCAAACATGTTCTTAGATGAGTTTAATGGTTTAACATTCGATGACTACAAGCTCGACATCAATTATCGAGAGGAGATGCACCAGTATAACAATTTCCAATACGAAGCTCGTTTCCTGCGTGCTTACTTCTATTTCCTTCTAGTTCGCCAGTATGGTGGTGTACCATTGAAGACAACAGACATGCCTGCTCAAGAAGCCAATAACCTACCCCGCGCAACGGCTGACGAAATCTTCAAGTTCATTGATGACGAGTGCGTAGCCATTAAGGATACAATCATCAAGGACTATGCCAACCTGGACAAAATGGCTCTGAGCATCACAGAGACTGGACGTGCCAACAACCTGGCAGTTCTTGCTCTTCGTGCCCGTGCTGCACTCTATCATGCAAGTCCATTGTTCAATCCAAACAATGACCAGAGTCTCTGGAAGGCTGCTGCACAAGCAAACCTAGAACTGATTAACGCCTGCAAGTCTCGTCAGTTCACCCTTTCATCTGACTATGCTGGACTGTTCCAAGGCCAAACAAACTGGAAAGATGCCAAAGCCCTCAAGGAGATTATCTTCGCACGCCGTGTACTAAGCGCATCCAACTCTTTTGAGAAGTACAACTTCCCTGTAGGTATGTCAGGTGCTGGTGCAGGAGGTCAGGGAGGCAACTGCCCCACACAGAATCTGGTTGAGGCATACGAGGATGGCGATATCCGCCTTGCAGCTACAGTTGCTAAGAACGGAGACTCATGGCCAAATGCAAACACACAGCCGCTAGAGACTTTCATTGGTGGTGTAAATGGTCTACCTAGTGTAAATGCCACACCAACTGGCTATTATTTAAAGAAGTATGTTGATGGAACAACTCAGATAGCAGGAAATGGTGAGAATTCATTCTATCATGTTTGGGTAACATTCCGCTTGGCAGAGTTCTATTTGAACTATGCAGAATGTTTACTTAACCTGAATGACAAGTCAGGCTTCACAATGACTGCTGCGCAAGCTATCAATACAGTAAGAAAGCGTGCTGGACTAGCCGATCTTACCGATGCAGAAGCAACATTAGATGCATGTAAGAAAGAACGTTTCGTCGAACTTGCATTCGAAGGTCACCGTTTCTTTGATGTTCGCCGCTGGAAAGATGGTGAAAAGTATTTCAAGACCATTTATGGTTTAGAGATTACAAAATCTGGTGATGACTTTTCTAGCAACAAGAAGGTAGTACAGAACCGTCAGTGGGATGAGTCAAAGATGAATCTTTTCCCAATTCCACAAAGCGAGATTCTAAAGGCAGGAAACTTGGAGCAGAACCCTGGATGGAAATAATTAAAGTGCTGTAGGACGCGAAAAACGTCCTACAGCGTACAAAAAATGTTATAATTGTACAATATTATATATATCATACAAATAGTTTTTGTACCTTTGCAACAGAAATAAAACTATTATAATAACCTATTTATTAATTAACTAATTATTTATTTATGAAGAAATTTTATCTCACTTTGGTAGCGTTGTTCGCCTATACAATGGTGGCAACAGCTGGTGTAAGAAACCTGTACAAGCAGGATTTTGAGTTGGCTCTGACTCCAGCAGAGGCAGGGTGGATTTCGCCAAGCAGAGCAGACGGTATGTTTATCGCCGGCGACCAGTTTGGAAAGTATTTCTACTTTATTCATGCTGGTGGTGGTGAGCGCAATGCCTACACACTTTGGGGTACCGACCTCTATGAGGAAGCAACTAAGTACACTCTGAAGTTTGATTATTGCCCAAAGAAGGCTCCTGACACCAACCTCGCCAACGAAATCGTAGTTATGTCAGACTCAACCTTCTCTACTAACCGTTGGGCCAACCAGAACTATCGCAGACCTGCAGGTGAAATCAAAGCTGGCGCAACAGAGCCCGATCGTTGGTGGCTGTTCGACCTGACTGAGCTTACCGATGAGGCTAAGGAAGGAACAAATTATGCAGTTAATGGCGATTCTACCAATATCGTGATTCTTCCTTTTGGTGGTTTCTATACCATTACTCTGAATGTTGACGTTAATGCCCGCATTGTAGAATGGGCTGTTGATGATGAGTTTGGAACTCCAATTGGCAGCGGCACATACAATGTTCCTGAATTTGTTGAGAACATGCGTGCCACAGGTATCAACCTGCTCGCTGGTAAGGTTGGATCAGAGCATATCATCGATAATGTACTTGTTCAGGTACAGACAGCCGAGGCTTATGCTAACGCTCCAACAGTAGCCTTGACAGGTGTGAATGGCACAGCCCGTACATATGCAGTTTCTTATGAGGCTAGTAACAATGAGATTGTACACGTTACATTCAATGGCGAAGAGCTGACTCCAGATGAGGAACTCGCCGGCATGAACAAATATAATCTGACAACATCAGGTAAACTGGTTGCTTGGACTGAGTCAGAAGGTGCAATCTCTGAGAAAGTAGAGGTTGATGTTGTAGCTGAGATGATTCCTCTGCCAGCAGTTGCTGCTGATATTATTGCTGTTACCGCAGGTTATGGTAAGACCTATAAGATGAACGTTAGCAATAGTGAGGTTCCAACACAGCCTGCCCTGTTCTTCAACTACAAGTACACTCCTGCAGCAGGTGCTGTTATTGAGAAAGAGAACTGCCAGAATGGTGAGGAATTAACTGTAACAGAAAAGGGTACTCTCGAAATCACAACTCACGATGGTGGTCTGAATGCATTCGAATCTACAACTATTAAGTATGATAACAACGTAGAGTATGCCGTGAAGGATGATATCGACTTCCAGCACATGACAGAGGATGCCTTGAAGGAGAAAGGCTTTGAGGAGATTGATGTACTTGCTTCTACTTCTACTTCTGGAGAGACCAACTGGACAGGTCGCGCCGATGCTCTCCGCTTTAATTGGGTAAAGGGAACTGCTGTTGGTGACACTGTACAGGTTCGTCCTTATGATGTAGATCACGGTGGTATCCGTCGTTTCTTGCTTGCTCCTTCTAAGATTGATGAGACCTTTGCTCACAGCGCATTTGCTCCTGTTTACACATGGTTCGGAACTGCTGGTGATGGCTCAGACATTTCTGCAATGAAGTTTAACTATGGTATTGGTCTTATCAATACTGGTGTGAAAGGTGATGCTCAGTCGGAAAGCATTTCTGTTAATAATACCACACTGGGTGTTGATGGTCTGACAGATAACGACTTCATCATTGTTAACCGTGTTGACAACTATGGTCGTAGTAAGACTGACGACATCTTTATTGAGGCAGCTTCTGAGGAAGAGGCTATTCAGAAGTATAACGCTCTGAACTGGGCTCCATCATCAGGTCTGTCAGTTCTCAAGGGTACAGAAACATTCCAGCTCTATCGTATTCAAGATGCTCTTGCTCGCGTACGTACATTTGTTGCTAAGACTTCAACAGGTATCGTAGAGCTTCCTTACAACAAGGTTGTTTCTGACCACAATGCTCCTATCTTCAACCTCAATGGTGTACAGGTTAACGCCAACAGCCTGAAGAAGGGTATCTACGTTAAGCAGGGTAAGAAGTTCGTTGTTCGCTAATCAACACTTCTCTGAAGATTCTAATTTAGAATCGATAATCTCAATCCCCGCCTCCTCCATCGGAGCGCGGGGATTATCTTTTTCGTATTTTTACGACTACATCGAGAAAAATCACTCATCTCTCACATAATCTCTCAAAAGCCGCATAAACACAGGCGTTTTAGAATGTGAGAGATTATTTTTATCCCTCACTTATCTCTCACTAATCCCTCACGTCACCCCTCACTTTTTATGGTCTACAGTAGAATTGAAGCATGAGAGATGAGGTGAGAGATTAGGGAGGGATGAGGTGAGAGATTTAGTGAGGGATGATTTTTCCAAAAAATCCCTGTTTATGCAGGTTTCGAGGAGTTCCAGGGAGGGATGAGAGATTTTTTTAATTCTCTGTAAAAAAACTGAGAATCGGGTATTTTTTTCGAGTTATGTCTATGAGGTGTTCGAATTATGTCTTCAAGTCATTCGGCCTAGTCCTTATAGTGTGTTCCAAACGTGGGAACGATTGATTCCCAACTTGGGAACGTTTCATTCCCAACGTGGGAATAAGTCGTTCCCAAGCTGGGAACAAAAACAAAAACTAGGAATACAGAACGATTACTGTCTGGTAGCCTCGTCGATAAGCCAAGAGATAGAGTTTGACGACAAGTCAGCCTTCTGACCTTCGCAGAAGAGTTCATCCACATTGATGCTTACAGATATCTTATCGTAAGCACGCGAATAACATAACACACTACTCAACAGCGCACTTACGCGATACTCTACCCCACCAACTTTGGCAGTAAACATCCAGTCGGTTGGCTCCATCGAAACGTACATCAAACTGCCAACCAATACCATATCAACAGTAGGAGCAGAAAACGTTGGACCTTTAACAGAAGCAACAGCCTCATCAAGTTCCGTGCCAGAGAAGAAACGACTCAATAGCGGAGTCACTGGCAGATACTTTATCGTAAGGTCGTCGCCAATCGTTACATAAACCTTTGACGGCACATTTTCGTCAAGCACCACACCTGCATAAGTGCCTTTAGCCTCATTGTATGCCTTCTGCGCATCAACTACGGTAACTTCACGATTTTCATCATCCGAACATGCCATGAAAAGCATGATAAGCATAGCCGAAAAAACAATTCTAAACGATTTCATCATCATAATGTTTTAATTCGTGGCAAAGGTACTGCTAAAAATTGAAAAAACCAAGTTTTAACACCTTATTTATTTGGTATTCTCGATATTTTAGTGTAATTTTGCACCCATAAAAATAACGAACTAAAACAAAGCATAATGAAGAGACTAATTACTATGGCTCTAGCAGCCATAATGAGCGTGAATTTATGGGCTCAACGTGCTACGGACAAACTGGACCGTGGACTGGTAGCGATTAAGACAAATGCGGGCGTGTTCTGCTCATGGCGAATACTTGGCGAAGAGTATTATGACGTAAAGTATAACATCTATCGCGACGGGAGCAAGCTGAACGCTGAACCTCTATCGGTATCAAACTTTACTGATAAAACCGGATCTACTGGTAGTACTTACACTGTGAGTGCTGTAGTTAGAGGCCAAGAGCAGTCGCAGAGCAAGTCGGCAAGTGTGTGGGCACAGAACTATCTGGAGATAACGCCCGATCATGGTTCGCTCACCTCGACATACGTGCCTAACGATGCTTGTATGGCCGATGTGGACGGCGACGGCGAGCTGGAAATCCTGATGAAGTTTGACAACCTAAGCGAGATAAATGCCAGTTATCCTAGAAACGGATATAACGGCGAGTACTCGATAGCAGAAGTATTTAAACTGGACGGTACTAAACTATGGTGGCTCGACTTCGGTCCAAACATGGGTGATTTCCAGAACAACGAGCAGAATATCGTGGCTTACGACTGGGATCAGGACGGCAAGGCCGAAGCCATTATACGTGCTGCCGACGGCACAACTATCCACATGGCTAATGGCGAGACCTACGTGGTGGGCGATGCCACCAAGAACTATCGTGGTGCCACTGGTGGTGGAGCTAACTGGTTTATGCACGATGGTGCTGAGTATCTGGTATATATGAATGGTGCTACAGGCGAGCCATATCAGGTGATGGACTATCCGCTGAAGCGACTGGAGAATGGCGAAACCAACCTTGAAGCAGCATGGGGCGACGGATATGGCCATCGCTCAACCAAACACTTCTTCGGAGCGCCATACCTTGATGGTCGCAAGGCCAGTATTTTCCTGGCCCGAGGCATATATACACGTCATAAGATGATAGCATACGACGTGGATCCTGCCACACACCAGTTGATAGAACGCTGGCGCTGGAATAACAACACACCAGGCAGTGCATGGTATGGACAGGGCTATCATAACTATAGCATAGCCGATGTAGACTGGGACGGACGCGACGAGATTTGCTTCGGTTCGATGGTAATCGACGACAACGGACACGGACTGTCGACCACAGGACTGGGACATGGAGATGCACAGCATCACGGTGATTTTAACCCATATATCCATGGTCATGAGATATATGCGTGCAACGAAGATGCACCTGACAACAACTATCGCGATGCTACAACATCGAAGATATACTATCGCCAGACTAGCGGAAATGATGACGGACGCGCTATGATGGGTAATTTCAGCAACAAATATCCTGGCTGTCTGGGACGTTCTGGACACGACACTGCAATTAGCAGCGTTACCAACGAACACATTCCGTCAGACATAGCATTCGATGTGAACTTCCGCATATATTGGGACGGTGATTTGCTCGAAGAGACATTCAACGGAACTGGAACACGAAATTCTACAGGACGTATATATAAACCCAGCACAGGTGAAACTATTGCCACACTACAGGGGTCGCTGACCAACAACGACTCAAAAGCTACCCCATGCTATCAAGGCGACATATTTGGAGACTGGCGCGAAGAGGTGGTAATGCGTACTACCGACAACAAGATTAGAATCTACAGCACCACCATTCCTACTGAATGGCGAAACTACACCTTATGGCACGACATGCAGTACCGCAATGCGATGGTATGGCAGATGTGCGGCTACAACCAGCCACCTCACGTTAGCTACTTCATCGGCGAACTGGAGGGAATAACCATGGCTCCACCAGCACTTACCACTACCAACCGCACAGAGATAGCCAATGGTGGAACCATCGACGGCAGTCTGAACGACAAAGAGGTGATGATGGCAGAAACTGGCGATATGACAGTATCAGTAGCCGAAGGTGCCAAGCCATACATATTCTTCGACAACGCACCAAGTTGGGTGCAGGGTCACGACAACAATGATAAGATAGAGTATGCCACTTATACCCACACACTGACAGGTGGAGCATTCAGCGGCGACATGCGACTGGTGAAACAGGGCGACGGAACACTGATATTGCCTAATGCCACCCAGACATATACCGGCTCGACAGATGTATGGGCAGGAACACTGTGTTTCGACGGCACAATGCAGAACAGCCGTGTATGGCTGAACCGCTTTGCTGAGTTGAATTCAGATGGTGGTAAATTCATGAAGGGCATACAAATGGACTATGCATCGATACTGAGACCTGGAGGCAAAGACAACAAGGGCGTGATAGAAACAGACTCGCTGATTCTGAATTTCGGTTCGCGTATTGTGTTCGATGCACTAGCCGACGGCACATCAGATGCTGTTAAGGCAAATGTACTTACCATCGAGAAGAAAGACTGGCAGTATGGTCCAGAATATTCTACCCCAGTGTTTGAGATTGCCATTCAGGGACAATTGGCAGCAGGAAAGTATCTGCTGATAGAAGCCGCAAAGATAGAAGGCGACGTGAACAATATCGTGCTTGAGGGTGTTGACGGAGTAAAGTCATCACTCACCAATGAGAATGGCAATATTTATCTGAATGTAGAAGCAATACGCGAAGCCTCAAACATCTATTGGGACGGCGGAACTGACGGTATTTGGGACTTTGCAAATACAGAAAATTTCACACTCGAGGATGGAAATAAGGACTTCTTCGTAACAGGCGATACTGTGACATTTAATGACAACACTTCACAAACAGCGGTATATATCAAGGAGGATGTATCACCAAAGAGCGTAGTATTTGTCAACGATGCGAAAGACTATACATTGATGGGCGAAGGAAGTATCATAGGTGATGCCAGTCTGACTAAGAGTGGTGCAGGCAATCTGACCATCATGAACACCAACAAATTGACTGGTGGCGTAATAATCGAAAACGGAAGACTGACAGTTTCTGCTCTGGCAAATGCAGACGGAACTGAATATGGTGCCCTGGGCGGAACCAGCAATCTGATTACGCTACGCAATGGAGGCACACTGGCAGTAAATGCCAATGTAGTATCTAGTCAGAAGCTTTCGCTCGAAGCAGGCGGAGGATGTATCTATACCAGTCAAGGCAAGACACTGACAGCAAATGCCGCTATCAACCAGACTATAAAATCAAGTCTCACTAAAATTGGTAACGGAACGCTGCAGATTGGCTCTACAGTCAAACTGGACACCATGTATATTAACCAGGGTATAGTTCAGGGTGGCGAGGTTAACAATGTCCATCAGTATCCAACACTGATAGTTCTTAACGGAGGTGCGCTGAAAGACCCAGACAACATTTACAGCTATTCAAGCAACAAAGCAAACATAGAGGTACCTGCCGGCAAGTCTGCCAGCTGGACACTCGACGCACGTTGCGACTATTCAGGAAAGTTGACTGGAGACGGTTCTCTAACTGTAAATGTTACGAGTGTACGCAGCAATATGACAGGCGACTGGAGTAAATTCAAGGGAACATTAAAATTCCAGTACACAAAAACTGGTTCGTATGATCCTGCACTACAGTGGAACAACTCTTACGGTCTACCAAATGCTACACTCACGGGGGTGTTTAATAACAACGGCAAAGATTTGACAATTGGTACGCTTTCTGATGGTGCAACACTGAGTGGAAGCGGACGATATACCGTAAAGCATATCGCAGGCAAAATAACCAAATCACGTAGTGGACTGAAGAGTTCGTATGTAGAAGTACAGAGCACAATGATATTATCAGAAGATGTCACAGTGACATTCTCTGGTACGTCGAACCTGAAACTAGGTGATACCGTACAACTCTGGAAAGCCAACTCGTTCCAGGCCACATCGAATATCGAAGTTACACTGCCAGAATTGCCTGAAGGATTGTATTGGGACACCTCTAAACTATTGACCAAGGAAGGAAGACTTACCGTTACTGATGTTCCAAGTGGTATCAATGGTATTGAGATGGATACAAACCAAGAAGGTTTCATCTACAACCTGAACGGTATGAAGGTAAGTGAGCCTCTGAAGAAAGGCATATATATCAAGAACGGAAAGAAGATTATCATCAAGTAAAACCAAAATAATGTAATGAAAACTAAAAGATTATGGATGACGGCCGCCATCTTGAACTGCGGTCTGATATTCACGGCATGTGTCGACAATAACACTATCCCAGTAATTCCAGAGGGTGAAGACGACATCACAACTAAAGTAAGTCAGGAACTAGCAACACCTGAAAGCCAAATGGAAAAACTGGGCCGTGGAGTTGTGGCACTACCACAAGCAAAAGGTATCTTCATCAGTTGGCGACTGTTAGGCACAGACGATGCTAGAACCACATTTGATGTGATTCGCAATGGCGCGGTGATTGCCGAGGATCTCAATGTATCCAACTATTCAGACGAGGCAGGTACCACTGATTCGAAATATCAGGTGGTTTGCAAAGTTAATGGCAAGACCATTGAGACATCAAACGAAGTAACCCCATGGGCCAAAAACTATATGACATTGGCACTGGATCGACCTGCCACAGGCGCTCTTGGAGGTGAGTACTCGCCTAACGACTGCAGTGTAGGCGACGTGGATGGTGATGGTGAATATGAGATATTTGTGAAATGGGATCCGTCAAACTCAAAGGACAATTCGCAGAGCGACAAAACCGACAAAGTCTTTATCGACTGCTATAAACTGAACGGGACCAAACTATGGCGTATCGACTTGGGAGTGAACATCCGCGCAGGAGCACACTATACACAGTTTATGGTATATGATTTCGATGGCGACGGCAAGGCAGAAATGATATGCAAGACTGCCCCTGGAACAAAAGACGGCACAGGCATATATGTGAACCAAGCTGCCACCGACGATAATATAAAGGCTGCCGACAACAATAAAGACTGGCGTACAAGTGCAGGTCGCATAAATGGTGGTCAGGAATATTTGACGGTATTCAACGGACAAACTGGTGAGGCCATCCATACCATTGCATATTACCCCAACCGAAATGCATTAGCAAAGTTGAGTGAGGATGAAGGTACTTTCAACTGGGATGACCGCAGTGGAAAGAAAGACCGTGGCGACTATGGCAACCGTGGCGAACGCTACCTGGCAGCAGTGGCTTATCTGGGTGGTCCTGATGCTAATCCAAGCGGTATCTTCTGCCGTGGGTATTACACTTATGCCTATGTATGGGCAGTAGATTTCGACGGCAATCAACTTAAGCATCGCTGGTTGCACCGTTCTGATTCAAGAACACAGTATTCAGTAGTGGATGCCGACATGATAGAATCAGCGAAGATTACTGCTCCTGTAGCCACACGTGGCGAAGGCAGCAACACTATGTATAGCAATGGCAATCACAATATGTCAATAGCCGATGTGGATGGTGACGGACGCGATGAGATAATATGGGGTTCGGCCGCACTTGACGACAACGGGAAACTGCTGTATGCAACAGGTTTCGGTCATGGCGACGCCATCCATCTGGGTGCAATGGACCCTGACCGCAAAGGCATGCAGGTGTTCGAGGTTCATGAGGAAAAAGGTACTTACTCTTGGGACTTACACGATGCTGCTACTGGCGAGGTAATATTCAAAGGAGGCAATGCTGGCAAGGACAATGGCAGGGGCATGGCTGCTGATGTAATCCCTGGAAGCCGCGGCTACGAATTCTGGTCATCGGACGAGCGTCAGCAACGTAGTGTTAAGACAGGCGAGATAGTTGGAGAGAAAAGCACTTCGGTCAACTTCCGTATGTATTGGAACGGAACCTGCTACGACCAGACACTCGATGGCAACACCCTTGACTATTGGAACGGTTCGAGCTGGAACAGACTGATGACATTCTATAATTACGGAAATTCATCTACCTGCAACAGCACCAAGAAGACACCAAACCTTCAGGCAGACCTGTTTGGTGACTGGAGAGAGGAACTGATTCTTTGGGATTCGAGCAACAGCAGCACACTGAATATATTCTCGACAAACATACCTACGGAGTATCGAGTGCCAACACTGATGCATGACCATACCTACCGTATGGCTGTGGCTTGGCAAAATACAGCTTACAACCAGCCACCGCACTTGGGATTCTATCTCCCAGATTTCGTAAACAAATAAAAAAAAGATCGCTTACTCGATTTGGGTAAGCGATATTTTTTGATTAGTAACGTATGCTGCCATCGTAATTAAATATTGGTGCATCGGTAGGAACTTCCTCGTCGTAGAACCATACAGCCGAATCATTCATCTTGGGATGCTGGTTCTTTAGCAGACGAAGCATCTCTGCACCTGCCCAGATAACAGGACCGTAACCATGGGCGGCCATAACATGAACAGGACGATAAGCGTAGAACGATGGATCGAAGCCCATACCTGTACCCACACATACATTCTCAACCTGTCCCTTGGCATTAACCGAAGCCTCAACAGCATGCCATGCCAACTGAACCACAGGGCCATAGACCTTGGCATCAACCCAGCCCTTATTGATAGCATGGGCAAAACAATAGGTATAAATGGCAGTAGCAGAAGCTTCGAGATAAGTGTCACTACGATCGAGCAACTGATGCCAATATCCATCATGATGCTGTAATTCAGCAAGTCCCTTTAGGTGCGACCTCATCAGCGTCATAATCTCTGCACGATCAGGATGATTCTCAGGAAGGACATCAAGAACCTCGCACATAGTAAGAATGGCCCAACCATTTGCCCTACCCCAGTGGAAGGCAGGATGTTCCTGCATAGACTCTACCCACCCATGACGGAACAGATTCTTCTCAGGCACCCACATACGTTTGGCAAACTGCAATACCTGTCGTACAGCTTCGTCGTAGTATTTACTGTCGCCAGTATATTTTCCCATGTATGCTACGGTTGGCACACCCATAAACATATCATCGAGCCAAACCGTATTCTTCTGAGGACGCAGACGTGCAAAGGTGCCATCACTCAGGCGATACTCCTTATTCATTATATAATCGGCATAATTCTGTATGCGCTCATCGATAAGTTGACGCAGACCTTTGTCGCTATCCTTGAATATAGTAGCCATCGACTTGATCATCGAACAGCACACTGCACCAGCATCGTCAAGAGCATGAGGATCGATAACACGCCTTACATTTACATCTACAGTACTACCCTTCTGGTGTATTTTAGTAAAATAAGGTGCCATTTCTGCCAGAAGCTTGTGACGCTTATACACATAATTCTTATATGCTTCGTCACCTGTGGCTTCGTAAGCTGCCAGTACGCCAGAATAAGTCACGCCCCACTCGTAGCTGGTAAGGCGGAACCCTCCCTGCTTAAGATATGTATCGGCATTGATATCCTTCATACGGGTTATTTCCTTGCCAGTCTTCTTATCGACAAGCACAGCAGGGGTCTCTGCATCGATATAACTAAGGACTCTGTCCATGGTCTGCTTTACGCTTTCCACTTTCGACACGCCATATCCCACCCTATACTCAGGTTTCATCAGATGTAGCGGAGTGTTATTGTCATTTATCTGTTGTGCATAGGCAACAGATGAAAAGCCCATAACTAGGGCTAGCGAGAATCTGTTTAATTGGATTGTCATCATATTATTTTAAGAATGGATTTACAGTATTGTCAGGACCTAAATAGAAACCTGGTTCAGACGGTTGGTTGTAGCCAACATTCTGTGTAGCTGTAGAGAGACGATATGGAATATCCTCCATCAAACAATTGATACGATATTCAGTAGGAATCGGCGAAACAAAGATACGAAGTTCGCTACTATCGGGAGTTCGCGCAATGACCTCCTCACGCCAATCACCAAGGATATCTGCAGAAAGACAAGGATTTGACTTCGTTCCATTGTTGAATACCACATCTGGGAACTTAACTACTTCAACAATAGTCTTGTTTTCCCAATCGTATTTCGACACTGTACCACGGTCGAGCAATTCACGAAGCAGGTCGCCATCCCACCAGATACCAAAATTAATAGACAGCCTGCGACCTTTCATCCTGAGATGCTGTTGGTGTTGAGGATCATTGGGCGACTGAGCATCGTTGAGCACTTCGCCCTTTATATTACGGATACCATAACTATCAGTACTCCACATCTCCAAGCCAGGATTTGTAGGATCTATGTCGGCTGCCATAGCACGACCTACATCACTCTTAGATGGTATCTGGAATATCACCTGGCCTGTACGGGCATTACGAAAATCGGAGCCATCACGACGGTTTTCATGACAGTCCCACACCTGAAGTTCTGTGGTTGTTGGGTCGAAAGCCATCAAGTGGATTGCATCACCGTGCCCCATCCCTGTATTGTAAAGCCCGCGACCGTCATGATCTACGGCCATAGAACCATAAGTTATTTCATCGCATCCATCTCCATCGACATCAGCCACACGAAGATTGTGGTTTCCCTGACCAGCATAGCTGCTCTGTGGTTTACCATCCTTACCTGTTCCTTCATCATTAGTATCAAATACCCAATGCTGTTTCAATTTCTTACCATCCCAGTCCCATGCAGCTATCACAGTACGAGTATAGTAGCCACGACAGAAGATGGCAGAAGCATGTTTTCCGTCCAGATAACCAACTGCAGCCAACATTCTATCAGAACGATTAGCATAGTTATCGCCCCAATCATTCAGATTGCCACGTGCGGGTATATATGGCTGGGTATCCATAGCAGCACCTGTAAGACCATTAAACACGGTGATGTATTCATTGCCACAAAGTATACGTCCCGTCATTGGTCTGCCCTGTTTATTATATTTGCCCCACTCTTGCTCAGGATTAGGATTTGGCGCATTTTCTGGAGCACGATGACGATAGTCGGCCAGACTGTCACCTATTATATTTCCTACCCCATCACGAGTACCGTCGGATGTCCTTACTATAAACTCAGCACGTCCGTCGCCATCAAGATCATAGAAGATAAAAGGTACATAATGCGCACCACTACGGATATTAATACCCATATTAACGCGCCAAAGCAGGGTTCCATCAAGTCTGTAGCAGTCAAAAATAGTAGGCCCAGTAAAGCCGTCATGTGCATTATCATGTGAATTAGAAGGGTCCCACTTCAGTAATATCTCATATTGTCCGTCACCATCAACATCAGCCACAGAGGCATCATTAGCTGAATAACTAAACACACTACCATCAGGCGCGGTTCCTGCATCAGGCTTCTGTAGTTTGACTGGCAGATATCCGTCAGGAGCATCAGCCTTTAATGTGTACTGACCATTCTTGCCACCACCCCTGACTTCGTAAACGGCATCCTTTTTCAATGGTTTTTCATCTACATAGAATGTTCCGCCTTTACTAAGCGGCTCTTTATTCAACTTCTTTCCATTGCGAAACAAATCAAAAGGTTGACCAACTGCATCAGATGTAAATGTTCGCCAACTCACGATAACTTTATCGCCACTACGAAAAGCAACCACGCCACGATCCAACTGTTCGCGACAAATGTTTTGCATATCATAACTCGGTTGAGCATGCATTATAATGGATGTCAACATCATCAAAATAGTTAAAAGAAGTCTCGTTTTCATATTCTTATCGGTTTTTGTTGCAAAATTACCTTATATTTTATATCCATAGCAACATCTTTTATACGAAAAAATACAGATTTGTACATCAGAATTGCTATTTATTTGAAAATAATACTTAACTTTGCACCCAATAACAACTCAGAACAATGAACTTAAGATTATACATACTACTGTACATGCTAGCTCTTTGCAGCATGATTTCATCGCAAGAAAGGTTGCTGACCAACAGCCGTCACATCAGTTCGGCTGATGGACTTCCAAGCAACCAGATATACGATATGACTCAGGATGCAGACGGCTACATATGGATGGCGGCAGACAATGGTCTATGTCGTTACGACGGTTATCATTTCTATAATATCTATAATCTTGGACCAGAATCAGACCCGATTCAGGGAGTTGTGGGATATGTATTCCCTGATGATGACAAACGTCATCTATGGATGCGAACTTCGACATACGTATTCTGTTGCTATGATCTACGTACTGGCAGTTTTGTTGATTTTACAGGTCGTCACGACTATGCACGTACTTATCGCCGATTTCTGAAAGGTCGTCAAGGTATCTTATGGATGTTTGACGATGAGTCTGGAGTACGCCGTGTAAAATGCAACGATAATGGAGAAATAGACTGCACAGACTACACAAAGGAGAACGGCAGTCTTCCAATAAACCATGTCCGTGATGCTTTCGAGGATGATAAAGGTAATCTTTGGGCAATGACTCTCGACGGACTGGTTATTATCGACGCTAACGGGAAGTCGCGCATCATCAGTAGAGGAATAAACTTCAGAAGAGGAATACAGATTGGAAAACTGAGACTGGCACTTACTTCTGGTAATGAAATAATCACATACGATGAGAACGGGCGTGAACTACGTCGCATTCCTATTGCCGCTGAAGCAAGCAACATTTCATCTGTAACTGCAAGTTTTGTGTGGCAAGACAAATGGATGATCATGACCAAAGGCAACACATTAATGGTTTCGCCTAAAGATGGAAAAGCGACTGTTACTGAAAAATATCACGTCTTAAGGGGAACCATCATGGAAGGACTAAGTGATGATGACAATTACTTTGTAAGTAATAGCACAGGAACATTGTGGGTCTTTCCAGCCAAGGGAGATATGCGAGTTCTTAATCTGATGACTGGTATGCAGTCTACAATCGAACGCTTCCGCCGTTATAATATTAAGAAAGGTCCTGATGGTCTCTATTATATCGCCAGCTATGGTAACGGACTCTTTGTCTATAATATTCAGACCAATAGTCTTACTCACTATTCTGCCACATCACAATGGGCAATAGTAGGCAATAGCTACCTAAACAACATCCTTATTGACCGAAGTGGTTGTATCTGGCTTAGTGAAGAGTCGACAGGCATAACCTGTATTATGCCCCCTGACAAGGCTACCGTCGATTATTTCTATCCACAACCAGAGCATAAAGGAGACTGGAGCAACTTTATTCGAATGATAAGCTATTCGGGCGATAAAGTGCTTTTGGGTACCAAAGATAATAAACTATACGAACTGCAGCCTAAGACATGGAGCCATCCTACCCCAACATCTTTGCCTGCAACAGTTTACTCATTCTTCAAGGATAGCAAAGGGCACGAATGGATGGGAACAAGAGGTGGAGGTCTTTATTTGGACCGCAAACAGATTGAATTTCCATCTACCCAAATCTACGACATCATAGAAGATCAATCAGGCAGGCTGTGGATTTCAACCTGGGGTGACGGTCTGTTTGTTGTAAAACTTAAGGACGACGGAACACTCGACTATACTCAGTTGATGAAACGATCGCACAATGAGAGTTGTTTGCGTTGCATAAAGGTAGACAAAAAACAACAACTATGGATAGCCTCAAACAATGGTGTATACCATATAGATATAAACAAGAAAAAACCTAGCAACAATGACTTAGTGAGCCATAATATCCAAAATGGCGATTTCCCGTTTGACGAAATATCTAGTGTAATGCCCGATTCAGAGGGTAATATATGGATAGGAGGCCGAGGCGGCGGATTACAGAAATGCCGATATGACAACGGACACTTTACCATTGTGCAAGGCTACACAACCCATGACGGCCTTACCACCAACAATGTATTCTCAATCACAACAGACAAACAGGGCAACATCTGGGCTGGAACTGACAACGGACTTACATGTATCCGAAAAGACAAGAAAGTAAATTCATACCAGTTCGGACATACATTTGAAAGCAATATCTATTCAGAGAACAGTTCAGCCATATTGTCTGATGGACGTCTGCTGTTCGGTACCGCCTATGGGATGATGATACTACAGCCCGACAGTCTAGCTGCAAACAATCAGGAGAAGGCATGGTGCCCAATCATCACTAAAATAAGCATCGATGGTGTAGGACGATATCTTTCCACATCAGACAAACAACTTGAACTGAATCATGATCAGAACTCCATAGAATTAGAGTTTTCAAATCTTGACTATGCAGGAATAGCTTCAACGCAATACCGCTACTATCTAGAAGGAGTAGAACACGACTGGCGCCAGCTTACAAGCGACAATAGTGCCCGTTACAATGGTCTGCAACCTGGCAAATATTACTTTCATCTTAGTTCGCTGAATAAGAACAATCAGTGGAGTGAGGATTATGTTTTTACCATTATCATACGCCAACCTTGGTACAACACTTGGTGGGCATGGATGATATACCTATTTATTATTATTGTTCTTGTGTGGTTCTTCTTCAGGGCATGGCATAGAAACTTCGAACTAAATCAGCAGATACGTGTGGAAAAAGAGCTATCGACATTCCGACTGAACTTCTTCACACATATCGCACACGAGTTCCGCACTCCACTAGCCATCATAACAGGAGCTGCCGACAAACTAACACAAAAGGGCAACGAACAGCAAATATCGCGTTCGGCTGTACAGACGGTACGCAGAGGTACACTTCGTCTAACAAAACTCGTAAATCAGCTGATGGAGTTCCGACGCATCAATACAGGCAACCAGCGTTTAGGCGTTATGGAGGCAGACATCATCAAACTAGCAAGGACTACTATTGATGAGTTTAGAGAAATTGCTTCACAAAAAGAGCAGTCTCTTACATTCACCCCTTTTGCCCACCAGCATAAAATGGTATTCGATCCCCATCTGATAGAAACCATCTTATACAATCTGATAAGCAATGCCTTGAAGTATACTCCAAAAGGAGGAAGCATCAGTCTGAAGATAAAAAAGACAGATAACACAGACATGCTAAAACAGAAAATTCAACTCATAGTAGAGGATAGCGGTCCTGGTATCAGTCAGCAACAGATACCTCAACTTTTCCAGCCATTCATGCATGGCTATGTATCGCAGGGAGGCATGGGTATTGGCCTATACACTGCCTATCAATTAGCAAACCTGCATAAAGGCAATCTGGTATACGAACGCATTTCGGACGAAGGGGGCTCTCGTTTCATCACCTCAATCCCTGCATCAGAAGAAGTTTACACTTCGGAAGACTATGCCCAAAAGACTGCTGTTAACACGTCAATGACTACAGACAACAAACCTGACACAATAAAAGATCTGGTGCCAGAGGCATTTAATAACTACACAGTGGCCATTATCGAGGACAATCCAGACATGATGGACCAGATACGCGACAGCATTGGCCGATATTTCAAGACTGTCAGCTATACTGACGGACAGTCAGCAATTTACGGTATCAGCCAAACGCAGCCGAGCCTGATTCTCTGCGATATCATGCTGCCTGGTATCAATGGTTACGAAATTGTGCGCCAACTTCGTGCCGACCAACAGTTACGCCATATTCCTATCATCATGCTGACAGCCCTAGATGGAGATGACCAGCTACTACGTGGCTATAAAGCTGGTGCCGATGATTATATGGTTAAACCCTGTAACTTCGAACTACTCATCTTGCGAATCACCCAATTGATTCAATGGTATAGCCGCATCAAACCGATAGACAATAGTACGAATCAAGAGCCAAAGCACCCCATTATTACCGATGAAGCCGACCAACGCTTTATGGAGAAAATGGAAAAAATTGTGGCACAACACCTAGGCGACCAGGATTTCAATGTTGACACTCTGGCCTTGCTACTAAAAATGGGACGCACTAAATTCTACGGTAAGATGAAAGAGTTTACTGGAATGTCGCCAAACACCTATCTGCAAACCGAACGTTTGAAGAAAGCAGCAGACTTATTGATAGAAGGCGACATGAACGTAACAGAGGTAAGTTATAAGGTTGGATTCCAGTCGCCAACTTATTTCTATAAATGCTTTAAGGAGAAATACGGTGTTCCACCAAGCAAATTCGGCAAACAGCGGAAATAAAGTTGTACAAATTTGCTAAAATCAGGACAAATTGATGTGTGAATGTGGAATATTATATCTATATTTGCAACATGATTGCTAAAACAAACATTCACATGAGAAGAAAACGAGTTATCACAATGGGCTTAATGCTATGTATAACAATAGGCATTATGGCCCAACAGAAGAAGGTGATTAACCTGAATTTTGGATGGGAGTTTTCGACAGACTCGCAGTTCAATAATTCAAAGAGAGTAGATATTCCCCATGACTTTCAGATAGAACAGCCATGGGTAGAGCCTTCGGCTGACGAAAGACCTGACAATACCGATGTGGCGGCTAATATAAAAAGCCGACTGTCATCGCGCGCATTTAAAGAGATGGGTAAGGGATACTACCGTTACCGTTTTACACCCGAAACAGAACTACAAGGACAGCGACTACTGCTTGACTTTGAAGGAGTGATGTATACTGCCGATGTTAGTATAAACGGTCAGTATGTAGGTGGAACAAACTATGGATACGTAGGATTTGAGATTGATGTGACCGATGTACTAAAGATCGGTAAAGAGAATTTGATTGAGGTGGTTGCCGATACAAGAGAACCTGGCAACTCACGATGGTACACTGGTGGAGGTATATTCCGAAATGTAAAATTGACAAGTACACCAAAAGATATGTACTTCAATCGCCACCCACTTTACATTACCACCCGCGACAACAGATTTGTCAGTATATCAGCAGAGTTTACCAACAAGACAAGACAGAATACCACAAACATCAAAGTTGAGATTATCAACCCTGATGGAGAGACTATTTATAGTGAAATAGCCAAATTGCCTCGTCACAAAATGACACGACATGAAGAGGCACGCATTGCTACAGATATTGAGATAAAGGATGCCAAGATATGGGATCTAGATACACCTTATTTATATAAGGTACACACTCAACTGATTCGTGAAGACGGAACAATTGCCGACGAAGCTACTGATCAGTTTGGCATTCGCACTATAGAGTTTGGGGCTGAATACGGTATGAAACTGAACGGCAAAAAAGTTCTTCTGAAGGGAATAGCTAACCATCATTCGCTAGGAGCACTGGGTGCAGCCGCATATCCACGAGCTATCGAGAAACGTATAAAACTGATGAAACAATGGGGATTGAACCACATACGTACATCGCACAACCCATATAGCCGCGACTTCATCAAACTCTGCGACCAATACGGAATACTTGTAGTAGATGAACTGTACGATAAGTGGACTCAACAGCATACTGGTGGTAAGACATCGTTTGAGCAGCACTGGCAACAGGAAGTTCCTGAATGGGTGAAACGTGACCGCAACTCACCATCGGTTATCCTATGGAGCTTAGGTAACGAGCTGCAACAAGATCCCAACATGCCATTTAACGACTTTGGAGTTACCATATACAAACTCCAGAAAACCTTATTGCAAAGATATGATTCAACCAGACTGGTAACAGTAGCTATGCATCCACGCTATCGAAACTGGGAAACAGACTCACTGCCTCACCCTCTGGCTATGATAACAGACATACAGGCATATAACTATCGCTACATGTACTTCCCAGGTGACGGACGCAGATTCCCATGGATGAAATTCTACCAGAGTGAAGCATCTACTGCTGCCATGGGACCAAACTACTTCGAAATGAATCTTGATCGTGTCATCGGACTTGCTTATTGGGGGCTGATAGACTATCTTGGCGAGAGTCAAGGTTGGCCAGCAAAGGGATGGGCAAATGGTGTGTTCGACATCGCACTGAATCCTAAGCCAAAAGCCTATTTACTCAAGTCATTATTCAAGCCCGAGGAACCTCTAGTCCATATAGCTATCGTTAACTCAAACAAATCGGTTATGTGGAACGGGATAAAAACTGGTGGAGAGGACCAGATTGACACTTGGCGTCCAAATATGGGCGACACACTCAATCTTATCACCTATACCAATGCCGAAGAAGTTGAACTACTACTTAACGGAAAAAGCCTGGGCAGGAAACAAAACCCAAAGAACGACGCCAAACAGCGTAACCAGCTAAAATGGAGAGGAATAAAATATGCCAATGAAAAAATTGAGGCTGTAGCATATAATAATGGTAGACCTGTGGCTCGCCACAAGATAGAACCTACTGGTAAGGCTGTAAAGTTGATTGTTACTCCAGACCCAATAGATTGGCAGGCCGACGGACAAGATCTGATGCACCTGTATGTTCAAGCTGTTGACGCTAAAGGTCGATTGGTTTCCATAGCCCAAGATGAATTACATTTCTCTGTTGACGGTGATGCCAAGATAGTTGCTGTAAGCAATGGCGACATTAATAGCGAAGAAGTTAACTGTACTGATCACCGTAGATTGTGGAACGGATCTGCATTAGTGATTCTTCGTGCCGGACAGCAGCCTTCGAAGGTCACACTTAAGACAAAGAGCGAACACTTTAAGA
Source organism: uncultured Prevotella sp. (assembly GCA_900322175.1). GTDB lineage: Bacteria > Bacteroidota > Bacteroidia > Bacteroidales > Bacteroidaceae > Prevotella. The sequence goes on from ONYZ01000002.1 coordinate 81,157, forward strand.
CAGTAATCACAAAATTAGAAACAAAATAACGAATTCGGTCCCCGATATGAAAAAGGTTATTCTATTAACAATAGCACTAGTCTGCACCATATCTGCCACGGCTCAGGAAAATGTTCTACTAGCCGCACGCAAGACTAATGACTACTTCATGAAGAAGTATAGTGATCCCACTATACCAACAAACGTAAAACGCATCCGTCCTTCTTCGCTATGGACTAGAGCTGTGTATTACGAAGGATTAATGGCGCTATACAACATCGATCAACAGCAGCGTTATCTTGACTACACAGAGAAATGGGCCGACTTCCACAAGTGGACTCCACGCAACGGTGTTAAAACCACTGATGCCGACGACCAATGTTGCTCTCAGACATATATCGAATATCAACAAATAACAGGTAAGGGCTCGCTCGATCCGACCAAGGAGAATCTGGACATACAGATGAAATCAGGTCGTGTTGATTATTGGACATGGATAGATGCCATCCAGATGGCAATGCCTGTATATGTAAAAATGTATTCAATCACTGGCAACAAGCAGTATCTGGACTACGCCATGAAAAGCTATACATGGAGTCGTAATACTTGTGGCAACGGACTTTTCAATGTGAAAGAGGGACTCTGGTGGCGAGATAAAGACTACGTGCCACCCTACAAGGAAAAAGACGGAAAGAACTGTTATTGGAGTCGCGGCAACGGTTGGGTATATGCTGCACTAGTGCGCTGCATGGCAGTGCTCTCTCCCAAGGAAAAAGCCTATAAGCAACTAAAGAAAGACTTCCTGCTGATGAGTGCCGGACTACTGAAATCTCAACATGAAGATGGTTTCTGGCACGCAAGTCTAGTATCCGATGTAGATTATCCCGATCCAGAGATGACGGGCACAGCTCTCTTCCTTTATGGTATGTCGTGGGGCATTCAGAACGGTTTGCTGAAAGAGCAGGTCTATCGTCCTGCATGCGACAAAGCTTGGAAGGCTCTAGAATCGTGTGTTCACCCTGACGGATTTCTTGGCTGGAACCAAGGTACAGGTAAAGACCCGTCTGCCGGCCAACCGGTTACATTTACAAAGATGCCTGATTTTGAAGACTACGGAACAGGATGCTATTTGCTAGGTTTGACTGAATATTATAAACTATTGAAAAAATGAAGCGATATATCACCTCATGCCTTTTATGTTGCATAGTAGCAACTGCTATGGCCCAAAGTTGGCCGACACCTCGTCCTGAGGCTAAACCAGGAACCCGTTGGTGGTGGCTGGGATCGGCTGTCGATAAGGAGAATCTTCAATGGAATCTCTCAGAATATGCCCGCGCAGGAATAGGGGCTGTAGAAATTACACCGTTGTATGGTGTAAAGGGAAACGACAAAAACAATATCCCGTTTCTCTCACCCAAATGGATGCAGGCATTAAAGACTGTACAGGATATTGCCAAACCTTTAGGCATAGAAGTTGATATGAACTGTGGAACAGGTTGGCCTTTCGGTGGGCCACATATTTCGTTAGATCAGGCGGCTTGCAAAGCTATCTTTAAAGATACCATTATCAATGGAGTACACACCTACAATGTAGCAAACGGACGTACCAAGCAGAAGGTTAAGCGTGCAGCTCCTGGTGGCGAAGGATGGGTTGTAGATCATTTCGACCACGATGCAGTACATCACTATCTGGAACGTTTCGAGCAGGCTTTCGCTGAATCTGGAGTTCCATATCCGCACACATTCTTCAACGATTCTTACGAGGTTTACAAGGCAAACTGGACCCCTACCCTGTTTGATGAGTTCCAAAAACGTCGCGGCTATGATTTACGACAAAAATTGCCTGAGTTGCTGAATGGTGGCGATGGCAATCAGGTGCTGTGCGATTATCGAGAAACACTTAGCGATATGTTGCTAGAGAATTTTACCCAACAATGGGTGGCATGGGCACATAAGCATGGTGTAAAAGTACGCAATCAAGCGCATGGTTCACCAGCTAACCTACTCGATCTATATGCAGCTGTTGACATCCCAGAAATTGAAGGGTTCGGTCTTTCGGAGTTTGGAATCAAAGGACTACGAACTGACCCAGGTATGACACGCAAGAATTTCAGTGACGTTTCAATGCTAAAATATGCATCATCAGCTGCACACGTCATGGGCAAGCCGTTCACATCGAGCGAGACATTCACATGGCTCACAGAACACTTCAGGACATCACTGTCACAAATGAAGCCAGACCTCGATTTGATGTTTACTTGCGGAGTTAACCACGTTTACTTCCACGGTTCATGCTACACACCAAAGAATGATACATGGCCAGGTTGGAGGTTCTATGCATCGGTTGACATGAGTCCCACAAACTCTATCTGGCGTGATGCCCCATATCTGATGAAATACATCGAACGTTGCCAGAGTTTTCTGCAACTAGGTCAACCAGATAACGATTTCCTGGTTTACCTGCCTGTTCGTGACATGTGGCATCAGCGTGGTCCCAGAAATGATGATGCAAAATGGGAAAGCAAGGACCGTCGTGGTGGTGAAGACCTACTAATGCAGTTCGACATCCACACAATGGACGAAAAGGCACCACAGTTCATTCGTAGCATATTGACTATCGATAGTTTGGGATACGACTGCGACTATATCAGCGATCGCCAACTAGCCAAGGTACGCATCGAGAATAATCGTCTGATAACCGAAGGCGGTACCAGCTATCGTGCTCTCATTATTCCAAGTAGAACTACCATCGATGCCTCATTGCAAAAACAAATAGAGCGCCTGTATCCATACGTTATTCTTAGCGAGGAGCCAAAATTGATGAGACATTTTGCTCAGCCCGAACCCATGAAGACCGAGTTAGGACTACGAGCTATCCGTCGCAAATCGGGGAATCAGTGGCACTATTTCATCGTAAACCTCACACCACGCGACATAGAGAGTGATGTATCTTTGACAATTCCATTCGAAGGTGCCACATGGTTCAACCCCATGAATGGCGAAATTAATCCAGCAAATGTCAGCAACGGCAAACTGCATATTGCACTGAAATCGGGCGAGAGTCGCATACTACAGACATCAGATCAATCTTCTACGACTTCAACACCTATGGATTATCAAGCCCAAGAGATAGAACTAAAAGGTCCTTGGAAATTATCTTTTGTCGAAGAAGCCCCAAAGGTTGCCAAGACATTCCAACTGGATAGCCTGCAGACATGGGAGACACTGAGCGATAGTGCTGCCGTAACTATGGGCACAGGAGTTTATACCACCAATATCAGTCTCTCAGCCAAACAAGCCAAACAGCATTGGATGATTAACCTTGGAGACGTACGCGAATCTGCACGTGTTTACATCAACAATCAGTTCATTGGCTGCGCATGGGCTGTTCCATTTATTCTAGATTGCGGAAACGCATTGCACAAAGGCAAAAACCAAATCCGAATAGAGGTTACAAATCTGCCTGCCAACCGAATAGCAGATTTAGATCGCAAAGGTGTGGCATGGCGCAAGTTCAACGAGATAAATGTGGTTGATATCAATTACAAGAATACTTCCTACGCAGCATGGGAGCCCGTCCCTAGCGGACTTAATTCAAGAGTTACATTAGTAAACAAACCCCAATAACTAATTTTAAAAAAACAATTATGAAGGACTTAAAAATGTACATTAACGGCCAATTTTGCGAAAGCTCAAACGGCCAATGGATCGACGTGTTGAACCCATCAACCGAAGAAGTAATCTCTCGCCAACCCGAGGGAACAATTGAAGATGTGAATCGGGCACTGGATGCTGCCCGTGCAGCTCAGAAGGCTTGGGGCAAGACACCTGCTATTGAGAGAGCTAGCTATCTGCTAAAGATGGCTGAAGGAATCAAGAAGCGTGAAAAGGAATTTACAGAAATCATCATGCGCGAACAGGGCAAGACTCGCAACTGGGCATCTATTGAAGTTGGTGCTACAATTGCCTATTTTGAGTACATGGCCACTTTCGCACGCCATATTGAGGGCGAAATTATTCCTTCAGACCGTCCAAACGAGACCATTCTGCTCACAAAGAAGCCAATCGGAGTTGTAGCAGGTATCCTGCCATGGAATTTCCCGTTCTTCCTTATCGCACGTAAAGCAGGTGCAGCACTGATTGCAGGTTGTACAATTGTGATCAAGCCATCGCAACTTACTCCAGAAAACTGTACAGAATTTGCAAAGATTGTTGACGAGATTGGACTACCTGCAGGTGTCATCAACATCGTTACAGGTAAGGGAAGTGTCATCGGCAATGAGATGGCAGGCTCACCAAAGATTGACATTGTAAGTGTAACTGGTTCTGTAGGTGCTGGCGAGAGCATCATGGCTGCCGCATCAAAGAACATCACTAAGGTAAGTCTCGAACTGGGTGGCAAAGCACCTGCCATCGTGATGAAAGATGCAGACCTGGAGCGTGCAGCACAATGGATTGTAGATTCTCGTATCGGCAACAACGGACAGATATGCAACAATGCAGAACGCGTATATGTACAAAAGGAAGTTAAGGAGGCATTCACCAAAATACTGGTCGACAAGATGTCGAAGGTAAAGGTTGGCGATGTATGTGCAGACGAGAGCGTTGACATGGGTCCACTGGTAGAGGCTCGTGCTCTGGAGAGTGTAACAGAGAAGGTGGAGCGTGCCATCAAGCAGGGCGCCAAACTGCTCTGTGGTGGTCATCGTGTAGGCGAGAAAGGTTACTTCTATGCAGCTACCGTTCTCGACAACTGTCGTCAGGACATGGACATCATTCATGAGGAGACATTCGGTCCAGTAATTCCTCTCGTAGAATTTAGCGACATCGACGAGGCCATTAAGTATGCTAACGATTGTGAGTATGGCCTTGCATCATCTATATTCACCAAGGATCTCAACATCGCTGTTAAGGCTTGTCGCGAACTGGAATTTGGCGAGACCTACATCAATCGCGAGCACTTCGAGGCCATCCAGGGATTCCATGCCGGAGTGAAGAAATCGGGTATTGGTGGTGCCGATGGAAAGCATGGTGTGGATGAATATCTCGTAACACATGTCACTTACCTTGACACATACGAGGATATGTAATCATTAATAATGAGCCGTAATCTTACTCCTAACAAGATTACGGCTTTACATTTTTCTTACGATACTCATAGAGTTCCAAAGAATTAACGATGTTCTGCCAGAGAACATAGCAACCAGCTCCTACAGATGCCACAGGATTAAGATAAGTATAAGCTACCCAAATAGACAAGGCTGTATTCTTCTGGAACATTGCCTGTCCACCACATAGCTCATCACCAAGACGGCGACCTATGCCGCGACCAAGCAAAAACAAGGCAAAACATAATATCATACTCATAGTTGCTATCATCAGTAATACCGACAGCCCAGCATCGCTACGAACGATATTACGAACAGTAACACCCGAGGTGACTGAGAGCTGTACCGACCAGAGGTAGAACGACAGGTCAGGGATGCCCACAATCCAAGCACACAGGCGTTTGGCATAGTGCTGCACTATCCATCCAAGAACCAATGGGGCCACAAGCACCATAGCCAGTTTCTGTAGTATGATAAGGAATGCAGACCAGAAATCAAGTTGATTGCCACGCTCAAGAAGCGGGAACACAGCAGGAATCATCAGAGCCGAAGCAAACGATGACATTACGACGAAGGCTGTCATGGTGTTGATATTGCCACCTATCTTGGCTGTGATGACAGGACATGCTGTGGCAGCAGGTCCGATTATACAGGTTAGCACACTCTCCCATAATATCTTCTGGGCAGGATCAGCCTCAACGCCAAAGATTATCCATACATTTAGAGCGACGAGGGCCACCTGGGTGACAAGTACACCAAGATGCCAACGGTGAGGGCGCATCTGATGGAAGTCGATACGACAGAAAGTGGAGAAAAGGGTGCAGAACACCATCATCGGGAAAACAGTATCAACAACATCGCCCAACACATCGCCTGCAGTATCAAGCTGTGGCACGAAATAGAACAGCAGATATACAACCGTTCCTACGGCTATCGCCACTGGAAGAGTCCAATCTTTGACAAATTGCTTCAGTTTCATGCTGCAAAACTACAAAAAAATTTTGTAATAAAGAAATTTTTTGTAACTTTGCAGCCAATATGAGTGTTACAGAGTTTATACATCAAGATAAAGAGGCCAGACGATTCTCATTTGAAGTGCTGCCACCACTGAAAGGAACAGGCACCGAGAAACTGTTTGCCGACATTGACAAACTAAGAGAATTCGACCCTGCCTACATCAATATTACCACCCATCACTCGGAGTTTGTGTATCGCGAACTGGAGAATGGGCAGTTTGAGCGTCGTCGCATTCGTCGTCGCCCTGGTACAATCGCCATAGCAGCAGCCATACAGCAGAGATACCACATACCTGTACAACCACACGTGATATGCAGTGGCGCTACAATCGAGGATATCGAATATGAGCTGCTGGACTTGCAGTTCCTCGGAATAAGCGACCTGTTACTGCTGAGAGGCGACAAAGCTAAGGAAGACAGCCGATTCCTGCCTACACCAGGAGGACACGCTCATACTACCGACCTGATGGAGCAGGTGAAGAGATTCAACGAAGGATACTTTGCCGATGGCACACCAATCAAGAATCCTGGTCGTGCGTTCGACTATGGTGTGGCTTGCTATCCTGAGAAACACGAGGAAGCCCCCAACCTGGAGATGGATATGCAGTATCTGAAACAGAAACAGGATTTGGGTGCACAATATGCAGTGACACAGTTGTTCTTCGACAACGAGAAGTACTTCCAGTTTGTGGAGAAGGCACGTGCTATGGGTATCACCATCCCCATAATACCAGGAATAAAGCCAATGGCAAAACTCACACAGTTGACTGTAGTGCCCAAGACATTCCACTGCGACATACCCGAGCCACTGGCAAAGGAGGTGATGAAGTGCAAGACCGACGAGGACGCTAAGCAATTGGGCATCGAGTGGACCACAGCACAGTGTCGTGACCTGTATGCCCACGGGGTGCATAATATACATTTCTATACCGTATCGGCAGTTGACTCGGTAGTTGAGGTTGTAAAGAGACTATTATGACATTCAACGAGGTTATAGGACAGAAGGAAGCTGAGGAGCGATTGCTGCAGCTAGTGAAAGAGGAACGACTGCCACATGCGCTGATGCTATGTGGACCACAAGGATGCGGCAAGCTGCCTTTGGCAGTGGCATTTGCCTGCTATCTGCTTGACAACGGGACTCCATCGGCAAAGGCAATGCTGGCAAAATTGGAGCATCCTGATCTGCACTTCACCTACCCTACCATCAAACTGCCATCGATGAGTTCGGAACATAAGCCTGTAAGCGACGACTTTGCCAAAGAATGGCACGAACTGGTGATGAAAGGGCTGTACTTTACGATGGAAGACTGGATGCAGGCCATCGGCGCAGAGAATCAACAAGCTATCATCACTGCAGGCGAAAGCGACGACCTGGTAAGGAAACTGAGTCTGAAGTCGAGTCAGGGTGGATACAAGGTAAGCGTGATATGGCTACCTGAACGCATGAACATAGAGTGCGCCAACAAGTTGCTTAAACTGATAGAGGAGCCACCACAGCAGACGGTATTCATCATGGTAAGCGAGGAGCCCGACAAACTGCTGGAGACTATCCGCAGCCGAGTACAACGAATAGATATCAAGAAGATAGACAACGATGACGTAGAACGCGCTCTGATCGAGAAGAGAGGTATAGGTGCCGACGATGCACATCGCATAGCACGGCTGGCAAACGGCAACTGGATGAAAGCGCTTGACGAGTTGCAGGTAGGTTCTGAAAACGAACTTTTCCTTGATATGTTTATCATGCTAATGCGACTGGCCTACCAGCGTAAGATAAAGGATCTGCGCAAGTGGAGCGAACAGATGGCAGCCATGGGACGCGAGAAGCAGAAGCGATGGCTGACATTCTTTCTGAGAATGACTCGCGAGAACTTTATGTATAATTTCCAGGATGAGAATCTGGTATATATGACTCAACGCGAGGAGGACTTTGCAAAGAACTTTGCACGATTTGTGAACGAGAAGAATATACTACCTATTAGCGATATGACAAATCTGGCTATACGCGACATAGGACAGAATGCAAACGGAAAAATAGTGTTCTTCGACTTTGCACTACAAATGATAGTACTGCTTTTGCAGAAGTGAATAGTGAACAGTGATTATATATGGAAAATTCTAAAGAACATATCGTACATGTAGGTTGCGACCGAGGTCTGTGCCACCAAGCGGTGGGACGACAGGACAAGCAGCTGAATACTTACGACTGGTTGGCCGACGTGCCTGGGAACCCAGATACTACCGACTTGGTAGAGGTGCAGTTCAAGCACACCCGTAAGGGATACTACCACAACGTAAACCACCTGGAACTGAAGAAAGGAGATTTAGTAGCCGTAGAAGCAAGTCCAGGACACGATATAGGCGTGGTAACACTTACAGGCCGCCTAGTGAAATTGCAACTAAAGAAGGTAAACATCAAATCGCCTGACGATATTAAGCGTATCTATCGCATAGCACGCGAAGCAGACATCCAGAAATGGCGTGAAGCTCAGGCTCGCGAGCACTCCACAATGATTGAGAGCCGCAAGATAGCCAAGGGACTGGGACTGGATATGAAGATAGGTGATGTAGAATATCAAGGTGATGGCAACAAGGCGATCTTCTACTATATCGCGGATGAGCGTGTAGACTTCCGTCAGCTCATCAAGGATCTCGCTGTAGCTTTCCACGTGCGTATCGAGATGAAGCAGATAGGTGCGCGACAGGAGGCAGGACGTATCGGCGGAACAGGCCCTTGCGGACGAGAACTGTGCTGCGCCACATGGATGAAAAACTTCTCGAGCGTAAGCACCAATGCTGCACGATTCCAGGATATATCACTTAATCCACAGAAACTGGCTGGTATGTGTGCCAAGCTAAAGTGCTGTCTGAACTACGAGGTTGACGACTACGTAGAAGCAGGTAAGCTACTGCCTGGCAAGGAAATTGTGCTACAGACGCAAGATAGTGACTACTATCTGTTTAAGAGTGATATATTGGCAGGTCTGTGCACCTACTCTACCGACAAGAATATTGCCGCCAATCTAGAGACTATCACTGCCGAACGAGCAAAAGAGGTTATCGAGATGAATCGTAGAGGCGAAAAGCCACTATCACTTGAGCACGACGAGGGCAAGAAACCAGAACCCAAGCCACACGTTGACCTAGCTGGTGGTGATATAAGCCGATTTGACAAAGCCAAGAAGAAAAAGAAAAAGAAGAAGCCACAGAGCAATCGACAAAACGAAAAGAAGAATGCGGAATAAAGTTATGATTATAGCACTCGCGATGGCAGCACTGACGTTGTCAGCCTGTCATCGTGGTGTGATATACAGCCACTATTCACACGTGGACAACGACGGATGGGAGCGCAACGACACAATGCACTTCTACGTACCACGTGTACAAAAGCCAGGCGTTTATCATCAGCAGGTCATGCTACGCACAGACAACTCCCTCCCCTTCCTAGGCATAAGCGTAATTGTAGAACAAGAAATCTTTCCCCGTGGAGAACACAAGCGTAAACGCATAGCATGTCCACTGGTAGAGAAGAATGGTCACGTGATGGGTAAAGGAATAAGTTGCTATCAGTATTGCTTCGATGTAGACAGCGTAGAGTTATACGAAGGCGACTCACTACACGTATATGTGATGCATCACATGAAACGTGAAAACATGCCTGGTATCACGGATGTGGGAATTGAAATAAGTAAGAGGTGAGAAGTTAGTTGTGTAACAGGTTTCTACCTGCATCGATGCGCAGGAAGATGAAAAGCAACAGTGTGAAACCCCATAGCGACGATCCTCCGTAGCTGAAGAATGGCAACGGAATACCGATTACAGGAGTTAGTCCAAGCACCATTCCCACATTGATAAACACATGGAATAGGAATATACTTAACACACAATAGCCATAGACACGACCAAAATTGTGCACCTGTCGTTCGGCCAAGTAAATTAGTCGCAAAATCAATGCAAGAAATAATAACAATACTCCAGCAGAACCTACGAAACCTTCTTCTTCGCCTACAGTACAGAATATGAAGTCGGTATCCTGTTCGGGTACGTACTTTAGTTTTGTCTGTGTTCCATTAAGAAATCCTTTGCCTTGCAATCCACCAGAGCCGATGGCTATCTCACTCTGATGAACATTATATCCGGCACCCTTCAGATCTTCCTCGAGTCCCAACAACACATTGATACGAACACGCTGATGTGGTTCGAGCACTTGGTTAAGCGCATAGTCCGCCATATTATAGAACAACAATGAACCTACTGCAAAAACAGTTATCCAAAGATAGTTACGAAAACGAGTGGCTAGGAATCGATAGAGCAAATAGATAATCATTGCTGCACAGAGTACCATCTCGACATAGCTCAGGTCAAAGGGGATGATCAACAGTCCGAAGATAAGTGCTATCACAGTAGCGGCAAGACCAACCATTGTCATACGGATAGTATCGCGCTTGTCATTGCAATACACATATACCAGTCCGGCAGAGAACAACTGTATCAGCAGCAGCACAGCAAACTTACCAACAGAGGTTGGCGTGATACTAAGCATGGTGTCAGCAAATCGGATTCCGACCACAAAGTACACTACCATAGCTACACCTGTAAAGAGTATACTGCCAGGCATCCCTTCGCGATATAGCATCAGGAAAAAAGACAGATATACTAGAGCAGAACCCGTCTCGCGCTGCAAAACAATGAACAGCATCGGGACGAATATTATAGTCAACGTAAGTGCAAAGTTCTTCCACTTGGCTATAGTAAACCCATAGGTATTCATAAGTTTTGCCAAGGCTAGCGCTGTGGCAAACTTGGCAAACTCAGCAGGTTGCAGTCGCACTGGTCCCAACACTAGCCACGATCGAGAACCCTTGATACTATGCGGATTGAATATCGTGCCGAATAACAGCAACAACATCAGTCCGAAGATGATATAGGCAAACATATCCAGATAGCGATCGTCGAGCATAAGGATAACAAATCCCAGCACGATAGACGTACCAATCCATACAATCTGCATGCCCGATCGGGTGTCGAGACTAAACAGATCTGTTTCACCATAGCTGTAGCTGGCACCACATACACTTACCCATCCAAAGGTGAGCAGGGCGATGTAGATAACAATCGTCCAGTAGTCGAGCGAGCGAATCACTCCTTTTTCTTTTCTATTACCTATCGCCTGAACCATAAGCTATTCTGCGTTCCTGAATGCTGCTGGCCTTAGCCTCGCTAGCCTCAGATAGTTTACCTTTAATATACTTCTCCATTATCAGTCCACCGATGGGCACACCGTATGTAGCGCCCCATCCACCATTCTCTACATATACAGCTACCGCAATCTTTGGATTATCCATAGGAGCAAATCCCATGAATACAGAGTGGTCGTGACCACGGTTCTGCGCAGTACCAGTCTTACCACAAGCATTAAAGTCGTACTTGCCGAGTTCATGACATGTACCTCCTAGTACTGATGATCGCATACCCTGCACCACATAATCGTAGGCCTCACGACTAGCCTTGGTGAAGTGCTTGCGTGTGTAAGTAGTGTCAAGCTTCTCGCCCTGAACCTGCTTAACTACGTGAGGTACGTAATAGTAGCCACGATTGGCAATTGTAGCACCAAGATTCGCTATCTGCAGTGGAGTAGCATTCACCTCACCCTGACCGATGGCAATTGAGATTATGGTAAGTCCATTCCACGAGCCCTTGTAGGCCTTGTCGTAGAACATGGCGTTAGGAATCAATCCACGCTTTTCGCCTGGAAGGTCGATACCCAGACGATAGCCGAATCCCATTGATACCATATAGTCGCGCCAGGTGTTCATGGCGTTCTGTACTGATCCGTATTTACTGATGTTGGTATTGATCATGTGATACAATCCCCAACAGAAGAATCCGTTACATGATGTGCTGAGCGCAGGAACAAGCGGCAATGGAGCAGCATGTCCGTGACATCCTACATGCAATCCCTTGAAATTGAATCCATGTCCACAGGGATACATGGTATGCGAATTGATAACACCCTCGGTCATGAACGTAAGACCCTGTGTGGTCTTGAACGTAGAACCAGGAGGATACTGTCCCATGATAGCACGGTTGAGCAGAGGTTTCCACACATCCTGCGACAGTGCACGATGATTCTTACTACGCAGGCGGCCCACCATCTGTCGTGGATCGTATGTAGGCGATGACACCATACACAGCACCTCGCCAGTAGATGGCTCAATGGCAACAATAGCTCCAATCTTACCCTCCATCAGTCGTTCGCCTAGGGCCTGTAGTTCGGCATCAATACCTAGCGTAAGGTTCTTACCAGGTATGGCACGACGATCTAGTGCACCATTCTGATAGCGGCCCTGTATACGTCCGTGAGCATCACGCAGCAGAATCTGTATTCCCTTCTGTCCGCGAAGCTGTTTCTCGTACGAGCGCTCTATACCCAACTTGCCGATATAATCGCCAGGCTGGTAGTAGTCATCCTCCTCGATATCAGCAGGCGACACCTCGGCTACATCACCAAGCACATGGGCACCCATATTATATGTATATTGGCGCACACTACGCTTCTGGATGTAGAATCCAGGGAAACGATACATCTTCTCCTGAAACACGCTAAAATCCTTGTCGCTCAACTGACTCATGAAGAGTTGCTCAGTAAATCGGGAATAACCAGGATTCTTATTACGGTCCTTCATAGTGGCCATACGACGGTCGAACTCGTCCCTAGTAATACCTAGAGCCTGACAGAAGCCAAGTGTATCCAGACGATTCTTCACTTCGTTCATCACCACCATAATATCGTAGCTAGGCTGATTGTAAACCAACAACTTGCCTTTGCGATCAAGGATTGCACCACGCGAAGGATACTCTATCTTCTTGAGGAAAGCATTAGAGTCGGCACTCTTCTTATAGTCGTCGCTGGTAATCTGAAGCATAAACAGACGAATGATGTAGATGAACACAATCAATGCGGCCACCCCACCTATCACGAATTTCCGATATTCAAGATCGAAATCTTTCTTCTTCACCTGCTTCTAACACTTTCGATTGCTAAAATCAGCACCATAGTAAGTAGTGTACTAACTATAGAACGAGCCAACCACAGAAAAACATCAAAGAAATTGAATGTTTCGAGAGCGAAAAACAGCACACAATAGAGAGATGTAAGCATTGCACTAAGTGTAACAAACTTACTATATCCCAAAGTTTTTTTCGATGCTTCCAGGTCTTCGGCCGAATCACGCGGAGCGATGAGTTCCATAAGATAGCACTGCGCTAGTCCGACGATAGTCATTACACTCGATGCCAGGCCAGGAGTATTTGAGAAGGTATCGATCAAGAATCCCAGAAGGAAACACGACACCAGAACAAGCCACTTAGGGAAATTGCGGCGAAAGGTGATGGCAAAATAGACGTAAAGCAACGGAGTGCCCACGCCCAACAGATGCACATGGTTCAGGATAAGCACCTGAGCCACTAGCAATGACAAGAACATCACCAATCGATTAACTAGTTCTATCTTCATACTTACTACTGTCGCTGTTTTATACTAATAGAGTCACGGGCAGCCTGCATCAGTGCAGCACGTTCGGCTATACTCTTATCGCTGATAACCACCACATCACGCAGATTGCCAAAGTCGGTACTTAGTCTTACCTTGAGTTTGTATGACAGTCCGTCGCTTGAGTTGTATGCCTGTTCTATCTTACCCACAAGCACGCCTGACGGGAAAATCGACGAGAATCCGCTAGTCTCTATCCACTCACCCAATTTAAACTTTGCATGGCGTGGTACATCTTCTACATAGGCTACACCAGGATCACCACCATACCAGTGCAGATATCCGAAGTAGCCACGGTTGCGGATGCTACAGCTAATGCGCGACGATGCAGCATTAAGAGCTGGGATAACTACCGCATAGTGATCGCTAACCAGATAGACGACACCCACGATGCCGTTACCACAAGCCACACCCATATCAGGCTCAACACCATCCTTGCGTCCCTTGTCGATGGTTATCAGATTCTCAAGCTTGTGAATGGAGTTCTCCACCACCTTGGCCGGTATCAGCTGATATTGACTAAGAAACTCCAACTCCTTACGCTGGGTGTCGGTAGTATCCTTAATTGCTTCGGCATACAATCGGCGCAACTGGTCCAGTTGGCGCTCTTGATAGATGTTGCGCAAGGTCAGCTCCTCATTGACACGCGCCATTGTGAGGTAGCTGGTCATAGTGCTCTCTATCTCGTATACCTTTCCTGCCATAGCGTTGGCACTAGAGAACCATACACTGCCCTGATAACTGTTGTATTGAAACAACAGAACAACACTGACTACTTCCAATAATATGAAAACTAGCCAGTGATGATATTTGTAAAGGAAATCCAGCAGGTTCCTCATCTATGTTTCAATTGTCAATTATCTATTATCAATTGTCAACTATCTCATCAAGAAATTGAATCTATCAACATTCTTAAGTGCGATACCGGCACCCTTAGCTACACTGTGCAAGGGATCCTCGGGCACGTGGAATGGAATGTGCATCTTATCTGTGAGACGCTTGTCGAGACCACGCAGCAGTGCACCGCCTCCTGAGAGATAGATGCCGTTCTTAACGATATCGGCATACAGCTCTGGTGGAGTATTCTCGAGTGCAGAGAGCACAGCGTTCTCAATCTTAGCCACAGTCTTGTCCAGACAGTGTGCTATCTCCTGATAACATACAGGCACCTCCATTGGGAGTGCAGTGATACGGTTAGGTCCGTGAACAATGAAGTCCTCAGGAGCCTCATCACCCAGATCAGTCAGTGCCGAACCAACGTTGATCTTGATGCGCTCAGCCATACGCTCGCTCACCTTTACGTTGTGCTGACGATACATATACTCTTGAATATCAGCTGTCAGATCGTCGCCTGCAGTACGGATGGAGTTGTTTGAAACGATACCACCCAGAGAGATAACTGCGATCTCAGTAGAACCACCACCGATATCAACGATCATGTTTCCTTCTGGAGCCTCTACATCTATACCAATACCTATAGCAGCAGCCATAGGCTCGAAAATCAGATATACATCGCGGCCATCAGCATGCTCAGCTGAGTCGCGAACGGCACGCAGTTCCACCTCAGTACTACCTGAAGGCACGCCAATCACCATACGCAGTGAAGGCGAGAACAGGCGGCTACCTGTGTGCACCATCTTAATCAGACCACGCATCATCTGCTCGCATGCAGAGAAGTCGGCAATCACACCATCACGCAGTGGACGGATGGTACGAATGTTATCGTGAGTCTTCTCATACATCATCTTCGCCTCATTACCTACGGCAATCATCTTGTCGGTACGGCGATCAAGAGCAACTACTGAGGGCTCGTCAACCACAATCTTATCATCGCTGATAATGATAGTGTTGGCTGTTCCCAAGTCCATTGCTATTTCCTGTACGAAACTAAAAAATCCCATTCTTTTATCTCTTAATTCTCAATTATCAATTGTCAATTATCAATTATTTAGCGGTTTTTACAAACCAAGCGTTGATAGCAGTATCATAGTGGCTGCTTACGCCGAAGGCGCGTGTAGCAAACATACGACGATCCTCTATATCAGTCTGTGCGCCCTTCTTGTTCAGGATGTCGAGCAGCACGCTGTACTCAGCCTTGCTAGGAACGATCACTACATCCTTGAAGTTCTTTGCTCCGGCACGGATCAGTGAGATACCACCTATATCAATCTTCTCAATGATATCAGCTTCGCTAGCACCACTAGCTACAGTCTGCTCAAATGGATAGAGGTCTACGATAACGAGATCAATCTCAGGAATCTCGTACTGTTTCATCTGTGCGATATCGCCTTCGTTCTCACGACGAGCCAGGATTCCTCCGAACACCTTCGGATGAAGAGTCTTTACGCGTCCACCCAGGATTGATGGATAGGTTGTAACATCCTCAACTTTCTGACACTCATAACCAAGCGATTCGATAAACTGCTGTGTTCCACCTGTAGACAGGAACTTAACACCCTCTTCATTCAATTTCTTCAAGAGCTCGTCCAGTCCGTCCTTATGAAAAACAGACACCAAAGCGGTTTTAATCTTCTTAATTTCAGCCATTTTTTATCCTTATAACGTTATAAATATATGCATTCATTTTGCCGCCTTCGCGACATTCGGCCGCAAAGGTACAAAAATAAAACGGATTAACCTTCATTTCTTGCCGAAAATTTAGATTAATCCGTGTTAAAAATATGATAGGTCAATTATTTCAGTGTAAAATTGCGCACCCATTCGCGCAGAGGCTCGGCTGCTTCGCTGTATTCAGGCTTAAATCTAGCCAACACTGTTACCAGTCGGATGGTATCATCCTCAATCACTTTGCCATAATAGTCAAAGTCTTCGTCAGAACCAGCCTGAATACTGTAATCATCGCCCACATCTATCAAGTCGGCACCCATGGCTAGCATCTGCTGACTGGCTATGCGGTTGCCTTGCATCGAGTCGACCATCACCGACAGCGATATTCCATCGCACATAAACACCTCTTGTGCAGGCTCGTTTTTCAGGTCCTGATGATACAGGAACGATGGATAATTGATATCAATATCTAGCTTATCGCTGTGATACTTTATCAGGTCCCATTGTCCCATACGGATGGTCATGCTATCGTCGCTACTCAGTTCTACACCCCCGTAAGCCCGAAGCTGCCTCTGTCCGCCACAGCCGCATAGCACCCCCGCCACAACCATAGCCATCATCCATCTCACCGTCCTCAACATACCTCTCACATCTTACATCTAACCTCTAAATCAGATTCATGCCGAGCATCTTGCACTGCTTGCGCATATCCTCTGGCCATATACTAGCCTGTATCTCGCCGATATGTCCCTTATGCAGCAGCACCATACACAAACGGCTCTGACCGATACCACCACCTATCGACAGCGGCAGTTTATCGTTGAGCAACTGCTGATGGAAGTACAGCTGTTCGCGCTCCTCCTTGCCCTCTATCTTAAGCTGGCGCAGCAAGCTCTCCTTATCCACACGGATACCCATGCTCGACAATTCGAAGCTACGACCCAGCACAGGATACCATATCAATATGTCGCCATTCAGTCCCTTGTAGGTCTCCTCTCCTTCGGGGAGGTCGGGAGGGGTCGTACTCCAGTCGTCATAGTCTGGTGCACGTCCGTCGTGCTTCTCGCCGTTGCTCAGTTTGCCACCGATACCGATCACAAACACAGCACCATATTTCTCGCAGATAGCATCTTCACGCTCTTTTGGAGTCTTATCGGGATACATCTTCACCAGCTCCTCAGCGTGTACAAAGTGTATCTTCTCTGGCAAGAAAGGCTTTATCTGAGGATAAGTCTCGCAAGTAAGATACTCCGTACGACGGATGGCAGCATAGATACGCTCTACGATATTCTTAAGAAATGCCAGTGTGCGGTCCTCCCTACGGATCACAGCTTCCCAGTCCCACTGGTCTACATACAGCGAATGCAGGTTGTCCAGTTCCTCGTCGGCACGGATAGCGTTCATATCAGTGTAGATACCATATCCAGGCTCTATCTTATACTCCGCCAGACTCAGTCGCTTCCACTTGGCCAGCGAGTGCACCACTTCGGCCTTAGCATCACCAAGATCCTTGATGGGGAAGCTCACTGGGCGCTCCACACCATTCAGATCGTCGTTAATACCTAAGCCCTTCAACACAAATAGAGGTGCCGTGACGCGCCTCAGTCTCAACTCAGTAGAGAGGTTCTGTTGGAAGAACTCTTTTATCAGTTTTATACCCTGTTCCGTCTGCTTCATATCCAGCAGCGGCTCGTACATCACAGGTTTGATTACTTGTCCCATTTTGATTGTTTATGATAAATTTGCGTGCAAAAATACACATTTTATTTAATTATGCAAGCAAAATCACGATTATTTTTGCATTTTGACACAAAATCCTTGATTTCGGCTAACAAACTGCACTACACAGACAATCTTAAAAAAACCTAATTATCAATTATCAATTATCAATTATCAATTAAAAATCTGTATCTTTGTCGCCGCTTTCGGTAGCAATGCACCCGTAGTTTAAAGGATAGAATAACGGATTCCGGTTCCGTTGGTCACGGTTCGATTCCGTGCGGGTGTACACTTAATGCTACGCACGGAGTGCGCGCATAGCATTAAGTACAGCCAGTACAGTCACACCTACATCAGCAAACACTGCCATCCACATGGTAGCCATACCTAGTGCGGCTAATACAAGTACAGCCAGTTTCACACCGATAGCAAACGCCACATTCTGGCGAGCTATCGCGATGGTGCGACGGGCAATACGGATGGCCAGCGCTATCTTTGACGGTTTGTCGTCCATCAATACCACATCGGCAGCCTCGATAGCGGCATCACTGCCAAGACCTCCCATAGCTATACCCACATCGGCTCGAGCCAGCACAGGTGCATCGTTGATACCATCGCCCACGAAGGCGAGTGGAATTGACAATTCTTCAACCTTGGCGACTTTGTCGGCAGGCAACAACTCTGCGTGATATTCGGTCAGCCCCAGTGTGTTTGCTACATTCTCGGCCACTTCGCGGCGATCGCCTGTCAGCATCACGGTGCGCTCTACTCCAAGTTCCTTCAGCGATGCGATAGCCTCGGCACTATCTGGTTTCACCTGATCGTTGATAACGATATGTCCTGCATATACCCCATCGATGGCCACATGGATGATAGTACCCAAGTGCTTACAGTCGTGCCACTTTGCGCCGATAGCATCCATCAGTTTGGTATTACCCACTGCCACCTCCTTATCACCCACTCTAGCCACAATGCCCTGTCCGGCCACCTCGCGCACATCGCTTATCTTGCAGCCGTCGGTAGCCTCATCAGGGAATGCATCCCTCAAGGCAGCACCTATCGGGTGGGTAGAGAAGTGTTCTACATGGGCAGCCAAGTGCAACAGATGATGTTCGTCGCAGCTGTCTGGGTGGACAGCCGTCACAGCAAACTGTCCGTGGGTAAGAGTACCTGTTTTATCAAACACTACCGTCTTCACCTTAGCCAGAACATCGATATAATTGGCCCCCTTGATAAGTATGCCGCGACGCGATGCACCACCGATACCGCCAAAGAACGTAAGCGGCACGCTGATTACCAGTGCGCAAGGACAAGATACCACCAGAAACATCAATGCGCGATACAGCCAAGTGCTGAACGCACCACCAAACAACGTGGGCACTACTGCCAGTGCCATAGCCGCAAACACCACTACAGGCGTATATACACGTGCAAAACGGGTGATAAACGTCTCGCTCTGCGACTTATGTTCGCCAGCGTTCTCAACCAACTTGATAATCTTCGATACAGTGCTCTCGCCGAATGGCTTGATCACTCTCACGCGTATCACTCCACTCAGATTCACGCAACCAGAGATCACCTCGTCATCCACAGCCACATCGCGAGGCAGCGATTCGCCAGTCAGAGCCACCGTGTTCAGCGCACTCTTCCCCTCTATCACCACTCCATCCAGCGGCACCTTCTCGCCTGGCCTGATGATAATCGTATCCCCCACCTTCACTTCTTCGGGCGATACTGTCTTTTCTCTAACTTCTCCCTTCTCACTTCTTGATTCGAGCGTAGCGCTATCCGGCTTTATCTCCATCAGATGCGCAATGCTATCCCGGCTCTTACCCTCAGCATATCCTTCAAACAGTTCGCCTACCTGGAAGAACAGCATTACGAATACAGCCTCAGGGAATTGAGTCTCAGCCCCTGGCAGAAAACCTATACACAGCGCTCCGATGGTAGCTATCGACATCAGGAAGTGCTCATTAAACGGGTCACCCTCTATCAGTCCCTCAGCAGCCTCTTTCAGCGTATCGTGCCCTATTATTATATAAGGTATAAGATACACCAGCAACAACTGCCATGTTTGCAAGACTAATGTATGCTCAATCACCACAGCAGCAACAAGCATTACTGCAGTGATTATTATCACTATTAGCTGCTCGCGAGTGTTATGCTCGTGATGATGCTCATGTTCGTGTTCGTGATGACTGCATGATTCGCAGTGAGCGTGATGTTCGTGATTATGTCCCATATTATAATTCTTTTATTCATTTTCTGGGTGCAAAGGTACATAGTTTGTTCTGCAACCTGGTTGCAAACTAGTAGCTTCACTAGGCAAAGCCAAGTGAAATGTACCTGCGTACCTATGGGAATCCGATTTTTAAAACTAATTTATTATATCGCCTTTATCACTTTACGATAACCTTGCGTCCATTCACAATATAGAGGCCCTTCTTGGTAGGTTTGCCTTGCAACTGGAATCCGTCTGTTGTGTACCATTTCGAATTCTCCAAGTTGTCACAAGTCACTACTTGGATGCCATTTATTGTCACAGTCACCTTATAACTATAGAGCAGTACGCTGTTGGCTACAGCTGCACTCTTTGGTGTACCACTGGCCCCAAACGTAGAAGCATACAGATAGACGTAGGTGGGAGCTGTAATGTTGTAAGGCACATCCACTGTTCCACGTTCCAACTTGGTAATCATCGTTGGTTCACCATTACCTATCTGAACGTTCAGAACGTGAGAACCAATAGTCTTGACCTCAACAGTTATAGTACCTTTACCTGCAGACGCCTCAAAGATAATACCATTAAAGTTCTCCTGCATGGTGGCATCACCCACCTTCGCGTTCTGTACTGTAATCATCTGCTCTGCCGTCGTTGTTGAGTTCAGTACAATGGCTTGTTCCGTTGCATCATATCTATCACCGTTTTCTGCATTCACTGTGAAGTAAGTATTGTCAATAATAGTATTCGACAAGTCTGTATTCTCATTTACGATCTCGCTAAATGTCGTCGTCTTCGTTTCTGACACAGGCTCTATCTCAACTGCTGATATTGTCAGTGTACCTTTTACATACGAGATGTCATAATTGGTAGCATCGGCTCCAGATACGATTATCTCATATGTTCCAGGGACACTAGCAGAAGTTGCAGTTGTTGATAATGTAGGCTTCTTTTTGGCAATGCATCACCCTGCTTAATGATGTAGCTCTTAGCAGTAATCGTCAGCGGAGCCTTCGTTATGGTCAGTTTACCATTCACAAAAGTTACATTGTAATTAGTGATGCTTCCCTTGGAAACTACAATGTCGTACTCTCCAACAGGTGATGTTGCTGTTGCTGAGCAACTGATATTTGGTGTACCACCCAATATAGCGCCAGAGGTAGTATACTCAAACGTAGGATTAGCCTCTCCATACTTCCTGCTATAGCTCTTTGCTGTTACTACAACTTCATCAGCCTTGGTAATAGTCAATGTACCTTTTACATATGAGATGTCATAATTGGTAGCATCGGCTCCAGATACGATTATCTCATATGTTCCAGGGACACTAGCAGAAGTTGCAGTTGTTGATAATGTAGGCTTCTTTACATCAGTCTCATTGTTTTTGAATCCAGTATACTCTGCCTCGAACGTTGGCAATGCATCACCCTGCTTGATGGTATAACTCTTTGCAGTAATCGTCAATGGAGCCTTCGTAATGGTCAGTTTACCATTCTTCGAAGTATAGTTACCTTGTACCGTTCCCCTTTCCACTACAATATCGTACTCTCCTACGGGCGAAATCTTAGTTGCTGTTGTTGTCAATTGGGGCACGCCAATCAATGTCGCAGTTGTCGTATAGGTCAGTTCCGGATTGTCTTCGCCATACTTACGACTCTTGTTGTCTGCCGTAATCTCTGGAATGGCAGCTGCTGTAATGGAAATATTGAATAACACATCATCCCACTTCACTTGACTACCATTAGTCTCCGTGAACACTTGCGACTTGATGCCCCCCTCTTTCGTTCCGACACTAGCACTTTCATCTGCCTGTAAAGTCATATTCAGCAAGGCTCCGCTCATCCCATAGAGTTCAGCATTCGTCATAGAGAAGCACAATAAACGATAGCTACCCGAACCTAAATCCTGAACCGTCAGCGTATGATCATTGATACGGTCTGCATTCAGACTGATTTTCAGTTTTCCATTATCTTTCTTGGCAATACTGACACCTTCTGGCAAAACGACATCAAACTGATCAGGTTGATAGTCGCTTCTTGCGAATTTCCTGTCTTCAGTTCAATTTTCGATACCATCAGGCTACTGGCTTCAGTACTACTTCCCGAAGAAGAAGCAATAGAGATGTTGAATAACAAATCGTCCCACTTCACTTGATTGCCATTAATCTCCGTAAACACTTGCGACTTAATTTGCCCCTGCTTCGTTCCTGCACTGGCACTTTCATCAGCCTGTAAAGTCATATTCACCAAGGCTCCGCTTCAGAGCTATTCAGATTAATCGTCACATCTTTGGTTTCACCTGCATTCAGTACCACACTCGGTACAGTCAGGTTGTCGGCCAATATACTGCCCACCAGAGTGAGCAGTATAGTCAGTATCATTAATCTGCTATGTTTCATTTTACAATCATTTTTTTACCACTAATAATATACGCACCCTTCTTCAATCCATTCGTATTCGTGGCTTGCTTTTGAATCAGACGCCCATCAACACTATAAATATCCATAGCCTCAGAAGTCTTGATCACATCAATACCTGTAGTGCCTGCGACTAATGCTGGGAACAACTTCTCCGTCTCTCTACTGGTTACGAACAAGATGTTGCTAACTTCCACATTTCCTATTCCAGAAACCTTGAATGACAAGAGCTCACCGCTATTGCCATTAAACGGACAATTATCTGTTGAGTACACCACAACCTTATAGAGATTATCTCCAGTCTTTGCGTATGACATCAGATGACCTCCGCTACGTTTGTTGTTCAGGCTGATGCTTTCGAGTGTCTGACCGTCACCAAGTCTGATTTCAAACTGTGAGGCCACATACTGTGCTTCATTATCAAGACAGAGTGTCAATGACTTATCACTTACTACCAAAGTCAATTGGTCGTTATCTGCCATTTCAACTACAGAGGCACGCTTAGGCGCATTACTGCCAGATGACATGATGATATATACCACCTTCACAATGTCTGTCACGTTCACCTCACCATCTTCATTCAGGTCAGCAGCTGCATACACGAACTTATCGGAAGGCTTATTCATGATATAGTCTATGATTTCTACAATATCCGAAACGTTTACCTCACCATCGCCATTGGCATCGCCCTTAATGATATTGGTCACAACAATGTTGAACTTTGCATCCTTCAATTTCAGTTGCGTTCCGTTTACCTTGGTGACAATGATATTCGCAATCGCAGCCTCATAGTTTCCATCATTAACACTTGCGCCTATAGTCAGGGCAGCATTCAGAATAGCACCACTCGTTCCTGTAATCTTTTCGCTCGACATCGAGGAGCATACGAAGCGATAAGTATTACCTTCCATCTTAGAAATGTCCAACTTCTGATTATCGTCTTCATAACGGTTTGTCTTCGTAACAACGTACTTCCCCTTATCATTCACGCTCAGTGATATACCATCTGGCAGCGTCAAGTCAAACTGATAGGCAGTCAGGTCTGTATCCTTGTTTTCCAAGTTGATGCTAAAGGTGGCTTGTTGTCCCTTTGTAGCTGAAAATCCCGCTACAACAATCTTATCATCATCTGTCTCAGTCGGTTCGCCTGATTCTGTACCTTCTATTGGCACAATTTCCTTGAAATCCTTCCATGGCTCAGCAGCTTTATATGCATCAACAGACTGTGCCGGCACGTGAAGAGTGGCATATTCTATATAAGAATCCTTAAAAGGTCCTGTCGCCTTACCATAATAACTAGTACATCCATTATTACAGATAGGGGCATCTTTTGCATAGCAATATACATTTGACAGTTGAGGACAAAATGCAAAAGAACCACAACTTAATGATTTTATACCTCTGCCAAGAGTAATATCTGTCAGTTTTTTGCAATAATGAAATGTTCCCATTTCAATAGTTGTCACTTTGTCCGGAATAGTAATTGAGGTTAAACTAGAACACTCCTCAAAAGCAATCGCGCCTATGGATGACAAGTTATTGGGAAGGATGATCGAAGTAAGATTTGTACATCCAGAAAACGCACCTTCTCCTATAGTTTTGACATTATTCGGGATTACAATTGACTCTAAGCTAGTACATCCAGCGAATGTAGCCCATTCAATACTTGAAATATTCTCAGGTAGCTTAACAGAAGACAGATTTGTACAACCCATAAAAACATGGGTACCAATACTTTCTACTGAATTTGGAATTGTAATGGAATCAAGACTAATACAATATTCAAAGGCATTACGTTCAATTTGCTTGACATTATTTCCTATTGTTACAGATTCCAATACACTACACCTAGAAAATGCTCTAAAACCAATGATTGTAGATGCCACATTATTATTATCGCCTATTGTTGCAGATGTTAAGTTCGTACAATCATAAAAAGATTCGTATCCGATGCTTGTTACACTATTTGGAAATGTAACAGAAGTTATACTTGTACACCCTTTAAAAGCATCTCTATTTATTGTGGTCACTTTTGAGGGGATTACCAAATCAACTATTTCTTCATCATTCACATACAAACGATGGGCGTACTGTAGAGGAGAGGCTGCAAATCCTTTAAAATCTATATTACACCAAGCTGTCAAATCGTAGACCTTCACTGCAGAGAGTTTGGCGCATTTATAAAATGCATATTCATCAATACTTTTTAAACTATTAGGAATCGTTATTGAAGTTATTGAAGTACCTTCAAAAGCATGACCTCCAATACTTATTACAGTGTAAGTAATATCATCATAAATAAACTGTTCTGGGATAACAACATCGCCAGAATACGGTTTCCGTACTACTATAGAATCAAGTTTGATGCTATCTCCCTTTTCGTCCCATACTTCGATTTCCATGATGGTACTATCTCTTGACTCCATCACCTCAGCGATTTTTCCTTTAGTAATTAGTTTGTAGGTAATTCCGTCAACCACCACAGTTTGGGCACTTGCCATCATAGGCAGCAAAATCATCGCGAGTAATACAAGTAGTTTCCTCATAATCATATAGTTTTAGTTGTTAAATATCAATCCAGCATATACCGCTATACATCGGCAAAGATACAAATAAAATTGGAAATAAAGAAGAACTTAGCAAGAAAAATCGTCCGCCATGCTTAAACATTAATAGAAAGCACCTTACGTCGATTACCCTTCGGACGCACCGCAAAGTGCAGCCAGATGGCCCCGTGGCGGTTTCGCTCTATCAGTATTTCATCAAAGTCCTGATGCGATTCATCTGCGTAATCCAGTAGGATTGCAGCCCCCGAGCTTGAAGTGAGGCGATAAGCGAGAGCCATCGAGCTTGTTCGAATGGCCGAGCGCAGCCTCACTCGGCGAAGCCAAATGCTCGGAGAGTTTTGCTTGATTGTTTAATTGTACTATCTGTTCCATATTTGAACCAATGAACCATCGTTAGAAAACCATAATGGCCTTAATAGTTATCATGCCCAACTTGTCGTCCCAAGCTATCACACCTTGCAATTTCTTACCTGCCTTTACGGTTTTTACTACCTCGGCTGCATTAATCATCCAAACTAACTTTCGCATACTTTTACTATTCTATTACTATTTTTTTGTTATTATATGGCGTACTACACCCTGAGCATTACCGGCCTTTTGCAAGCCATAACTCATCTTCCAACTGCTGCATTTAAAGCTGTGCTGCACTTTCAGGTTTAGCATATTGCAGATGCGCACACCCTTATAGTCGATTGATTTGTATTGGCACGAAGCACAGCAGCGCTTCACCTCGATACCATACAGGTTTCTTACGGTCTCTTGCTCACCATTCATACCTCTTTAGTTTCATCTCCAGTTCTTTGTTTATTTTCTTTTGTTTTCTCAGTTGTCGCTGCAGTGCAGCAGCCTCGCGCTGTATCTGTATCACCAGCGCGCTCATCTATGTCGAATTCATTACTCAGGTTCTGGGGGATAACCTTTTCAATCTTTGCGAAGTTCTCTACATACAAAACTCTTCTTTTCATACTTATATACTTTTTAAAATTAGTAAAACATTTTATTTCTTAATTGCGAGTGCAAAGGTACAATAAAATATAATGCAAACTCGAGAAATTCCTCGAACTGGGAAGTCTATTTTTGAAACACGGAATTTTAAAAGGAGCCGTTAACCGCAGTTAACAACTCCTTCGATTTTACACCCTAAAAATTCCTCGATTTCACACCCATCTTTGCTTTATTACGGAACTTAGTAGATTCATTCTAGTCATCTCATCATCATCTAGGTAGTCAAACACATCGTTTTCATATATTATCTGGTGTAACTCTTTCAGATAACTCGCTTTCGTCATCTTATCCCCCACTCCTATTACCTTATTAATAATAGCCAAGAAAACACCTAGGCAAACTCATATTTATAGGCATATTTTTCTAAAATATATACAATTCTGAACTAGAAGTTGTAACAATGACTATTCCAATTGCATTTTTTTTGCACAATCCAAATAAAAGCATTACCTTTGCACCCGAAAAAGAAAATTAATGGTTAAGGTTTTTGGTAAGCCCTTTTTTCGCAGTGATGCGCAGGGCGTAACACATTCATTTATTTTTAGTTAATTAAAAGTCATTCCTGGAGAGCCAACAGTGATGTTCGCTCCCCTATTTTTATTTCATATTCTTTCCTCCGCAGCCATTAAGCAGTTTTCTTTTTCCTCTTCCACTTTCGGATAAGAAACCGTCTTAGCACCATGATCCTGCAACCAGATGTGGTTCAACGTAAACGCTATTGAATCCAATGTCTGTTTCCTCTGTTTTGGTTTCAACTCACACTCCCAAACAGTAATGCAATGCCATCCCATCTCAGCCAGTTTACGTTGTTCCTCCTTATCACGCTCCTTATTCCTGCGAATCTTCGCCACCCAGAAATCATGATTGGATGTTGGTATCTTGCAACAAGCAGAATTATCCATTGTGCCCGTATCCACTTTGTGACCATGCCAGAAGCAGCCGTTTACAAATATGCATGTACGATACTTCCTCAGCACCAAATCTGGATGGCCAGGTAGGCGTTTGTGATTTAATCGATACCTGAATCCACGTTTCCAAAGCCCACGGCGCACAATCATCTCCGGCTTGGTATCCTTGCCGTGAATCGCCGCCATATTGCGGTGTCGCTGTTCGGGGGTAAGTTTGTCCATATTATAATTCCGATTTTATTGTGTCTACAACTATCTTGTCCGCTGGAAGCCAATCTACACTATCAAGTTGTTCCTTACTTAACCACTTGGCAGCTTCATGCTCTTTTAGGTTTAGGCTTCCGTTCTCTATTGAGCACCAGAAGCAATGCATCTTCAGATGAAATCTAGGATAGTCGCATTCTACAGTCTGGACAAGTCTTTCCACAGAGATTTTTGTTTCAAGCTCCTCTAGAATCTCCCGTTTCAAGGCATCTTCCAAGGACTCTCCGGGCTCCACCTTTCCACCGGGAAATTCCCATCCATCCTTCATATCGCCATACCCACGCTGGGTGGCGAATATCTTATCGTCCTTGCATATTATGGCTGCTACAACCTCGATTTGTTTCATATCTGTGTGCAAATATATGATTTTTACCAGAAAAAACCAAGATTATTTGGTCAATTCGCTGAAAATTACTACCTTTGCAACAGTTTTTTTGTTAGCTAAGACAATTAGTGCAGTGATTGCACGGAGGTATAAATTTTTTCGACCTGTACGGTTGAAGACTCCTATCAGCTTGCCATCCGATATTTTATAGTATGCCCTGCCATCCATCCTTCCATTTCTCTGTTAATCATAGT
>ONYZ01000042.1 GCA_900322175.1 uncultured Prevotella sp.
CTTCCCATTCCGAACAGAGAAGTTAAGCCCACCTGCGCCGATGGTACTGCAATGCAATGCGGGAGAGTAGGAAGCCGCCGTCTTTTTTAAAGAAGAGCCCTGGAGATACACATCTCTGGGGCTTTTAATGTTCAATAAAAACTAACGAACTATGAAGAGATTAAACATTTTATCCGTAATGCTCATGATGGTTATTGCCATCAATGCGCAAACTTACAAAACTGTTTCAAACATCAGTTTCACTAAAAAAACCGATAAATATGCTAAAGAGCGTTTGAAATTAGACGTATATTATCCTGAATCTAAAAAAGATTGTCCTGTCATTGTGTGGTTTCATGGTGGTGGATTGGAAGCTGGACAAAAGGAGATTCCGCAACGACTTAAGGATAAAGGTTATGTAGTAATTGGTGCTAACTATCGATTATTGCCCAATGTAACTGTTGATAAGACGCTTGATGATGCAGCCGAGGCTGTAGCATGGGCATTTAATCATGCTAAGGAATATGGTGGTGATTCTAAGAAAATAGTTGTAACGGGACATTCTGCTGGTGGATATCTTGCCATGATGCTGTGTTTGAACAAAGTTTGGCTTAAAAACTATAATATAGATGCAGATAGTGTATGGTTATATATTCCTTTTAGCGGTCAAGCTATTACTCATTATAATGTTCGTAAGATGCATGGAATTAGTGCTTTACAGCCTACTATTGATCAGTATGCTCCTCTATATTGGGTGCGTAATGATTGTCCACCGCTAGTTCTTATCTGTGGTGATAGAGAGCTGGAACTCTATGGACGGTATGATGAAAACCAGTATCTGGCACGTATGATGAAACTAGTTGGACATAAGAAAACCTATTTATATGAGATAGATGGTCATGGACATGTAGGTATGGTAGATCCATCTTTCCATATCCTTGATACTCATATCAAACAGGCGTTAGGCCAGCAGGTTAATCCCTAGTTTTTATGTTTATTTTCTTTTGAATTCCATCGTCTTAGGGAGTTTTAACCACTTGCCTTTGTTGGGGACTTTTAATGTGCTGCCGCTTTCCTGTTTCAGTATATAGATTGAGTCGTTCTTAAGGGTTAAGGATGCAGTAAGGTCTTCGCTGCCATAGTCGTTGATTAATTGTAGTTGCGCCTTATTGCCGTTGATTTTTGCAGATGTGATGAGCCAGACGAAAGAATTATTCTTCTTGCCGAGATAACCAGGCACTTGACCAAAGAGATCTTGGCCTGGCACATTTACATCTTGTTCATATAAATTGATACGAAGAAAAACATCAAATTCATTATTAAATAGGTAAGCGTGGAAGGGCTCGTTATTGCTCTGAGCTTTCATACCGATGGCTGTGAGGCAAAAAAGTGATATTGCTATTAATTTATTCATAATCAATACATATAATAATTTAGGGGCAAAGATACTAATCTAAATCATTATTTAAACGTTTACGAATAAAAATTTAGCAAAAACGTTGTGGAATTTAAAAATATTTAAGTATCTTTGCAGCAAATTAGTTAGTTTAATATGGCGAAAAAACTGTTAATGCCAGACTACATCTTCGAGTCAAGTTGGGAAGTCTGCAATAAGGTAGGGGGAATTTATACAGTCCTTTCGACACGTGCCAAGACCCTACAGGAAGCTCTTGAGGATAAGATAATCTTCATAGGTCCTGATTTCTGGAAAGAGCAAGAGTGTCCTTATTTTAAGGAAGATCATTCACTCTTTGCAGATTGGCAATGGGAGGCAAAGGAGCAGGGGCTTAAGGTTAGAGTTGGCCGCTGGACGGTGCCTAGTGCTCCTATCGCTATATTAGTTGACTTTAATCCGTATTTCGAGAAAAAGAATGAAATATATGGTTGGCTGTGGGAACACTATGGCGTAGATTCGCTTCATGCCTATGGTGATTACGACGAGGCATCGATGTTTTCGTATGCCGCAGCCCTAGTTACCGAGAGCTTCTATAAGTGGAATGTGGAAAGCGGAAAATGGAATGAGAATACCAAGGTTATCTATCACGCCAACGAGTGGATGTGCGGATTAGGAGCACTCTATATTAACAATAAGTTGCCCCAAATAGGAACAATCTTCACTACCCATGCTACAAGTATCGGACGTTCGATTGCTGGTAACATGAAACCTCTCTACGATTACCTGTTTGCCTATAATGGTGATCAGATGGCTGGAGAACTGAATATGGAGTCAAAGCACTCCATCGAGAAGCAGACGGCACATAATGTTGACTGTTTTACTACAGTTAGCGAAATTACAGCTAAGGAGTGTGTAGAGTTGCTCGACAAGCCAGTCGACGTAGTTTTGCCAAATGGTTTTGACAATAGCTTTGTGCCCAGTGCGGCAGTGTTCACACGCAAACGCAAAGCTGCTCGTCGTAAAATGCTCGATATTGCCAATGCTCTGCTTGGCGAGAATCTCGATGACGATACGCTGCTTGTTTCTACCTCAGGCCGATACGAGTTCCGTAATAAGGGTATCGATGTGTTTGTAGAAGCTATGAACCGTCTGCTGCGCGATCGCGACCTGAAAAAGAAGGTTGTAGCCTTTATTGAGGTCCCTGGTTGGGTTGGTGAACCGCGTAAGGATTTGCAGGAGCGACTGAAGAGCGGACAGAAGTTTGACACTCCACTCGATGTGCCTCAGGTTACCCACTGGCTGCACAACATGAGTCACGACAACGTGCTTGGAATGATGAAGTACTACGATATGCACAACCAGAAGGACGATAAGGTTAAAGTGATTTTCTTGCCTTGTTATCTTGATGGCAGCGATGGTATCGTAGATCTTACATATTATGATGTGGTGCTGGGCAACGACCTTTGCATCTATCCTTCGTATTATGAGCCTTGGGGCTATACGCCGCTTGAGGCTATCGCGTTCAAGGTGCCATGCATCACTACCGATCTTGCAGGTTTCGGCCTTTGGGTCAATACCGTATTCGGCAAGGATGGTGATCTGGAGGATGGTGTTAAGGTGATTCATCGCACAGACTATAATTACTCTGAAGTGGCCGATAATATTAAAGATACTGTGGCAGAGTTCTCGAATATGACTAAAAAGCAGATTGAGACCTGCAGAAAGAATGCTGATGCCTTGTCGAAGAAGGCCCTCTGGTCAGAATTTATCAAGTACTATTACGAGGCCTATGATTTAGCGCTCCGTAAGGCTGAAGATCGTAAGAAGATTCTCTAACAAGATAAATCAATAAAAAGAAAACAAAAATTCAAATATTAAAATTTGAGAGATTATGAAAATTAAAGCTGATTATGCAAATGCTCCACAGTGGAAGGAGTTGACCGTTAAGTCTAGTCTTCCTGCAGAACTGAAGTGTTTGGACGAGATTGCCCACAATATGTGGTGGGTATGGAACTACGAGGCTCGCGATTTGTTCCGCGACCTTGACCCTGAGCTTTACCATGAAGTAAAACACAATCCAGTAATGCTGCTGGAACGTTTGAGTTTTGCTCGTAAAGAAGATATTGTAAAGGATAAGGCGCTGATGAAGCGTATCAAGAGTGTTTACGACCTGTTCCGTAAGTATATCGACGTAAAGCCCGATTCTAAGCGTCCGTCAGTAGCTTACTTCTGCATGGAGTATGGTATCCACTCTGCCCTTAAGATTTATTCGGGTGGTCTGGGTATGCTTGCTGGCGACTATGTTAAGGAGGCTTCTGACAGCAACGTTGATATGTGTGCTGTAGGTTTTCTGTATCGTTTCGGATACTTTACACAGAGCCTGTCTATGGAGGGTCAGCAGATTGCAAACTACGAGAGCCAGAACTTTAGCAGTCTGCCTATCGAGCGTCAGCTTGACCAGGATGGTAATCCATTAGTTATTGATGTGCCTTACACCAACTATCAGGTTCATGCTTATGTATGGCGCGTTAACGTTGGTCGTGTAAAACTGTATCTGCTCGATACCGACAACGAGATGAACTCTGAGTTCGACAAGCCCATTACCCACAGTCTTTATGGTGGCGATTGGGAGAACCGCCTTAAGCAGGAGATTCTGCTTGGTATCGGTGGTATGCTGCTGCTCAAGAAGCTGGGCATTAAGAAAGATATCTATCATTGTAACGAAGGCCACGCTGCACTCTGCAATCTGCAGCGTCTGTGCGACTATATCGAAGAGGGTCTGACCTTCAACCAGGCTATGGAGCTGGTTCGTGCTTCTTCGCTTTACACTGTTCACACTCCAGTGCCAGCTGGTCATGACTATTTCGACGAGGGCCTGTTCGGCAAGTACATGGGTGGTTATCCACAGAAGCTTGGTATCTCGTGGGATGAGTTTATCGGCATGGGTCGTACCAACCCCGATGACCACAGTGAAAAGTTCTGTATGAGTACCTTTGCCTGCAACACTTGTCAGGAAGTAAATGGTGTATCTATGCTTCATGGCTGGGTATCACAGAAGATGTTTGCTCCAATTTGGGCAGGATACTATCCTGAGGAGAACCACGTGGGCTACGTTACCAATGGTGTTCACTTCCCCACATGGTGTGCTACCGAGTGGCGAAAGGTATATTCCAAGTACTTTGATGCTAAGCACATGAGCGATCAGAGCAACGAGGAAATCTGGCATGGTATCTACAATTGTCCTGATGAGGAAGTTTGGGAGACACGTATGGCATTGAAGAACAAACTCTTCGATTACATCAAGGAACAGTTCCGCGAGAAGTGGCTCAAGAATCAGGGTGACCCATCACGTGTGGTATCACTACTCAACAGCATGAATCCTAACGCACTCGTTATTGGTTTCTGCCGTCGATTTGCTACTTACAAGCGTGCACACCTGCTGTTCACCAACCTCGATCGTCTGTCAAAGATCGTCAACGATCCCGAACATCCAGTAATCTTCCTGTTTGCAGGTAAGGCTCACCCTGCCGATGGTGCAGGCCAGGGTCTGATTCAGCGCATCTACGAGATTTCGCAGCGTCCTGAGTTCCTAGGTAAGGTTATCTTCCTCGAGGACTATGACTTCCTGCTGGCTCGTCGTCTTGTATCAGGTGTTGATATCTGGATGAACACACCTACACGTCCTCTCGAGGCATCAGGTACATCAGGCGAGAAGGCAGAGATGAACGGTGTAGTAAACCTCAGTGTTAAGGACGGATGGTGGCTTGAGGGCTATCGCGAGGGTGCCGGATGGGCTCTCACCGAGAAGCGCACATACCAGAATCAGGGCTATCAGGACAATCTCGACGCCGCTACTATCTACGGCCTGCTCGAAAACGAGATTATACCTCTTTATTATGATAAGGACAAGAAGGGCATCTCTAAGGGATGGATTAAGGTTATCAAGAACTCTATCGCCCAGATTGCCCCTCACTACACTATGAAGCGCCAGCTTGACGACTACTATGATAAGTTCTACAACAAGCAGGCTAAGCGTTTCAAGGAGATCACTAAGGATAACAACCGTCTTGCTAAGGATATAGCCCAGTGGAAGGAGACCGTTGCAGAGCGTTGGGATGCAATCCACGTGGTATCTAGCGAGTGGGATTATCCTGCAGCAGGTATCGAGACAGCTCAGAAGTACACTCTGCGTTATGTCATCAATGAGCAAGGACTCGACGATGCAGTAGCACTCGAGAAGGTTAACGTCTTTATCAACAAGGATGGCGAGGAGCGCATCTTCTCTATCGAGCCACTCAAGATGGTGGGCCACGAGGGCTACAACTACACCTTTGAGGCAACACTCTCTCCACAGCAGGCTGGTCAGTACAAGAGTGCTGTTCGTATGTATCCTAAGCACAAGTCATTGCCACATCGTCAGGACTTCTGCTACATCAAGTGGCTGGAGCTTCCTAACTACAATGGTTAATAATTAAAAAGAGACCCGGGTTCATTTGAACTCGGGTTCTTTGTAGTTTTCTTCGATATATTTTCCTAGCACATTATCTTTATTCCGTTGGGCTGTGCTCTTGATGCAGCTTGATATCTCATGGTGCAGGCTGTCAACTTCTGATTGCAGCAGGTGCCGATTTTCTGCATCCGTTTTTGCCGAAGCCTCGGCGGTACGTATCAGTTTGTCGCCTAGCGCCTGTACCTGGTCGTTCAGTTTCTGCCACTCGTTGTTCATCACCGTGCCTGAAACCCTCGATTGCTGTGGGTAGGGGTTCAACTCGATAGTGATGTTGCCTGGCTCAAGAAAGAAGCTTGCGTTCGATAGCGGATTACTGTTCAGGTATACGCGGCAGAATACTGTAGTATCAGTAGTCCCCGATAGTGCAAACGTACCCTGCGATACCAGTGTTTGTCCCAGTATCTTTTGCTGGTGGTCCTCTAGCGCTAGGGTTATCGTATCGCCATCCTTCAACTTGCTGGCGTACCCCTTTATTTTATACGAATCAGACTGGCATGCGCAGAACACCATGCCTGCAGCAGCCAGTCTTATAACATTACGGTATATCATTTAAACGATATAAAGGTCGCTAATGCTCTTATTGTCGATAACTCGGCGGATGGCTTCGGCAAACATGTCGGCCACGCTTAGCTGCTTAACCTTGGCGCAGCGCTGAGTATATGGGATAGAGTCGGTGAAAACAATCTCCTCGAGAGCCGATTCCTGCACACGATTGCTGGCAGGTCCGCTCATCACACAATGGCTGGCACATGCACGTACGGTCTTGGCTCCGTGCTCCTTCATCAGGTCGGCAGCCTTGGTGATGGTGCCTGCAGTGTCTACCATATCGTCGATAATCACCACGTTCTTACCCTCAACCTCACCGATAATCTGCATTGTAGCTACCACATTGGCACGTGCGCGAGTCTTGTTGCACAGCACCAGTGGGCAACCCAGATACTTGGCGTATGTGTTAGCACGCTTCGATCCGCCTACGTCGGGCGATGCGATAACCAAATTGTCGAGGTTGAGCGACTGCAGATAGGGGATAATCACGTTTGATGCATACAGATGGTCTACTGGAACATCAAAGAAACCCTGAATTTGGTCAGCGTGCAGGTCCATTGTTATCACTCGATTCACACCAGCCGCACTCAGCAGGTCGGCCACTAGCTTAGCGCCAATGCTAACGCGTGGCTTATCCTTGCGGTCCTGTCGTGCCCATCCGAAGTATGGGATAACGGCATTGATGGTGCGGGCCGAAGCGCGCTTGGCTGCATCGATCATCAGGAGCAACTCCATCAGATTGTCGCTGTTGGGGAATGTGCTCTGCACCAGGAAGATGTCGCGTCCGCGAATACTTTCCTCGTACGATACAGCAAACTCTCCGTCCGAGAATTTTGTGATTTGCAACTGTCCTAGCGGGCAACCCAGACTTTGGCAGATCCTTTCTGCCAGGTATCTCGTTGCTGTTCCAGAGAATACCATGTAAGAGCTCTTCTCACTCATGTTTTTAATACCTATATTTAGTTGTTAGTCCTAAAATTAATCTATCGTTTTACGCAACTTTTCAAAGTGGTTCAGCAGCGCCTTGTAGTCTATCTCGTTGTGGATGTTGAATCTGTTCCACAGGTCACCGCATATCACCATACCTCCAAATCCCAGGTCTTTTATCTCCTTCACGCGGTCCAGATTCATGCCGCCCAGGGCATACACCTTCTTGTCTATAAGTCCTTGTTTGGCCGCAACCCTCAGTTCTTCTATCGTAAACGACTGCTTCTCGTCGGCATTGGTCTGACTGTCAAAGATGGAGTGCAGGAATACGTAGTTCGTCTTCTTCTTCGTCTCCTTTAGCTCGTCGATAGCGTGGCACGTCCGGCTGATGTTGCCCTTGTAGCCCACGGGGGCTTCGGTCCTGGCATCATCTATATGTATGCCGCGCAGGCGATACTCCTCTTTCAGATAAAAGTGTCCATGAACGGTTATCTTGCTGTGATAATCTTCGCCCAACAGTGTGAGCAAGCGCTCCGAATACATCGGTGATGCGCCAGGTTTATATAGGTGAAGATTCTCCAATCCCTCTTCGAAGAGGTTTGCAAGTATCTTGTCCTCCTCAACGAAGAATGTGGGTTTCGTCATTACAATAAGCTTCATTTTCGCCATCTGTTCTCTTTCTAAGTGCAAAATTACACAGATTTTTCGATATTCTGACCACTTTCGTTAAAAAAATGGCCTCAGAGGTGCATTTTTCAGAAAGTTTTAGTAATTTTGCATCCTGAAATGAGAAAAAGGAGGGGAAAAGTGAAAAAGTAAAATGGTGAGAAAGTGAAATAGTGAATAGTTTAATTTAATAATAAGGTTAAAAAGATGAAAGCATTTGTTTTTCCCGGACAGGGAGCACAGTTTGTAGGTATGGGTAAGGATCTATATGATACCAACCCATTGGCAAAGGAACTTTTTGAGAAGGCAAACGATATTCTAGGCTACCGCATCACCGATATCATGTTTGCAGGTAGCGACGAGGAACTCAAGCAGACCAAGGTTACTCAGCCTGCAGTGTTCCTCCACAGCGTTATATCTGCTCTATGCATGGGCGATGCATTCGATCCGAAGATGGCTGCTGGTCACTCTCTGGGCGAGTTTTCTGCCCTCACAGCCGCAGGTGCTCTTAGTTTTGAGGATGGTCTTAAGCTGGTTTATGCTCGTGCTATGGCTATGCAGAAGGCTTGCGAGGCTCAGCCCTCAACTATGGCTGCCATCATTGCTCTGCCAGATGAGAAGGTAGAGGAGGTTTGCGCCGAGGTTAGCAAGATGGGCAAGGGTGTAGTAGTGCCTGCCAATTATAACTGCCCAGGACAGTTGGTTATCAGTGGTAATGTAGAGGCTATCGACGTGGCTTGCGAGCAGCTCAAGGCTGCTGGTGCCAAGCGCGCTCTGGTGCTTAAGGTAGGTGGTGCATTCCATTCTCCACTCATGCAGCCAGCCAAGGACGAACTCCAGGCAGCTATCGAGGCTACCGAGATTAAGACTCCTAAGTGCCCTGTATATCAGAATGTAGATGCTAAGCCTCATACCGATCCAGTTGAGATTAAGGCCAACCTCATTGCACAGCTCACTAGTTCAGTACGTTGGACTCAGAGTGTTCAGAACATGATTGCCGACGGCGCCGACGACTTCACAGAGTGTGGTCCTGGTAAGGCTCTGCAGGGTATGATAGCCAAAATTAACAAGGAGGTAACTGCCCATGGCATCGAATAAGACGATTATCTATCAGGTTTTTACGCGACTATATGGCAACAAGAATACCACTCGTAAGGTAGGTGGTACTATTGAAGAGAATGGTTGCGGAAAATTCAATGATTTCACGCCCACAGTCCTGAAACGTATCAGGGAGATGGGCGTGAGCCATCTATGGTATACAGGCGTAATCCGCCACGCCACTACGACCGATTACACAGCCTTTGGCATTCCTCGCCAGCATCCGGCTGTGGTTAAGGGCAGGGCTGGCTCGCCTTACGCCATTACCGATTATTATGATGTCGACCCCGATCTGGCTGTGGCTGTAGATATGCGTATGAGCGAGTTCGAGGCACTGGTAGAGCGTACTCACAAGGCTGGTCTTAAGGTCATCATCGACTTTGTGCCCAATCACGTAGCACGCCAGTATCAATCCATCTGCAAGCCCGAAGGCGTAAGCGACCTGGGCCAGAACGATGATCCGCAGCAGGGATTCTCGCCGCAAAACAATTTCTACTATTGCCCTGGCATGAGCTTTAGTCCTTATCTCGACTTGTATCATGGTGAGAAGAAATCCTACGTAGAATACCCCGCTAAGGCCACTGGCAACGACTGTTTCAACAATGCTCCAGGCATGAACGACTGGTACGAGACAGTAAAACTTAACTACGGTCTGGACTATTGTGCTGGTCGTGTGCCCCATTTCAATCCCATTCCCGACACTTGGAATAAGATGGTAGATATCCTGCTATTTTGGGCGTCGAAGGGTATCGACGGATTTCGTTGCGATATGGCCGAAATGGTGCCTGCCGCTTTCTGGCAGTGGGCCACCGATACTGTACGTCTGCGCAATCCTAGCGTGATATTCATCGGCGAGGTGTATAATCCTGCTGAATATCGCAACTATATCAACGCAGGTTTCGACTACCTCTACGACAAGGTGGGCATGTACGACACACTGCGCGCAGTGATGTGTGGCAGTCAGAGCACCCACGCCATTACCACAGCATGGCAGCAGACTGACGATATCCGCGATCACATGCTCTATTTCCTAGAGAATCACGACGAGCAGCGCATAGCCAGTCAGCAATTTGCCGGCGATGCCCGCAAGGGTGTGCCTGCACTCGTTGTTTCTGCCCTGTTACAGCAGAATCCGCTTATGATCTACTTTGGTCAGGAGTACGGCGAGCGTGGTATGGATGCCGAGGGATTCAGCGGACAGGATGGTCGCACCACCATCTTTGACTACTGGAGTCTTGACAGCATGATTCACGCCCTCAGTCGCAAATACACTATCCGCGAGAAGTATACGTTTGATATGTATAATAAGGTGATGAACATCGCCAGCAGTCAGAAGACTGTATCCTCAGGCGTATCGTTCGACCTGATGTACGTTAACCAGCAGTACACCCGCCAGTATGCATTCCTGCGCAAGGCCGGTAACGAGGTACTACTGGTGGCAGTCAACTTTGCCGATGTGCCAGCCACTATGGACATTTGCATACCTGCCCACGCCTTCGACTACCTTAAGCTCAACGAGAAGTCGGCCACAGCCACAGATCTGTTCACCGATGCCAAGCTCAAGATTACACTCAAGCGCGATGGCACTGTGCCTGTAGAACTTCAGCCCAACAGTGCTGCAATATTAAAATTCAGAGCATAATGGCCGATTACGTATTCAACGACCACAATAAGGAGGAATTCCCGCCAGCCCATACGGCCGAACATCTGTTAAATCAGACCATGATCCGTATGTTTGGCTGCGGGCGGTCCTTCAATGCCCATGTGGAGCGCAAAAAGAGTAAGATGTCGTTCCATCTGGACCAGAAACCCTCGCGCCAGGACGAGCGCGAAATCGAGAACCGCATGAACGAGCTTATCGCTCAGGATCTGCCCGTCACGTTCGAGTATGCCACCATCGACAACCTTCCGCCTGAGGTATCTGCCGACCGACTGCCGGCTGATGTTTCAGACACTATCCGACTGGTGCGCATAGGCGATTATGACGTGTGTCCCTGCATAGGTAAACATGTGCGCAGCACCTCGCAAATAGGTCGTTTCGAACTGCTTGGCACCAATTGGGACGAGCACGAACACTCCTTCCGTGTGCGCTTCAAGATAGTATAGTCCACATAGTCGTTTCATCAACCATAAAAATTTTTTTTTCATCGATTGCAATGTTTACAGTTTTTTCTGCGTATATATATGTAGAAGACTGAAAAAACAGAGAGAAAAGATGACTGTAAGTATCAACAACGACCGAAACCTGATCGAGGGTCTGCTACAGCAGAGCCAGCGGGCGCAGCAGCAGTTGCTTAGCAACTATGGCAGCTACGTGTTTGCCCAGGTGGCCCGTCTCATCCCGTCACAGGCCGATGCCGAAGAGGTTTATCAGGACGTTTTTGTTCGCGTGTTCAGCCATATCTCTATGTTCGACCCGCAGCGCTCCAGCCTCAAGACCTGGATTTCGCGCATAGCCTACAACGAGTCAATCAGTTTTCTGCGCCAGCGTTCGCTGCCCGTAGTGTCATTCGACGACCACGAGAGCGAGGCCTGCGCCATCTCCGAACAGGAAGTCGACGAGACCTTCGGTCACCCCAATGCCGACACCGTTCAGCTGATACGCACAGCGCTGCGCCATCTGCCCGCCGATGAGCGAGCCATCATCACCATGTTTTATTATGAGGAGATGAGTATCAAGGATATAGCCTTTGTCACCGAGAGCCTGCCCGTCACCGTAGCCTCGCGACTGAGCCGAATCCGCAAGAAACTATGTAGAATCATAAAAATGTTGCAATCATGAGAGAGGATAAGTTCAACAATTGGGGCCAAACCGACGTGAATCTGCGCGACGCCATACTGCAGGAAGAGCAGCAGTTGCCACAGATGCCTGCCGACCTCAATGCCCGCTTGATGCAGCGCATGTCTGCCCAGCAGCCCCGCCGCCATCGCCGCGTGTGGCCCTGGATAGCAGCTGCCTGTGTAGCTGCCATACTGGTGGTTTATCTCACACCGCCCAAGTTCTGGCAGGGTAGTGCAGATGATACCGCTCAGACCATGCTGGCCCATGGCACTGTAAACGTGGCCGACGCCCCAAGCGCACCAGCTGCCGACAGCGTAAAGCGCCAAGAGCCTGTAGCTCCCGCAGTTCCAGCAGCCCAGCCTAAGGCCAAGAAGCCCGTACGCCGCAGTCCTGTGGTAGTGCCCGTTGAGGATGTCAGGGGACAGGACCCTGGCAGCGACCTGCCAGGGCACTGTCCCCTGACATCCCCGCTTGTAGCCGTAGCAGCTCCGCAGCCAGCCGCCAAGATGAAGGTCATCACCGAGCGCGACATCCCCATTACCCGTCCTGAGAACTATCAGCACACCCCCGAGGAGATCGCCCTGCTCAAAAAGCAGGCCGCCGAAGCCTACCTCAAGTGGGTTGAGCTCGAACTCGAGATATCACGTAACAATTTAGAACAAGCAATGCAGAAATAATAAACATTTACAACATTATGAAACGACTAATCATCATGCTGCTCATCGCCAGCAGCGCCCTGTCAACCGCCTTTGCACAGAAGAATGCCAATTGGCAAAAGGCTCGCCCAGCTAGCGAGGTTAAGTACCCAACCGTGGTTCGTGGTGCACTCAACGACTTTATCCAGCAGTTCGCCCTCACCGAGGGTCAGTCATACTCCGTCAATCGCAATCCCGTCACCGAT
Source organism: uncultured Prevotella sp. (assembly GCA_900322175.1). GTDB lineage: Bacteria > Bacteroidota > Bacteroidia > Bacteroidales > Bacteroidaceae > Prevotella. The sequence goes on from ONYZ01000042.1 coordinate 12,806, forward strand.
GTGCTCGAATCCAGCGAACGCGTAGTCCGCTTCCGTTGCGATACTGCCGAGCCCATGCTTCAGGAAGTAAAGAATGCCTACAACACCAGCGAATACATCACCTATCAGTTCACCCAGATCATGCCTGGCGGCAACGAGCAGTTTGCCATCCGTGTGGTCAGCGATGGCGGCAAGGTCAACAAGACCATCCCCGTGCGCACCAAGAACACCCAGGAGATGTGGTTCCTGGCCACCAAGAATCTTGAGAATCCCCAGCTGCGCGATGTCTATGCCATCGTGTGGGAGAAGAAATCTACCCCCGCAGAGGACGACGTGTTCGAAGGCACCATCTATATGATATCATCGCTGCGCCCTGACCTCTACACCAAGGAGATGGAGTCGTCTAAGAAAACCTTCCGTATCGAAGGCCGTGTAGATGCTAATATCAAGGATTCGCTCTACAATATCTATATCGCCGACACCTACGCCCAGCTCTGCGGCCAGAGCGACGATGCCTACGTGGCCTGTGTGCCCGTCATCAACAAGCGCTTCGAGTATCAGGTAGAGCTCGATCACCCCGTGGTAGGCCGTCTGCGCTGCATCTTCCCCGATGGCGAGCTCTGTTCAGCCTGGATCGACCTCGATTTTGTGCCAGGCGAGACCTATCACATCACCGTCCACAATGGCTATTATGATGACGATATGGACTACGAGCGCCGTGTGGGCCGCTTCTCGGGTAAGAGTCTGATAAATGGCGCTGTAACAGTCGACGAGCCCCGCGAGAGCGTAAGGACTATAGCCGATCCCATCGAGCAAGTACAGCTGATGCAAGCCGAAAGAACTAAGGAAAGTATTAATAAGGCTGTAGAAGTACAGTTGAAGTTCAAGGCAAACAAGATCGAAGCTGATATGGCTGTTCTCAAAATCCTATACCAGGATCTCGACGCTGCTAAAAGAATTGAGATCCCGATGGATCTCACCTTCGACCAGATACTTGGTAAGAACAAGACTATCGAGTCCGAGTTTGATGATATGATTAAGTTAGTTGGCAATGATGTTATATCAGACAAAGATAAGATAGAGTTCAAGACCCATATATACAAGAAGGCATTAGAGCTTGTTATCGAGCAAAACAAGATACTCTCCGAGGCAAGTAGGGTAGTCGGTTTCCCCAAATCGGGCCGAAAACTCCAGACCTATCTCGAAAAGCTCTCAGATAAGTATATGGACGCCCTAACAAAGATCATTCGTTAGACTGGAAAAATCCCATGTTTATTGTCCGATTTGCGTGATTTTATGTTCAAAAAGCAAAAAATCACGCATAATAAACATTTATTAACTCAATTTCAACTTGAGTTTCAGTAATTATTTATACCTTTGCAGCAGAAAAAGATTTTAATGGTTAAGGTTTATGGTTGATTAATTTAGTTTTTTAAGTAATTTTTTTTGGAAGGGGTTCGTTGTGAAACGGGTCCCTTTTTGATTATGTTTTTTTTGCAGCCCAAAAACAGGGGGCAGCAGATTTGACTTACCCTGAAAAACGTTGAATTAAAAACAACGTTTTTCAGGGTAAGACATTCAGATTAGAAAGTGAATTAATGAACTATTGTATTTACTGCTTGTTAAGTCCTATCTTCATGAACACAGGATTGTGGTCGGAGTAACTCAGCTCGCGCTTATAGTAGCTGATACCTGTCATACCCTTGTCGTGGAAGATATAGTCGATACGGACCTTCTTGTTGCCACCGCGGAAGGTGTACATAAATCCGCTGCCGCACTCTTTGAATCCGTCAATCTTGTCGCCCAGCATTGTGTTGTATACGTATGAATAAGGCACGTCGTTGAAGTCACCACATACGATGATTGGGGCCTCGCATTCGCGCATATCCATTGCCAATACATTAGCCTGACCAGAGCGGGCTATCATACCTAGAGTGTAATTGCCGTAGAAGGCGCGCAGCAGTGCATTGCTCTCTATGTCCATACCCTGATTGATCAGCTTGCCAGCCTTGTGCAGGGTAGAGTTGATACCGGTGGTCTCAAGGTGGGCATTGTAAACTCGCAGGATAGTGCCATTGACTTTAATCTCGGCCCACATGGCGCTGTTGTTGGTCATCTCGAAGTTCAGGTTCTGACTCTTGACGATGGGGTAGCGGCTGTAGATCATCATGTCGCTCTCGCCCATGGCCATATATGGGAAATAGTCCTTGTAAGAGTCGGAATTTTTCTTATCACCACACTGGTCGTTATACTCCTGGAAACATACCACGTCAACCTTCTGTTTCTTCATCTCCGACAGTATGTCTTGAGCAATAAAACCAGAGGTTTCACGGCTGAACATGGCCACATTGTAGGTGGCAATCTTTATGCCTGGCTTGGTGTCTGCCAACTCGTCGAGCGAGCCAAACTGGTATATGGTGCCAGAGTATGGTATGCAGCACAGGATGGCGATGAACGGGATGAGAGCCCAGTGCCAGCGGCGCATGATAAGCCAGAATACCAACAGTATAATGTCGCCGATAATCAGTAGCGGCAGGGCATATACCAGCATGGCGCGGGCTGTATTACCTGCAGGCTGAACGTCGCCGCCGTAGAGACCTACGATGGTGAAGATCATGACAAGAACTGTAAGAATAAGAATGGTGAATGAAAAGTACTTCTGTACAGCTAATTTTCCCATAAGTAATGTGATTATTATTTATCGAGATATTTACCTACCATCTCGATAAGGTTTTCTACCTTGAAAGGCTTGGCCATAAACTCATCGCAGCCGGCTATCTTGGCCTCGCGGATGTTCTCCTCGAAAGCGTAGGCACTTAGGGCAATGACTGGTGTGGACGAAGCGACTTCCTTGATGATACGTGTGGCGTCGAGACCATTCATCTCGGGCATACGGATATCCATAAGGATAAGGTCGGGGTGCTCTTCCTCGTTGAGTGTTACGGCCTCGATACCATTGTGGGCACGAATCAGGCGGTAGCGCTTGTGGAGCACAATCTTAACCAGCTCATAGTTGCTATCCTCATCTTCGGCCACAAGAATGGTCTTCTTGTTCATATCGTCAGGACGACCGCTGACACGGATGGTGCGGACATTGCTGGTGGTGGTGTTGCGAACGGGCGACATGCCACCGATGGTGCCTTCGAATGGAAGATGGAAGTAGAATCGGGCTCCTTGACCCAACTCTGATTCTACGTAAATCTGGCCGCCCAACTTCTCGACGATGATCTTACACAGCGCCAGACCAAGGCCATAGCCATTGTTGTTGGTCTCAGCATCGCGAGATACGTATGTCTCGAAAAGGTGGGGAAGGTCCTTGGGGTCGATACCTGATCCGGTATCTTCTACAAAGAATTCAATCATTGAACCCTCGTCGAGCATGCGATAACCGTAGGTGATGCTGCCCGAAGAGGTGTGCTTGAGGGCATTGCTGATGAGGTTAGAGAACACCTGTGTGATACGGTTGGAGTCGGTATTGAAGGTGACAGCCATAGTGGGCTTCTTCCATACTAGCTTTAGCGTATCGGGGCAGCGGAACTTGAAAAGGTTCTTGATGCTGTCGCACAACTGATTGAGGTCGGTGCTCGACTTCTTCATCGTGATTTCGCCAGCCTCTACACGCGAGAGGTCGAGAATCTCGTTGACAAGACTCTGCAGGCGATTATTGTTGCTCTCGATGATTTCGAAGAATTTCATGCGGTCTTCCTGCGAATCGGTTTCGACAAGTACGCGCGAAAAACCTTCGATAGCGTTAAGGGGAGTACGAATTTCATGGCTCATGTTTGCTAGGAAGAGCGACTTCATCTTACTCGCCTTCTCAGCCTTCTTGGCTTTCTCCTCGTATTCCTTCAACTTCTGGTTAGCAATTGCAAGCTGCTCTTGTGCAAGTGACAACCTGCGATTTAAATCAGAATATTGCTGAAGCAAAATTTCGTTTTCGGTTCTTTCCATAACGCATGATTTCGCGACAAAGGTAATGTTTTTTTTTGTAATACAAAAGAAATTAAGAATTTTTTTCAACTTCTTTTAGCTTTTTCCCATGTTCCGCTATTATTATGGGTGCAAAGATAGGACATTCCGCGAAAAACGTTCAGGTTCATAAACACAAAATAGTAGGCTGTGTAGAGTAGCTTGTTTTTTACGCCGTAGCGTGCTAACAGCCAGCCAAGGAAGGCAGCGACGTAGAACAGTATCTGCAGCGCAAGTGCGATGTCGAAGAGGGCTCCGGCACGAAGCAGAGACAGTAACACGTTGACAATCAATAGGATAACCATTGCAACAGGAGTGACGCTCCATCGTAGCACACGATGGCTGATATACTGGAAACTGACCAATGGGTAGTGCAGAGGGTTGAGCAGACTGCGTAACCACCAGATGCTCTGCAGTCCGCCTGCGGCTATGCGGCGCTTGCGCTTGCTCTCTTCGAAGATATTTGCCGAACCGTACTCTTGTGCATAGGCATCGGGGGTATAGGCTATGCGCTTGCCGTCCTGCACTACATACATTGACATCATAAAGTCATCAAGCAGTGCCGTATCAGGTACTTCGCGGATGAGTGTGGGGTCCATGGCGTAGAGTTCGCCTGCAGCTCCCATGGCCGAAAACAGTTCGCTGTCCCAGCGCTTAAGTGTGCTCTCGTAGCGCCAGTACAGGCCTTCTCCCTCGGCAGCCATCTCTCCCTCGCGGCGAGCGGCTACGCGCTTTTCGCCTGACACGCAGCCTATTGTGGGGTCCTGCATAAACAGTCGGGCTATCTCACGCATGGCGCCAGGATTGATCATGGTGTTGGCATCTGTAAATGCTACGTAGCGTGTGCGCAGCTCCTTGAGCCCGTGTTTGAGTGCGGCCGACTTGCCTCGGCGCTCGGGACTGAATACCACGTCTACCTCGGGGTAAGCCTTGAGCAGTTCGTTTGTGTTGTCAGTGCTACCGTCTGTTACCCACATGATGCGGAATTTGTCGCGCGGGTAGTCGATAGCCAGTGTGTTGGCCATCTTTTCGGCCACAACGTCTTGTTCGTTGTAGGCGCAGATAAGCAGTGTGATGGATGGTAGCTGTGTGTCATCGGGCTGTGCGGCCTCGCGGGGTGTGCCCGCAAGTAGCCGCTTGAGCCGGATGATAATGTATAATAGAATTCCATAACCCAGATAGGTGTAGAATACTATGAGCAACGTGCTCCAGAACAGGACTTTAAGTGTCAACATAGAGCTTTTGAGGTTTTGAACTTTTGTTCGCTTACTTGGTTTCGATTTCTTCCTTCATGTCGATGTACTGCTTGTTGGCATCATAGAACTCGTACTGAAGGAATGCCAGTTTCTGCGAGGAAACAATGTTGATTCCGAATCCATACTTGAGTCGCCACTTTAGCTTGAGACTGAACAGTCCCTTGTTGATAAAGGCGGCCACGTAGGGATGTACATGCAGATAGAACTTGCGCATACCGATCTTGTTGACCAAGGTATCGATTTTACTCTCGAGGGTATCGGTGAACAGGATGCTCGACTTGATGGTACCCTTGCCGAAACATGTGGGGCAGAGCTCGTCGACATTTACGCTCATGGCTGGGCGCACGCGCTGACGAGTGATCTGCATGAGTCCGAATTTGGACAGTGGCAGGATGTTGTGCTTGGCACGGTCCTTCTGCATGTTCTTGCACATACGCTCGTAGAGCAGCTGACGGTCCTCGGGCAGTTTCATGTCGATAAAGTCGACGATGATGATGCCGCCCATATCCCTGAGCCTGAGCTGGCGTGCCAACTCATCGGCAGCTCCGAGATTGGTCTCTAGGGCGTTAGTCTCCTGACTGTTCTCCTTCTTGATTCGCGTACCGCTGTTCACGTCGACTACGTGCATGGCCTCAGTGTGTTCGATAATCAGATATGCTCCGTGCTTGTAGTTGACTGTCTTTCCGAAGCCAGACTTCAGCTGCTTGGTCACATCGAAATTGTCGAAGATGGGCACAGAGCTGTTGTATAGCTTAACGATGTCCTTCTTCTCGGGTGCGATGAGTCCCAGGTAATTCTTGATTTCGTCGTAGATGCCGCTGTCGTTTACATGGATTCCGTCGTAAGTGGGATTGAATAGATCGCGCAACAGTGCAACGGCCCTGCTTTCCTCCTCGAAGCAGAGTTGTGGTCGCTCTGTGGTCTTCTGTACCTTGGTGATCACATCTTCCCAACGCTTCAACAGAATCTTCAGTTCGGCATCAAGCTCAGCTGCTCGCTTGCCCTCGGCCACCGTACGCACGATGACGCCGAAGTTTTTAGGCTTGATGCTCTGAATGAGCTGTTTCAGTCGGCTACGCTCTTCGCCTTTCTTGATTTTGGTAGATACCGAGACGCTGTCTTCGAAAGGAATTAGCACCAGATAGCGGCCAGCGAAGCTCAGTTCGCAAGTGAGTCGCGGCCCCTTGGTGTTGATAGGTTCCTTAACGATTTGTACCAGAATCTCCTGTCCCACCTTAAGGGTGTTGGCGATACTGCCATCCTTTTTCAGTTCGGGCTGAATGCTGGCTTTCTGGATAGGGTAGAGCTTCTTGCGGTCGCTCACCACCTGTTTCAGATATTTCTCGAAAGAGTAGAATTGAGTTCCCAGGTCAAGGTAATGCAGGAATGCCACACGTTCGGCTCCGACATCAACGAAACAAGCGTTGAGTCCTGGCATCAGTTTTTTGACCTTTGCCACATAAATGTTGCCCACCGAGAACGATGCAGTGCGCTGCTCCTGCTGATATTCTACCAGCTGCTTGTCTTCGAGCAGTGCTATGCTGATGTCTTTCGGCTGCACATCGATGATAACTTCACTTGTCATACTGTTGTTACTACTTTTTTTTGACGTGGTATGTCTCGTTAGTACAAAAAAGGGTGTGTCGCTATCCCTTTTTGTTTATGGGATTAGCAGACACACTCCTTTCATTTCTTTCTATTGGTCATAGAGGAACAAGATTTACTTGCTCTTATGACGATTCTTGCGCAGGCGCTTCTTGCGCTTGTGAGTAGCCATCTTGTGGCCCTTCTTTTTCTTTCCGTTTGGCATAATACTAAAATTTATAATGTTAATTACTTCATTCTATCGATAAAGCTCTTTGATGGCTTGAATGATGGGAAGTCGTGAGCCTCGATAACCATTGTGGTGTTCTTAGAGATATTGCGGGCGGTCTTCTGTGCACGACGCTTAACAATGAATGTGCCGAATCCGCGAAGATATACGTTCTCCTTATCCTCGGCCAGCACCTCACGGATAGTCTCCATGAATGCCTCTACCGATATGGCAACATCCTTCTTTGCCAGGCCTGTGTCTTCAGCAATCTTGTTGATGATTTCTGCCTTTGTCATTTCTTACAATTCTTCTTCTTTATATATATTAATAATGTGTAATCTCGAAATTATTCGATTTCGGACTGCAAAGTTACTAATTTTCAGTCGATTACGAAAATATTTCTAGATTTTTTTTCAAAAAATGATGAAATTCGCCCTATTTTAGGCTTTTTTTTGTACCTTTGCACCACAAAATGAAGGAAAAATAACATGAAGCAGACAAAAATTGTAGCTAGCATAAGCGACAGAAGATGTGATCAGGATTTCATCAGAAGTCTCTTTGAGGCAGGAGTGAACGTGGTGAGAATGAATACAGCCCACGCCGACGAACAGGGTATTAAGAACATTATTAATAATGTACGTAGCGTGAGCCATCACATAGGAATACTTATCGATACTAAAGGTCCTGAGGTAAGAACCACGGGATGTGAGCAGCCAATCGCCTACAAGACAGGTGATGTGGTTAAGATTTTCGGTCGCCCAGAGATGGACACCACTCACGACATCGTCAACCTGTCATATTCTGACTTTGCAGCCGACGTTCATGAGGGTTGTCATATATTGTTTGACGATGGTGCGCTGGATATGGTGGTAATCGGCATAAACGGTCCAGCCGTTATCGCCCAGGTGCAGAACGATGGTGTATTAGGATCACACAAGAGTGTGAACGTGCCAGGAGTACACATCGCACTGCCAACACTGACTGAGAAGGACCGCAAGAACATAATGCTGGCCATCGACCAGGACATCGACTTCATCGCTCACTCGTTTGTGCGTTCGGCTGCCGATGTACGTGCTGTACAAGCCATACTGGATGCATACAACAGCGACATCAAGATTATCTCTAAGATAGAGAATCAGGAGGGTGTCGACAATATCGACGAGATTATCGAGGCTTCGTATGGTATCATGATTGCGCGTGGCGATCTGGGTATCGAGGTGCCCATCGAGCGTATTCCTGGTATACAGCGACAGATAATCCGCAAGTGTGTGCGCGCCAAGAAGCCAGTAATCGTGGCTACACAGATGTTGCATACGATGATAAACAATCCACGTCCGACACGTGCCGAGGTGACTGACATCGCCAACGCTATCTACTATCGTACCGATGCACTGATGCTGAGTGGCGAGACTGCCAGCGGAAAATATCCCGTAGAGGCAGTGCGCACTATGGCTGCGATAGCCGAGCAGGCCGAGAAGGACAAGATGCGTGAGAATGATATCGAAGTACCAATGTCGCCCAATTGCGACATTCGCGAGTTTATGTCGCACTCAGCCATCGAGGCTACAGAGAAACTGGGTGTTAAGGGTATCATTACTGATGCAAGTTCGGGTGATACTGCGCGTAATCTGGCTGCATTCCGTGGCCCCAACCCAGTGCTGGCCATCTGCTACAACGACAAGTTGCAGCGACTGCTCAATCTGTCGTATGGCGTAATACCAGTATTCCAGAAGGAGCATATCGACAACGAGGAGCTGTTCCATGCTGCTGTGCGTATGCTGCGACAGAAGGGTTATGTGCAGGAAAACGACAAGATTGCTTATCTGAGTGGAAACATAGGCGAGGGTGGTGGTACCAAGTTCCTTGAGATTAACACGGTGAAGGAGGTGCTGACCAATCAGTATAAGTTCCACCTGCCACACTCGAAGAAATAAAACTAAACAAGTAACAAGAATATGAAAGTAACAAAAACGCTCATGACATTGGGACTGGCAACTATGATGCTGCCTACACTAGCCGCTGACGGACTGCCAAAGGGCGCGCCCGATTTCAGCAAGATTAAGGAGACTGACTATCTGCCCGCTATCGAGAATGCTATCAAACTGAAGCGACAGGAGGTGAATAAGATTGTGGCCAACAAGCAGAAGCCTACATTCAAGAACACTATACTGGCTCTGGAGAAGAGCGGACTGGAACTGGATAAGTGGCTGAATGTGGCCGAAGGACTGGCTAGCGCACACAAGACGCCAGTGATAGCCGAGACCGAGAAGAAGCTTACGCCACTGCTGGCTGAACTCGACAACGAGATTGACTTTAACAAGGCACTCTTTCAGCGTGTAAAATATGTTTACGACAACGAATACAAGACACTGAAAGGTGAGGACAAGAGACTGACCGAGGTGGTATATAAGAACTTTGTACGCTCGGGTGCTCTGCTGGATGATGCCAAGATGGAGCGTATGAAGCAGATAAACATGCGCATATCAGACCTGCAGCAGCAGTGGGGCGACATGCTGCCAGCTGCCACAAACAATGCTGTGGTTTGGGTGAACACCAAGGAGGAACTGGCAGGCCTGAGTGATGCCGACATTGCCCAGTGTAAGAAGGATGCTGAGAGTCGCGGAGGCAAGGCTCCATACGCTATCGTAATCGTTAATACCACTCAGCAGGCCATCCTGGCTAGTCTGGACAATCGCGATCTTCGTCGTCGTGTATTCGATGCATCGCGTCGTCGTGCTGATGGTGGTGGAACATTCAATACATTCCCCCTGGTAGTCGAGATAGCAAAGCTTCGCGCAGAGAAGGGCGAACTGATGGGGTACAAGAACTATGCATCGTATTCGCTCGAGAAGACAATGGCTAAAAACTCTGATAATGTATATAACTTCCTTAAGCAGTTGATAGCAGAGTATAAGCCAAAGGTAGAGGCCGAGACCAAGGCTATCGAGGACTATGCCAAGAAACAGATGGGCCCACACTTCAAGTTGCAGCCATACGACCGTTTCTACTATTCGGCCAAGATGAAGCAGGAGATGCTTAACATCAGCGACGACGAGGTGAAGCCATACTTCAATATCGACAGCGTAATCGTAAATGGTGTGTTCTATGCTGCACATCGTGTGTACGGTCTGAGTTTCGTAGAGCGCAAGGATGTGCCCACTTATCACCCAGATATGAAGGTGTTTGAGGTGCGCGACAAGAATGGTAAGATGCTGGCCCTGTTCTATAGCGACCCATATCGCCGTCCAACCAAGCGTGGTGGTGCATGGATGAGTGCATTTGCCAAGCAGAGCAACTTCCGACATCAGTTACCTATTATATATAATGTAACCAACTATGCCAAGGCTCCAGAGGGGCAGCCCACACTGATAACATGGGACGAGGTGACTACACTGTTCCATGAGTTTGGTCACGCCCTTCACGGAATGCTGAGCAACTGCTACTACAATACATTGAGCGGAACAGCTGTTGCACGCGACTTTGTGGAGATGCCATCGCAGTTTAACGAGAGTTTCGCTTCAATACCTGAGATATTCGACCACTACGCCAAACACGCAGTGACAGGCGAGCCAATGCCTGCCGAACTTAAGGAGAAGATGCTGAAGAGCATCAGTTTCCAACAGGCATACGCACTGGGTGAGAATCTGGCTGCTACATGTCTCGATCTGGCTTGGCACCATCTGACTAAGGACGAAATTCCAACAGCTGACAAGGCAGACGAGTTCGAGATCGAGGCCCTGAAGAAGATTGGTCTGTATGACCAGCAAGTTCCACCACGCTACAGCACATCTTATTTCAACCATGTGTGGGGTGGAGGTTATGCAGCTGGTTACTACAGCTATCTGTGGACAGATGTATTGGCTTGCAATGTGGTAGAGACATTCCAGAAACTGGGAGCCTTGAAGCCTGAGACAGGTGATGCCTTCCGCAAGAAGATTCTGAGTCGCGGAAATACCAAGGATCAGATGGAGATGTTTACCGACTTTACTGGCATGAAGACACCCGACTCATCAGGATTCTTGAAGTATAGAGGTCTGTAAAGCCATAGGTTTAGGTTAATAATTCCTAAATGATAGGCAATAACACAGATTATCTCAAAAATTTGGAGTAACTTTGTAGGTCAAAAAGAAGGAAATATTAAGTTGTTTAACATTTAAATGTTTTATTATCAATGATTTATTCAAAAGAAGTGGAGAACATGTGTAGCGTATGTAAGGGCGCTTACCATGGACCTGCACCTATCCCCGAGGAGGGCAAGTGGGTTGCAGTGAAAGAAATCAAGGAAATTTCTGGTTACACCCACGGTATCGGCTGGTGTGCACCTCAGCAGGGCGCTTGTAAGCTGAGCCTGAACGTTAAGGACGGTGTTATTCAGGAGGCTCTGGTAGAGACCATCGGATGTACTGGTATGACTCACTCTGCCGCTATGGCTTCTGAGATCCTGCCTGGTAAGACTATCCTAGAGGCTCTGAACACTGACCTGGTTTGCGATGCTATCAACACCGCTATGCGCGAACTCTTCCTGCAGATTGTTTACGGACGTACACAGAGCGCCTTCTCTGAGGGTGGTCTGGCTATCGGTGCTGGTCTTGAGGACCTGGGTAAGGGTCTCCGTTCACAGACAGGTACACTTTATGGTACTGTTGCCAAGGGCACACGTTATCTTGAGCTGACTGAGGGTTATATCACTAAGATGTATCTCGATGCTAACAACGAGGTTTGCGGTTACGAGTATGTACACCTCGGCAAGATGATGGAGGCTATCAAGGGCGGCATGGACGCTAACGAGGCTCTGAAGAAGTTCACTGGCTCTTACGGTCGTACAACCGAGGAGCAGGGTGCAGTAAAGGCTATTGATCCACGTAAAGAATAATAGGAGGATACGACAATGATTAGAAAAGTACAGTTTGAGAGTCAGGAGCGCCGTATCAACCAGGTTCTTGCTGCTCTGAAAGAGAATGGCATCAACTCTATCGAGGAGGCCAAT
>ONYZ01000090.1 GCA_900322175.1 uncultured Prevotella sp.
TTTTTCTCGTCGGACAGACCCCGTGAAACGGGGAATGGACGACCAGTTATATCACGCCTTTACTTTCGACCCTTCGAAAAGTTTGCTGCAAAGATACGAATTATTAAGGAAAAATGAGTACCTTTGCCGTGTGTTTTAATAGAATTTGTGAAATGGATTTTTTACCGAAAGACCCAATTAAGTGAAATGTAATGAAGTGGACTGTATTATCAGATAATCGAAGCCGCTCGACCTTTGGTCGCTTGCAAGGCAAGAATGAAAGACAACGGGTAAGCGACGATACGTCGGGAATCAGCCGTCTCTCTACAGAGCATGGGCTTTCTATCCTGTTGGAAACAGAACAATATAGGATTCTGCTTGATACAGGAGCAAGTGATGTGTTTATCAGAAATGCCGAGGTATTAGGCATAGACCTCAGTACAGTAGACTATGTTTTCATTTCTCACGGACATAGTGACCATGCAGGAGGCTTACGATTTTTCTTAAGCAGAATCGACAAGCCCGAAGATCTCTGTGCCTTCAGTTATGAGGGGTTTACATACGAACCTAAACTTGGAGAAAGGCTACGGGTAGGCGAACATAGTTCGGGAATACCCGACTTTCCTCTTTTTATTAAGCAGTAAGGAACATGAGTAGAATTATCAGAGAAGCCCAACCGTCGGACATGGCTGATATTTTGACAGTCATGGATGCTGCAAAGAAAATAATGCGCCAGTCTGGTAATATGCACCAGTGGGGAGAAGGCTACCCGTCCGTAGCTGTCATTACGGCTGATATGGAGAAGAATGGCGGTTTTGTTATAGTGGACGATGATATGATTGTAGGCTACTTTGCTTTCCTAAAATCTCCAGAACCCACTTATGCCAGAATCCATGAAGGAAAGTGGCTTGATGACGAAGAGCCATATCATGTAGTCCATCGTATAGCCAGTTATCCCGATGCTCACGGAATATTCAGCAGCATAATGGATTACTGTTTCTCCCACGATCCAAACATCCGCATTGACACCCACCGGGACAACAAAATCATGCAGCACCTCATAACGAAGCATAGATTCACCTATTGTGGCATTATCTATCTGACCTCTGGAGATGAGAGATTGGCTTATCAAAAGAAACTGAAATGAGTAAGGAGAGAAATAGAGCCAATTGAATACGTATTAGTCGGACATATAGTTCGCACGCTACGGACTCCGTGTCCGCTCCTTACGGATCAAGAGTCCGCTAGGGACGGACTGAAACTTTATCCTAATTCCCTTGGTGATTTGCACGTTTATTTGTATCTTTGCGCCATAATTGCAAATGAAGTTATGACAGAACAAGAGATATTCAAGAAAGAAGCTGAGAACGGCTACACGGTATGTTATGCAGAGCAGTGTCCTTTGAAGGAGCAGTGCCTGCGTTATTTGGTGGGTCAGCAGATGCCTGAAATCAGGAGCTCATATCATTGCGTTAATCCCCGCTATCAGGATGTAGGAACAGAACGATGTTCGCTTTTCCGCAGTTCAAAGAAGGTGAAGTTTGCAAAAGGCATGATGCATATCTTCAATGCCGACATGCCTCGTCGTGTAGAGCCATTCGTGCGCCAAAGGCTCATCGGCAAGCATTGTCGTACCTATTATTATGAGTATCGCAATGGTACACGTCTCATCTCTCCTGCCATCCAAGAGGAAGTACGCAGTCTGTTCCGCGAGGCTGGTTGGAAGGAGGAAGTACACTTCGACGGCTATATTGAGGATTATGAGTGGTAGAAATAAACTTTTCGTAATAGGAGCTATGTTCACTGCATGGTCATTCTGGTGGAAGGGTGAGCCGCTTTCTCCCATAGCGGCACCCGAATTGGAATGGTCATGGGAATTCTGTACGCCCAATGTATTGCTGGCCACATTTAGGCTTTCCTGCTTTTCAGTTGCATTGGTGCAAAAGTCGATGGTACACCAAGTCAGGGACGTAGAGAAAAGAAAATGAAAGAAAGATTCAAATTCAACACCGTGGGGATTTCCACCCGTGACAATAAAACGACTGTCGATTTCTACACGAAGACATTCGGATTCACCACCGACTGGGACGGCATCCAGCCCAACGTGGAGATGACGCTGGGCGACATGCGTATCATCCTCTTCCCACGTGACGCTTTCGAACAAATGGTCGCTCGGAAGTTCCAATATCCCGAGGGATTCAACGGTACGATGGAATTGTCATTCGATGTGCCTTTGAAGACCCGTTCTGGATTGGTCTTTTTGAGATGACAAACAATGAGGGTTTGCACGTTTGCAAGGTGACTTTCGGTGCCGAGCCGACGGAAAAGGAAGTGATGGAGTTCATAGATAAGAACTGGAATCAACTTCAGTTCAGTCAGGCTGTTGATGTTGCTCAAATCACTGAGATTAGGAAGAATCCCCAAGCGACAACTTCGCGAAGCAAAGAAACAGATGCAGTCGCAGGGTATAGGTACCAAGTCGCAGCAGGCCTTTGTCGCTACTTGTCTCTGCAGAGTATAACGTCCGTCCACGCCTGTCTGCAGGACTGGGAACAGGATTGTCCAAGTACGACCACAAAAAATGCATTTACGGCTGGGGCCTCGCTCGGCAATCCAGCCGCATGTGTCTTTACGGGACAGGAAACACTGTCGCCAGAGCAGATGCAGGCTGTGGCAAGAGAGCACAAGGGTTTATTATGTCGCAGGCGATATATTGTTAAACTCTCTTAAAGTTTTTGATAAATCGCTTGCGATATAAAATATTCTCCTTACCTTTGCATCGTGAACGATATAAATAAATAAGGATATGGCAAAGATTTATGATTTCAAAGCTCAAACGAGCAAGGGTAAGGAGATTGATTTCTCACAGTTTCAAGGTAAGGTATTGCTGGTGGTAAACACAGCCAGTAAGTGTGGATTCACACCCCAGTTTGCAGGACTGGAGGAGCTGAACCAGAAGTATAAGGACAAAGGACTGGTCATCATCGGTTTCCCATGCAACCAGTTCAAGGAGCAGGATCCGGAGGGCGACGAAAAGATCGAGGAGTTCTGCCAACTGAACTACGGTGTGACATTCCAGATTATGAAGAAAGGTGACGTCAACGGTCCCGATGCCCAACCCATCTTTGAATATCTGAAGACTCAGGCTCCCACTGAGGAGTACAACGGTCTGAAGGCCAAGGCAGCCAAGGCTCTCTTCAAGGCCATCAGCAAGAGCGTGGAGAAGGACAGTGACATCAAATGGAATTTCACCAAGTTTCTGATTTCGAAGGACGGTGAGACCATCAAGCGTTATGCACCTACCACAGAACCCAAGGACTTCGAGAAGGACGTTGAAGCCATGCTGGCATAATTCTTGGCAAGCCAAGCGGCAAAGCCGAGCGGACAATTGACAATTGAGAATTAAAAATTATGCACGAAGAATTACGACTCGACAAACAGATATGCTTCCGTCTCTATACGGCAGCACGTCTTATTACCCAGACCTACACACCGATGCTGAATGAGTTGGGTATCACCTATTCGCAGTACCTGGTGCTGATGGTGCTCTGGGAGCAGGATTCCCAGCCAGTAAACGACATAGCCCATCGGCTGTTGCTCGAAACGAACACAGTGACGCCCCTACTACAGCGTATGGAGAAAATGGGTATCGTGGTTCGTAAGCGTGGCAAGGAGGACAAGCGCCAGCAGATAGTATCGTTGACCGCAAAGGGCAAGGCGATGGAGGAACAGGCATACGCCATCATCCCTGCAGGCATGGGCAAAGCGCTCGGCTTGCCGCTTGCTACCGAAGGAACACAAGAACTCAAAGCATGTCCCTTCCAATTGGACGACTATGCCAAGTTTGCCAGTGAACTCGACACAATTATTGACACATTAAAGAATAAGGAGAAATAGAATTATGGCCAACTCCAAACGATTCCATAGACATTTTGAGACTCCAGGGCTGCCGCTCTACTGGATCATCATCACCTACATCATCCTCGGCTGGTTCTTCCCAGTGATTGGGTTATTGGCCATCATCTGTATGATCGGCCCCGTGGTGACGAGCATCTTTAAGGGCCGCTGGTGGTGCGGACATGTATGTCCTCGCGGCAACATGTACGATCGTCTGTTGTCAAAGTACTCACCCCACCGTCCGATTCCAAAGTTTGTGCGTACCTTCGGCTTCCGACTGTTTATGGTATTCTTTATCTTCGGCATGTTCGGCATCCAGCTGAGTTTTGTGCCTTGGAGTGAGGGCGGACTGGTTATGTGGGCAGGCATCGGCAAAGTTTTCTGGACGATTATCGTGATGACCACCATCGTTGGTGTCACGCTCTCGTTCATCTATGCGCCACGCACATGGTGTTCGTTCTGTCCCATGGGTACCATCTCCAACTGGGTAGCTCCCAAAAAGTCGCCACTGCCCAAGGCCTTCACGAACATCCACGTATCGAGTGCCTGTCAGATGAAGTGCAAGCAGTGCGCCCGCGTCTGCCCGATGCAGCTCACGCCCTACGACTCTCGCGGCGAGGCTGTCGGCTATCTGCATCCAGACTGTCTGAAGTGTGGCAAGTGTACTCTGGCCTGTCCCACAAAGATAATGGCATTGAAATAACACTCAAAAACTATCATTTAATGGATCGTAGCTCACAAATCATCCGCACCAGTTGGATAGGCATCGCCGCCAACGTGTTGTTGGCAGGCTTTAAGGCCGCAGTAGGAATTCTGGCCAGCAGTGTGGCCATCGTGATGGATGCTGTCAACAACCTGAGTGATGCGCTGTCGAGCGTCATTACCATAGTAGGTACAAAACTCTCGCAGCGTCCAGCCGATAGGAAGCATCCCTTCGGCTTCGGACGCATCGAGTATTTCAGCGCCATCATTATCGCCGTCATCGTGCTATCGGCAGGTATCACCTCGCTCATCGAGTCGGTGAAGAAGATATTCGACCCCACAGAACCAGAATATACTACGGTGACGTTAGTAGTTATCGTGGTGGCCATCGTGGTAAAGCTCATCCTTGGCCAGTATGTCAAGAAGAAGGGCGAGCAACTGAAGAGTGACGCGCTGATAGCCTCCGGCTCTGATGCGCTGTTCGATGCCGTTATCACACTGGCAACGCTTATCTCGGCAGGTGTCATGCTGCTGTGGGGTGTGTCGCTCGACGGCATACTGGGTGCACTTATTTCCATCGTCATCATCAAGGCAGGTATCGAGATGCTTGCTTCGCCTGTCAACGAACTGTTGGGTACAAGCATCTCGGCAGATTTCGCCAAACAGATTCAGAAGGAGGTCTCAGACTTTGAGGGCGTGCATGGCGTGTTCGACCTGATACTGCATAACTACGGCCCGGACGTTAAGATCGGTTCGCTGCATATCAACGTCTATGATACGATGTCGGCCCACGAGATTCACGGCCTGACACGACGGATTTCCACGCAGATGTACGAGCGTCACGGCATCATCATGACTATCGGCGTCTATGCCGTGGCTACGGGTGATAACCGTCGTGCAGAATTGCAGTCAAAGGTGATGCAAACACTCTCAGCCCACAAGGATATTGTTCAGGTACACGGATTCTACTATTCAGAGAAGAACAAATACCTTTCCGTCGACATCGTGCCTGATATCTCCGTCCACGACGACGCCGCCTTTGTCAATCAACTCATCAACGAGATACAGCCGTTGGTTCCCGACCAGCAGGTTGTCATCGTGGTAGATCACAATTATAGCGAGTAACATTTGATGATCCTGGCAGTGATGATGGTCATGACTATCTC
Source organism: uncultured Prevotella sp. (assembly GCA_900322175.1). Taxonomy (GTDB): domain Bacteria; phylum Bacteroidota; class Bacteroidia; order Bacteroidales; family Bacteroidaceae; genus Prevotella. The sequence goes on from ONYZ01000090.1 coordinate 5,745, forward strand.
GGCCCGCTCGGCTATGCCGCTTGGCTCGTCCAAGAACGCAATGAATTATACTGCAGCAAAGGACGAGGCTCATCATTGTACCCCATGCACAAGCATCTTTAGGGTATAAACGGATTTTGAGGCGGTAATAAACAGAATATTACGCTCTTTTCCGCCGAAGCAAACGTTGGCCGTCCAGTCCTCCGGGATGGGGAAATGGGCTATCTGCTGGCCTGTCTTGTCAAAAACGGTCACGCCGTCGCCAGTCAGATATATGTTCCCACGGTCGTCTATCGTCATCCCGTTCGAGCCCATGTCGGCAAACACCTGGCGATTCGACAGGGAGCCGTCCGTCTGGATGTCGTATTTCAGGATTCTATTTGCCTTTGCCTCTGCTTTTTGTTGAGATGCAGCCCATCTTCGCAACTTTTTGTTGCAAATATAATAAAAAGTCGGCAATAATTTGTAAATTTGCCCCCTGATTTAAATGATTTTATGAACATTGAGCCGATTCTGCATAAAAAAAAGTTTCAGGAACTGAGTACAGATGAACTGTACGAACTCCTGAGAGTACGTAGCGAGGTGTTCGTGGTTGAGCAGAACTGCGTCTATCAGGACATGGACGGGGATGACCAGAAGTCCATCCACCTGTGGCTGACCGTAGCGGA
>ONYZ01000011.1 GCA_900322175.1 uncultured Prevotella sp.
AAAAGCCGCAAAAACGCCTCAATTAATTCAAAAGTACTTTTGAATTAATTAAAATCACAAAATGAATTAATTCACATAGATTTCGACCGATTACAAAAACAAGTTAATTTCTGATAAAAAGATGGCAGTTGACAAAAAAATGCGTACCTTTGCACTCTATTAACAAAAGGAATAAAGAAAGATATGTCGACGATATTACATATTGAAACAAGTACAAATGTATGTTCGGTAGCCGTCTCGGAGGATTCGCACGTAATATTCCAACAGGAAGACAACAGCGGACCTAATCATGCTGAGAGTCTTGGTACGATGGTTGACGAGGCTCTCTCGTTTACAGATAATCACGCCATCCCGTTTGACGCGGTAGCAGTAAGTTGCGGACCAGGTTCGTATACCGGACTGCGCATTGGCGTGTCGATGGCCAAGGGTATCTGCTACGGCAGAAACCTGAAACTGATAGCTGTTCCAACTCTAGAGTTGCTATGTGTGCCTGTGCTTTTGAGAGAGTTAGCCGAAGATAATGCACTACTTTGTCCGATGCTGGATGCTCGTCGAATGGAGGTGTATGCCGGAATATACGACAGAGCACTAAAGCCCGTACGCGAGATTGGCGCCGACATCGTGACAGAAGACACATACAAAGAATACCTGGACAAGCACCCCGTCTACTTCTTTGGCAATGGTGCGAAGAAATGCTTCGAAGGAAATGGTGCAGCCGGCGATAACACGCCGGCTATCAATCACCCGAACGCCCACCTGATTGAGGGCATAGAACCTCTAGCCAAGTGGATGCAGCCCCTAGCCGAGAAGCGACTACTGAACGACCAAACAGAAGATGTGGCCTACTTTGTGCCTTACTATCTGAAGGACTTTGTAGCAAAGCTTCCGAAAAAACTGCTTTAATTAAGATTTTAGATTTAGATTTTAAAGATGGATATAAAAGGATTAGATTACAACACTCAGCGAGAGAAGCTCGTGATGTCGGAATACGGACGTGAAATACAGAAGATGATAGAGCACGCATGCGAGTTGCCCACAAAGGAGGAGCGACTGCAATGTGCATACACCATCGTAAAACTGATGGAGACAAAGAATCCACAGCTCAAGGAGAACGACGACTTTGAGCAGACACTATGGAACCATCTGTACCTGATGAGTCACAGAGAACTAGAGATAGACTGGCCCTACGACATAAGCGAGGCCGACAACATACTGACAAAGCCACAGCCAATGAAGCAGCCTAAGGACGGAGTAAGACTGCGCCACTACGGACGACTGGTTGAGGAGTTGTTTAAGAAACTGATGACTATGCCCGAAGGCGAGGAGCGCGATGCACTGGTGAGATATACAGCCAACCAAATGAAGCGCGACTTGGTACTATATGGACACGGATATATGGACGACGAGCGTATAGCCGACGACCTGGCTAGATTCACCAACGGAGCGATACAGATAGATCTGAACTCGTTTAAGTTTGAGAAAGTGTCTCAGCCAGAAGAGAAAAAGAAGAAAAAGAAGTAACCAATATGGCATCATTTATCATCGAAGGCGGTCATCTGCTGCAAGGAACCATCACACCACAGGGTGCCAAGAACGAGGCACTTCAGGTAATCTGTGCGACACTGTTGACAGAGGAAGAAGTGATCATCCGCAACATACCCAACATCCGGGATGTGAACAATCTGATACAGCTACTGCGTGATATTGGTGTTAAAGTTTCGAAGAGAGAGGAGAATACTTATTCGTTCCAGGCCGACGAGTTGAGACTGGATTATCTGGAAAGCGATGAGTTTGTAAAGAAGTGCGCAGCTCTGAGAGGCAGCGTGATGATGATCGGTCCACTACTGGCACGTATGGGCAAGGCCATCATCACCAAACCAGGTGGTGACAAAATAGGACGCAGAAGACTTGACACCCACTTTCTAGGTTTCGAGAAACTTGGTGCTACATTCAATCGTATAGAGGGACGCGATGTTTATGAGATATCGGCCAAGAAACTGAAGGGCACATACATGCTACTCGACGAAGCTTCGGTTACCGGTACTGCAAACATCATAATGGCAGCTGTCTTTGCAAAAGGCACCACAACTATCTATAACGCAGCCTGCGAACCATATCTGCAACAGCTATGCAAGATGCTTAACAACATGGGGGCTCGCATAAGCGGCATAGCATCAAACCTACTAACAATCGAGGGTGCGACAAGCCTACATGGCACCGACCATCAGATACTGCCCGACATGATTGAAGTAGGATCGTTTATAGGCATGGCAGCAATGTGCGGCGACGGAATACGTATCAAGAACGTAAGTGTGGAGAATCTAGGAATTATCCCCGACGCATTCCGCCGACTGGGTGTAAAGATAAAGGTTGAAGGCGATGACCTGTGGGTACCACGTCAGAAAAACTACGAGATACAATCGTTTATGGACGGTACTATCATGACTCTGGCCGACGCCCCTTGGCCAGGACTGACTCCCGACCTACTGTCTGTATTAATAGTAGTAGCCACCCAGGCACGAGGCAGTGTGCTATTCCACCAGAAGATGTTTGAGAGTCGTCTGTTCTTTGTAGACAAGCTAATAGACATGGGCGCACAGATAATCCTCTGCGACCCGCACCGCGCTGTTGTAGTAGGGCACGACCGCAAGATTACGCTGCGCGGCGGACGAATGTCGAGCCCCGATATCCGTGCTGGTATCGCCCTACTGATAGCAGCTATGAGCGCAACAGGAACAAGTCGCATTGACAATATAGAGCAAATAGACCGCGGATACGAGAATATCGAGGGCCGTCTGAATGCTCTGGGTGCAAAGATTATCAGAAGCTAGTGATATGATACGACAAGAAGAAGTATATAAGATAGGTAAACTGGGTAAGGCTCACGGCGTGAAGGGAGAAATCTCATTTCTCTTCGACGACAACGTGTTCGACCGCAGCGACGCAGACTATCTTGTAATCGATATCGATGGAATCCTTGTCCCTTTCTTTATCGAAGAATATCGCTTTAAGACCGACGACAATGCCCTGATGAAGTTTGAAGGCATCGACACACAGGAGCGTGCCAGAGAGTTGACTGGTTGCGAAGTTTACTTCCCACGCGAGATGGCAGAGGGCGACGACGAGCAATTGTCGTGGGCAGCCATCGTTGGTTTTGAGTTAATAGATATCAACTCTGGAAAGACAGCAGGTCGAATCGCTTCGGTAGACGACTCGACTATAAACATACTCTTCGAACTGGAAGATGGCAAGCTTATTCCCGCATCGGAAGAGTTGATAGCAAACGTAGATACAAAGAAACGCCAAATATCAATAAATCTGCCGGAAGGCATTTTAGAGTTATGAAAAAACAAATAGCAATTCTCGGCTCTACGGGGTCGATAGGAACTCAGGCACTCCAAGTTATCGATGAGCATAGTGACCTTTATGAGGTTTACTGCCTGACAGCTAATAATAAAGTGGAGTTATTAGCCGAGCAGGCTCATAAGTTTAAACCCGCCGCCATCGTAATAGCCAACGAAGCCAGATACGATGAACTGAAATCGCTGATGAGCGACATGCCCGACGTGAAGGTGTATGCCGGAGCCCAGGCACTTAACGAGATAGTAGAGGCAGGACCTATCAACATGGTACTGACCGCGATGGTAGGTTTCGCAGGACTGAATCCCACCATTCATGCCATCAAGGCAGGCAAGACCATCTGTCTGGCAAACAAGGAGACACTGGTAGTTGCCGGCGAACTGATTCTAGCTCTCGCACAGCAGTATCATACTCCTATCCTACCCGTTGACAGCGAGCACTCCGCCATTTTCCAAAGTCTGGTTGGCGAAGACCAGAATCCTATCGAAAAGATTCTTTTGACAGCTTCTGGCGGTCCGTTCCGTCTAAAATCGATGGAGGAGATAGCCCACGTGACAAAGGCCGATGCACTGCGCCACCCGACATGGGATATGGGTGCAAAAATCACTATTGATTCTGCATCGATGATGAACAAGGGCTTTGAGGTGATTGAGGCCAAATGGCTGTTTGGAGTAGATGCCAAGCAGATTCAGGTATTGGTTCATCCACAGAGCATAGTACACTCGGCAGTACAATTCCAGGATGGTAGCGTGAAGGCCCAGCTTGGTGTGCCCGATATGCGACTGCCTATTCAGTATGCATTCTCCTTCCCACAGCGACTACACCTGAGCGGTGAGCGTCTTGACCTGTTCAAGGCTCAGCACTTGGAGTTCTTCGAGCCCGACTTGGAGAAGTTCCGCTGTCTGGCATTGGCCTTCGAGGCTATCGACAAGGGTGGAAACATGCCTTGTATCGTGAATGCAGCTAATGAGATAGTTAACCGCGGATTCTTGGAGGACAAGTGCGGATTTCTGCAGATGGGCGACATCATCGCTGAGACCATGCAACGTGCCACATTCGACAAGAACCCAAGCTACGATACTTACATCGCAACCGATGCCGAGGCTCGTCGCATAGCAACAGAATTAATGAATAAGTAATCAATCATGGATATTTTTTTAATTAGACTTTTACAATTCATGCTGGCCATTGGCCTGCTGGTGCTGCTCCATGAGGGTGGCCACTTTTTCTTTGCCAAACTCTTTGGCATTCGTGTAGAAAAATTCTATCTCTTCTTCGACCCAAGTATTTGGAAATGGGACGGAAGCCTGTTTAAGTTCAAGCCAAAGAACAGCGACACGCAGTATGGAGTGGGCTGGCTGCCACTGGGTGGATACTGTAAGATTGCAGGAATGATAGACGAGAGCTTTGATACCGAACAGATGAAACAGCCCGAGCAACCTTGGGAGTTCCGCTCGAAACCCGCTTGGCAGCGGCTGCTGGTGATGATTGGCGGTGTGCTGGTTAACTTCCTGTTGGCTCTGTTCATCTACTCGATGATACTGTTCTATTGGGGCGATACCTATATCCCAGTAAAGGATATGACTCTGGGTATGAAGTTCAATACCGAAGCCAAGCAGTACGGATTCCAGGACGGTGATATTCTGGTAGGAACAGACAAGGGCGAGTTCAAGGACTTCAGTGCAGATATGTATCGTGACCTGAGCGAGGCCACACGTGCCGACATCATCCGCGACGGCAAGACAATGAGTATCAGTCTGCCCGGCGATATCAATCTGCTGGGGATGCTTAAGGCAGAGCCTTCGTTTGTTCGTCCACTGATTCCAGCTGTTGTAGACAGCGTGATGGAAGGTACACCTGCTGCCCAAATGGGACTGCAGAAAGGCGACAAGCTCGTAGCCATCAACGGAAAGCCAGTAGACAGTTACAACGAGTTTACCGACCAGCTAGGAGTACTTGAGGACATGATGACTGGTGCCAAGACACAGGCTGACAGTCTGAAAATCCGCACCGTATCTATCGCATACGAGCGCGAAGGTTTAGTTAAAGACACCACCGATGCATCAAAAGCAGTAATAGCAATGATATGCGATACAACTGCTGTAACCCTGACTCCTGAGCTCAAGCTTGGATTCATGGTCAAGACTGTTGCCGGACTCTACGAGCCAATCACTAAGGAGTACGGATTCTTTGAGAGTTTTCCAGCCGGAATAGCATACGGCATCAACGTGCTGAAAGGCTATGTGGGTGACATGAAGTATGTGTTTACAGCCGATGGAGCTAAGTCGATAGGTGGTTTCGGTGCTATCGGCAGTCTGTTTCCACCTGTTTGGGACTGGTATCTCTTCTGGAAGATGACAGCCTTCCTGAGCATCATCCTCGCCTTCATGAACATTCTGCCCATCCCAGCCTTGGACGGCGGACATGTATTGTTCCTAATTTACGAGATGATTACCCGCCGCAAGCCATCAGAGACGTTCATGATTCGCGCTGAATATTTCGGTTTCGGCCTACTGATACTCTTGATGGTATTCGCAAACCTCAACGATATATTGCGCTGGTTAGGTTACATGTAAGTTCAAAAAATTATTTTTGGTAATTTATCTACCACTCTACCACCATCACCCCTGAGAGCCCCTGTACATAAGGCTTTCAGGGGTGGTGGTAAATAGGTGGTAGATGGTAGTAACCATTTTCACTGAAAAACAACCATGATTTATTTTCTACGGCAGAAAACACCGTTTTCTAGGGCAGAAAACATTTTTTTCTCAGGCAGAAAACAATATTTTCTCAAGCAGAAAATATAGTATTCTCAAGCAGAAAACACCAGCTACCGCATTCATCAAAAACTTGCGCTATCTCAAAAAGACGGCCTCGCAGACTTTCTGCAAGCTTTATAACACATAAAATCAGAACAAAAAGTAGTACCTTTGCAGCATGTTTGTAGTAATGATGACTTTGTTTGCCATTGTGCTCGTGGGATATGGGGCAGGCAAATTGGGATACTTGGGAGGCGACTTTGACAGACAGTTGTCGAGGTTGGTGATTAATTTGACTTGTCCGGCACTGATTCTATCGTCAGCTATGACGGGCGAACTGCCTGACCGCGAGTATATTCTGCCATTATTGCTCATCAGCGTTATTACATATACTGTGCTTACAGGTATCGCATTCTTCTTGCCACACTATCTCACCAAAAAGAAAGATGACGAAGGAGCTATCGGATTTGCACTGATGTTTGGTAATGTAGGTTTTATGGGCTATCCTGTGGTAGCATCGATATTCGGACACGAGGCCGTGTTCTATGCTGCAGTGCTAAATGTGGTGAACACGTTTGCAGTATTTACTGTGGGTACTATCCTGATTACAGGCAAAAATGAAGTGGAGAACAGCAGATTTGAGAAAAAAGTACTCTACTCTACCCCGATGTTAGCATGCTATCTGACGATGCTAATAGTTGCACTGCGTATCCACAATATTCCCGAGGCCATCAGTGCACCACTCACCATGATTGGCAACATCACCGTGCCTGCAGCACTACTTATTATCGGTTCATCGATGTCTAACCTTCCGATAAAATCGCTGTTAGGTAATGCCAGCGTTTATGCTACCACCCTGTTCCGACTGGCTATACTACCCATTGGTATCTATTATCTGTGCACGCTTTTGGGATTCGACAGTTTTGTAGTAAACATCAACACTGTAGTGATTGCTATGCCTGTGGCTACTTATGGTACCATCTTATGCCTGAAGTACGGCAAAGATACCACAATGATAACTGAGGTAACATTTATCACCACGCTTATCTCGATGATCTCCATCCCAACACTGGTTTTATTCTTTCTATAAGCAGATAAGTGCAGAATATTATGACATAAGTAAGCACCACCTGAAGTACATTCGGGTGAAAGCCATCAATGCTTGAACCTGGCATAGCAGTAATTCTAAGCAGGATAGCATTAAGAGTATCTACTATATATAATAATATGTACGCGAGGGACGGAAATAATAGAACTATCAGTGAGAAACCGAGTACTAGGTAGGCTGCGGGTAAGACAACGAAGTTGGTTAGCAGGAAATAAGTAGAAAGTCTGCCAAAATAATAAGCTATCAACGGGGCTACACCAATCTGAGCAGAGACAGACACTGCTACCAATCCCCAAATACGACGAATCCAACGATGCTCCTGAAGAAACTTAGCAGAAAACACTTCTTCGAACACTGGTACAAACAGTAATATCGCCAATACCGCCATAAAGGATAATTGGAATCCGATATCAAATAGCCACTCAGGATTCCACATAAGCATAATAATAGCCGTAAAGGCAAGGGCATTGACCGACATCTTGTTACGATGTCCTATCGACAATAGTCCATATACAGTCAGCATTACTGCCGAGCGAACCACACTTACGGGCATACCAACTAATAGGACATACAGCCACATTGTAACTAGGATTATGGTCTGAGACACAGCCGGCCATCGGCGGTGAGGAAGCAACAGCCAAAGCAAACCATAGATTATACCCAAATGCAGTCCACTAAGTGCCAACACATGCGAGGCCCCACTAAGCGAGTAAGTATCACGGAGTTCGTGAGTCAAGGACGACTTATCACCCAACGCCATAGCAGCCACCACGGCATAGGCATCACCATCCACACCACTATCAGACAACCGATCTAGCAACATGCTGCGCTGATTAAGGAAATAAGCCTTGGAGTTATCCAGACGGGAAAGAGAATTCGATTCATGCGAAGTTGTCAGATGTCGCTGCATAAGAAACATACCTACAAATAAGAAACACACCAGGATAGCAATCGACTGGAGATTCTCATATTTAAATAGTAGTAATGAAATCACCACCAGAACTGCCAACACAGGAAGAACAGGTATCGGCAACAAAACATAGTTGGCGATAATAATGCCAATGATAAGGCATACCGCTAACCTCAGCAAAGGAGCACTCTCTAGCAATCTGTTTCGCATATCGAAGTACAAAAGTACAACTTATTTTCTGAATCTAAGAAAAAAACAAAATAAATTTGGCATTTCGCTCGTTTATTCGTAACTTTGCAGCGGTAATTAAAGATATATATAATGGAAATGGTAAATATACCCCTTTGGGCGTGGATATTGTTCTATATCCTAGTATTTATAATGCTGCTTATCGACCTTAAGTCGTTCGGTAAGAAAGGCCAGCATGAGGTGAGCGTATCCGAGGCTCTTAAGATGACTGCAGTCTGGATTGGTGTATCACTAGTATTCTGCGGTGGCATCTATATGTTTTATCCAGCAGCGCCACACGAAAAGGCAATGGAGTTCCTTGCCGGTTATCTGATAGAGAAATCGCTATCGATGGACAATCTGTTTGTATTCCTGATGCTATTCTCATTTTTTGGTGTGCAACGCAAATACCAGCACGAAGTACTGTTCTGGGGAATATTCGGTGCTCTGGTTCTTCGCAGTATATTCATCTTTGCCGGAACAGCGATGATTGCTCAGTTCGAGTGGATACTTGGATTATTCGGACTATTCCTGATATACACAGGAATAAAAATGTTCAGTCATAACGACGATGAACAAGTTGACCCTTCGAAAAACATCTTCGTTAAGCTATTTAAGAAATTCTTCCCCGTCACCGACCAGATGCACGAGGGCAAGTTCTTTATCATAGAAAACGGCAAACGACTGGCCACACCGCTGTTTATCGCACTACTAGTGATCGAAACAACTGATGTAGCATTTGCGGTCGACTCTATCCCTGCAGTATTCTCAGTGAGCCGCGATCCGTTTATCGTACTCACCTCCAATATCTTTGCAATCCTAGGCCTACGAGCACTCTACTTTGCCCTAGCAGCTGTTGCCCAATTTTTCACTTACCTGAAATACGGACTTGGTATAATCTTGAGTTTTGTAGGAGTAAAGATGCTGTTAGCAATGAACGAATACGTGAATGCCGCAGGCGAACTGGTAGGAGTGAATATCAATATGCCACATATCGAAATCCCCACACCTATCTCACTGGCAGTGATTTTTGGAGTGCTGGTATTATCGATGTTACTATCGTTAATGATATCAAAAGCTAAAGCAGAATAAGAAATGGATACCACAAGCTACACCAACGAAGCGGTAGAACTGCTGAAGGAGTTGATTGCAATACCTTCGATAAGTAGAAATGAGACAAAGGCAGCTGACAAGTTGGCTGAATACTTGACAAAATGGGGTCTTCCCTTTGGCCGAGAAGAAAACAATCTCTGGGTAGGTAGTCCTGATTGGGACAACAATCGTCCCACGGTGATGCTTAATGCCCATATCGATACAGTGAAGCCAGTTAATTCTTGGACTCGCGATCCATTTACACCTACCATAGAGGGTGATTTTCTGTACGGACTTGGCTCAAACGACTGCGGAGGAGGACTTGTGTCTTTGTTGCAGGCATATCGAATAATGCTTGAACGCCCACGCAGCTACAACCTGCTTTGGGTCGCATCAGCCGAAGAAGAAATATCGGGCGAGAACGGATTAAGTAGAGTTCTGCCACTCCTTCCGAAAGTTGATGTAGCAATTGTTGGCGAACCAACAGGAATGCAACCAGCCATAGCCGAGAAAGGCCTAATGGTTATCGACGGATACGCTCACGGCAAATCAGGTCATGCCGCTAGAAACGAGGGAGTAAATGCCATATATGAAGCACTCGACGACCTGATGTGGATACGTGACTATAAGTTCCGCAAGGTTAGTCCACTGCTTGGACCAACCAAAATGACGGTAACTGTAGTTGAAGGCGGCACACAGCACAACGTTATTCCTGATACTCTACATTTTATTATAGATGTGCGTACCAACGAATTCTATCAGAATGAATACCTATTTAACTTTCTCTGTAAAAAGATGACCAAGTGCGAACTTCGTGCCCGCTCGTTCCGCTTGCATTCGTCATCAATTTCGCCTAATCATCCTTTAGTGAAGAGATGCATAAAAAGAGGTATGCAACCATTTGGTTCGCCCACACTGAGCGACCAAGCTTTGATGCCATTCCCATCACTTAAGTTGGGCCCTGGAGAATCATGCCGGTCACATTCAGCTGACGAATTCATAAAGATTTCCGAAATAGAATATGCTATCGAGACATACGTAGGACTGTTAGAAAACAGATTGTCCGTCTAGCTGGATACTATCTAGCCAACCATCCTTCTGGATTAAGTTTGGCACTACCATGACGCAACTGGAACTGCATCAAACCTTCGGCACCCACACGACCAAGTGTCTGTCGGGTGCTTACTTTTTGCCCACGACTTACGTTGACTGATGCCAAATCGCAGTAAACCGACAGATAGCTGCCATGACGCACTATCACAACAGTAGTTCCCGAATAACTGAACACAGCACTCACCTCGCCATCAAAGATACAACGAACGGCAGCACCAGGCTGACCTTTGATGTCGATACCTTTCTTATCTAGGGTCACATGACCCTTCACGTCAGTAACATGGTTAGTTCCAAAATGATTCACTATACGATAGCTTCCAGTAATTGGCATAGGTAGGCGTCCGCGGTTACTCTCAAAGTTGCCACTCAACTGACGATCTTCGGAAGACACTGTATAAACAGTTCCTGAAGTTTTCTTGGCCTCAGCCACTTCCTTCTCATGAGTTTTCGCATCAGCAGCAGCCTTACGTTCTACAGCCAGTCTAGCACGCTCAGCTTCAGCGGCAGCACGCTCAGCAGCAGCCTTCTCTTCTGCATTCTTGCGAGCAGCTGCAGCACGAGCTGCAGCCTTAGCTTTTTCCTCTTTTGCCTTTGCTTCTGCAATGCGACGTTCGTTCTCCTTGCGAGCAGCCTCAGCTGCTGCTTTCTTTCTAGCCAACTCCTCTGCTTTACGCTTAGCCTCAGCCTCTGCAGCTTTTTTGCGAGCCTCAGCCTCAGCACGTGCTTTTGCCTTGGCTATCTCCTGCGCAATCAAACGGTCAATCTGGACATTCAATTCCGCATCACGCTTCTTCTGTTGTTCAATAACGCTCTGAATTGTCTTCTGCTGTTTCTGCAGCGATGTTACCATCTTCTGCTGCTCCACCTGTTTACCTTCAAGCGATATGCGCTCCTGTTCGTCTCTCACCAACAGATTGTTCTTCTGCCTCTTTGTGTCAGAAAGCTCATCAAACGCCTCAGCCACCTGTGTTTTCATCGACTTCACAGCCTCGGCCTGAGTCTGCTGATAAGCAGCATACTCACGCACAAATCTTAGTCGGCGATACATTTGCGAGAGATTCTTAGCACTGAAGATAAACATCAGTTTGCTCTGCATGTTGCGGTTGCGATGCATATATCTCATCGACTTGATGAAACGCTGCTTTCTCTCCTCAAGTTCGCTATCAAGATATTTGATGTGAGCTTCAAGTGTAGTGATATCATCATCCAGACGAGTGATATCATGGCGAATGGTATCTATAGACTTACGCTTATCGGCTATCTCATTATTAATAATCAGAAGATTCTGTAGACGCTTCTTAACATCACGCTCATTAGCCTTAAGTTTGCGCTGCTGCTCCTCAATCTGCCTACGAACTTTTTGTTGCTCGTTCTTCAGACTGTTTACTGTCACAGACTGACTGGCAGTGGTTGTTTTCTTAGCCGCAGTCTTTTTAGCCTGAGTTTTTTTTACTGAGGCTGTACGACGCTGAGTAGACGATTTCTTCGCCTGCTGAGCCATAGCAGGCGAAGAAAAGGTGACGAGTGCCATCAGCACCATCACGAGCGACTTTCCAAGCAATACTCTATTCATCATAGAGCCATGAATCGGCGGAGTATCTCATCCACAGTTACCTCACGATATTTGTTTGACACTTCTGTTCGTGGCTCCCACTCTGAATCTGTTCCAAGATAGTTCAAAGTCATATTCAGTTTAACCTCCTTATCAGGAGTAGTCAACTTGATGGCATTCTTCTTTGGGAACATCTTACGACCAAACACCTCGAAATCTGAGTAGTCCCAGTTTAACTGGCTATTACCATTGAATCGATCCTTATACAGTATGTTGGCCATACGTATAATAGCTGTATTCTTGCTAGCCAACCAGCTGTAGTCCATCTTTCCGTTTTCAAGACTGATAATCATATCATCACCACTCTCGATAGTTTCGAAACTGCTCGATATTGACTTATCAAACACCACAGCATCACTACCCTGGTTGGGCTTGAACAGTTCATTCCAGAACAAAGCCTGAAGCGCTGAGAAGTTCAATCCGCTGTTGCGCAAGAAGTCTATCTGACGATATGGTGCCTTAAGATACTGCTTGTTAATACGGTCCATAATCAACACGTAGTCTCTGGTAAATTCCAAGCGGCCAGCCTCAACAAAACCGAAAGCCATAAGCTGCAGGCGAATAACATCGTTACGCCTCATCTTCAGGTTTCCGGTAAGCGTAAGCTTCTGTTGACCAACCTCAACCGAGAACTTCACTTTGGAAGTTATGAACTTTGATGTCTGCTGATTCTCGCGTACCTGATTAACGAAGTCCGCAGTCTGAGTCTGCTCAATCACCGGCTTCGCCTCTTTGGACTTCTTGAAAATACCACATGAGCCAAACATCAATGGCAATGCCAAAAGGGCAATTCTAACGATACCTTGTAGTTTCATTATTGATCTATTTTTTGTTTTATTTTGTCAGCATGTTCTTTTATCACAGAGTTATCCTGCGACTCATCGAGATTCTGTAGAGCCTGATCTATATAAATCTTGGCCTCAGAGTATCGGCCTAGCATATAGAGTATCCAGGCGTATGTATCAAGATAGGTAGCATTCTTAGGCTCAGCCTTAATGGTCTTAAAACTCATCTGCTCGGCCTTGTTAAGCTGCTCACCCTCCTCACTAAGAAAATAAGCATAGTTATTCAAGCACCCCATATTATCATCTTTCCACTGCAGGCACGAATCATATGCCTCGTATGCCTCTCTGAGTTGTCCCTTCTGATGCAGGATATCACCCATTACAGCATAAAAATCTGATACTATGGCGGGATCACTGTCTTCTTTAATTACACCGATGCCATTTTTAAAAGCAGAGAGTGCAGCATCTAAACTGTCGCGACGATAGTATGCCACACCTTGATAATAATAAAAAGCCATCTCATCGGGGTTGTACTGGCGAGCATCCTGACATAGAGTAATGACCTTCTCCATGTCGTCAGCCTCCCACGCGTATCCTATCAGTTGTAAACGAGCAGAAGAATTATCGGGAGCCAATTCCAATGCCTTAGCCAATACTATACTGATAGTGTCCTTGGGCATCTTTTTTATATTCATATACGATGCACACAGAATTGCCATATTCTCATCAGTCTGCGGCTGTTTTAGTATCTTATCAAACAACTGCAGAACCCTAGTACTATCTCCGCCGGCATTCTCACTAGCCGAAATCTCTTGGCGTAGCAAAACTATCTTCTCCTCCATCGTGGCATTTTTGTTCAATAGCACACGCTCTGTCAGCGAATCGGCTATCTCCTTATGATTCAATGCCTGATGATATGTGCGTAGTGACATCAGTACACGGTTATTATCAGGTTCCTCTTTCAGTATCTTATCATAAACCTTGAGTGCCTTTTTCAACTGTCCGTTCATCATCAGTGTCTCTCCATAGAGTGCAAGATAATTAAGGTCATTGGGGAATTTATCCGAAAGAGCCTTCACCTCAGCGATGGCAGCCTTCTTGTTTCCCTGTCGAGTGTATATCTCACTCTTGGCCATCGACAACCGCTCACTCTTTCCGTCTATTGCCTCAATCCTATTCAACACCTTAACAGCATTAGACAAGTCATCGACCTGCTGATAAAGCTGGAACAGCATCTCCAACAAATCCTCACGCTCCTTATCACGGGCATATATTCCCTCGACTACTGGTATAGCTGCTTCGTAGTCCTGCTGCCGGATATAAGCCTGAGCCAAGGTTTCCATATAAGTTTCATTGTCAGGGTCAAGCTCAGCCGCCTTTTTGATATAAGCAATACTCTTATCAGTATCTTTTAAAGCGTTATAATATTGAGCCAGGAAGAAATAAGCCTCAGGAGCCTCTGGATTTATCTCCAGGCAATGACGCAACAAATCGAAGGCCGCATCATTGTTGCCTTTCTGTCGCTGTATCATTGCCTCAAGAAAGAACTCATCGTAGGTTCGCTGTCCATAACCAGTAGTCACGGACAACAACAGCAACAACGATAGCCCTATTTTTTTCATTCCAATCATTACTTCACACCTGTATGTCCATAACCACCCTCACCACGTTCTGTCTCGTCAAGGACCTCCACAGGGATAAATTCGCCTTGCTCATGACGTGCAATAACCATCTGAGCAATACGCTCACCATCTTCTACTACAAAATCATCGTTCGACAGATTGATAAGTACCACACCTATCTCTCCGCGGTAATCCGCATCGATAGTTCCTGGGGTATTAAGTACAGTGACACCCTTTTTCAGTGCAAGACCGCTACGAGGTCTTACCTGTGCCTCGAAACCTGCAGGCAGAGCTATGTGCAGTCCTGTCGGAATCAGCCTGCGCTCAAGTGGTTTCAGAGTGATGGGTTCTTCTATATTTGCTCTCAGATCCATACCAGCACTCTGCTCAGTGGCATACTGAGGCAGCGGCTGATGACCTTTGTTTATTACTTTTATTTTCAGCATATTTTAAAATTACATTTTAATCAATGTGCAAAGGTAGTGTTTTTACCTAAGAAATCGTCCTTTCTAGGCCTAATTTTTTGATTTTTTCGTTAATTTCTGCGAAATGTGCCGTTACTGCGTGTATTTTTCGTACCTTTGCACCCTGATTATGATGAATTGGCAACAACTTATATCAAATAAGCGTCTCGGTCAGGAGCATCGTCATCCTGAGCGACATGACGATCGTACAGAGTTTAAGCGCGATTACGACCGCCTTATTTTCTCTGCACCATTCCGCCGTCTGCAAAACAAGACGCAGGTATTCCCTCTCCCGGGCAGCATATTTGTCCATAACCGCCTTACACACTCTCTTGAAGTAGCGAGCGTTGGCATGTCGCTGGGCAATGATGTTGCAACACAACTAACAGCCAAACATCCACAACTGAAAGAAGGACTATTCCAGGAAATAGGTCAGATTGTAGCAACAGCATGTCTGGCTCACGATCTTGGCAATCCTCCTTTTGGTCATAGCGGCGAAAAAGCCATCCAGTCATTCTTCACCGAGGGAGCCGGAGATGACCTCCAGCGCCAGGTGAGTCCTATCTTCTGGAACGACATGATCCACTTTGAGGGTAATGCCAATGCCTTCCGTCTGCTTACCCATCAGTTCAAGGGTCGCCGACCAGGTGGTTTTGTAATGACTTATTCCACACTAGCCAGTATCGTAAAATATCCATACTCTTCAAGTGCAGCAAGCAAGAAAGGCAAGTTCGGATTCTTTGATTCCGAGAAGATTTACTATCGCAGAATTGCCGAAGAACTAGGCATCCCATGTAAATCAGAAGTAGGCGAACCCCTACGTTACGCCCGTCATCCGCTAGTATATCTTGTTGAAGCAGCCGACGACATCTGCTATGAGATAATGGATATAGAAGACGCCCACAAACTTAAGATTATTTCGCACAATGATACAATGCAGCTACTGCTGGCATTCTTCGACGAAGAAATCCAGCAACGCATACTAAAGCGCATCGTTGACGAGGGCGTTGAAGATAATAATGAAAAGATAGTATATTTGCGTGCCTGTGTAATAGGGAAACTTGAAAACGAATGCGCCCGTGTATTTGTAGAACACGAGGAAGAGATTCTTAGTGGCAACTTCCAAGGCAGTCTTATCGATCATATAAGCGAATTGCCACAACAGGCTTACAAGAAATGCAGTGCACTATCGATGACACACATTTACAAGAGCCGTCCAGTACTCGATGTGGAATTATCGGGTTATCAGATTATCCAAACACTCATGGAGAAGTTTATCAATGCAGCAGTGCACCCTGAGCGTTTCTACTCCAAACACCTTATCAGTCGCGTGTCGAGTCAGTATGATATCGATGCGCCCGACATTGAGACCCGTATTATGGCGATAATAGACTACATCAGCGGTATGACCGATGTATATGCGCTCGATGTATTCCAGAAGATCAACGGCATATCGTTGCCGATTATTTAACCTATTTATACTTTGCATGATGAAGAAATTATATATTGAAACGTATGGCTGCCAGATGAATGTGGCAGATTCTGAAGTAGTAGCATCGGTAATGCAGATGGCTGGTTATGAGACCACCGAGACACTAGATGGGGCCGATGCAGTTTTCCTGAACACATGTTCGGTTCGTGATAATGCCGAGCAGAAGATATTCCATCGTCTAGAGGCACTGGATGCAGAACGTCGTAAGCGCCAGAAGACAAATCCCGAGAATCCCAAAATGCTGATTGGCGTATTGGGATGTATGGCCGAAAGAGCGCAGCAAGACTTGCTCGACAATCACTTCTGCGACCTTGTGGCAGGTCCTGATGCATACCTATCACTGCCCGACCTCATTGCTCAGGCAGAACTTGGACATAAGGCAATGAACACCGAACTATCCACCACCGAGACATATAAGGATGTGGTACCACAGCGCATCGGCATTGGTCATAAAATAGGTGGATTTGTAAGCATCATGCGTGGCTGCAATAATTTCTGTCACTATTGCATTGTGCCTTACACTCGCGGTCGTGAGCGTAGTCGCGACGTTGAAAGCATTCTTCGCGAAGTTCGCGATCTACGCGACAAGGGGTATAAAGAGGTTACACTTTTAGGACAGAACGTCAATTCGTATAAGTTTGAAGACATCGACTTTCCAACCCTGTTACGCAGAGTGGCCGAGGAGGTTCCTACCATGCGTGTACGCTTCACCACCTCGCACCCTAAGGACATGAGCGACGAGACACTCCACGTCATCGCCGAAGTGCCTAATGTGTGCAAACATATACACCTGCCTGTACAGAGTGGAAGCGACAGAATACTTAAACTGATGAACCGTAAGTACACTCGCGAGTGGTATATGGATCGTGTAAATGCCATCCGCCGCATCATACCCGATTGTGCGCTCTCTACCGACATCTTTGTGGGTTACCACTCTGAGACCGAAGAAGATCACCAGCTTTCACTCTCTCTGATGCGCGAAGTAGGATACGATTCTGCCTTTATGTTCAAATACTCTGAGCGCCCAGGCACTTATGCCTCAAAGCATCTGCCCGACGACATACCTGAGGAGGAGAAGATTCGCCGACTCAATGAACTTATCGCTCTTCAGACCGAGATGTCAGCCATTCAGAACAAGAAGGATGAGGGCAAGGAGTTTGATGTACTGGTTGAGGGATTCTCTAAGCGCAGTCGCGAACAACTCTGCGGTCGTACCGAACAGAACAAGATGGTAGTATTCCCTAAGGCTGGCCATCACATCGGCGAAACTGTTCGTGTAAGAATTACCGGTAGTACCAGCGCCACCTTATTAGGCGAGGCAATTGTGAAATAGTAAATCGTCAATTGAGAAATGAAAGAGTTTCTAAACGTTCTGAGGCGGTTTGTACCTCCTTATAAAAAGTATCTTGTGCTGTCGATAATATTCAATATACTGTCGGCGGTACTTAATATATTCTCGTTTGCAGCATTGATACCTATCTTGCAGATACTGTTCCAGACGGGTGATGCTGAGGCTGCCACCAGCGTAATGGCATGGGACTGGGAAAACATTCAGGCTGTACTTATGAATAACCTTAACTACTACGTTACCCAACTCATTGCCGAATTCGGACAGACCACAACACTGCTCCTGATTGGCATCTTCTTGGCTGTTACCACTGCACTCAAGACAGCCGCCTACTTCCTTTCATCAGCAACCATCGTACCCATTCGAACAGGTGTAGTACGCGACATCCGCAACCAACTCTACCGGAAGATCAACGCCCTACCTCTCGGATTTTTCAGCGAGGAGCGCAAGGGCGACATCATAGCCCGCATGAGTGGCGATGTGCAGGAGGTTGAGTCGAGCATTATGTCTAGTCTCGACATGCTTTTCAAGAATCCTATCCTCATCGTCGTGTATTTCTCTACGCTACTGTTTGTTTCGTGGCAACTCACTCTATTTACCATTGTATTTGTCCCCATCTTCGGATGGTTTATGGGTATGGTAGGTCGCAAACTTAAGCAGAAAAGCATCAAGGCTCAGGCCTTATGGAGCGACACTATGAGTCAGGTAGAGGAGACATTGGGTGGACTGCGCATCATCAAAGCCTTCTGCGCCGAGGAGAAGATGAATGCCCGTTTTGACAACATCAATACCGCATATCGAAACGACATCATGCGAGTAAACATCCGCCAAGCATCAGCACACCCCATGAGCGAGTTTCTAGGTACAGTGATGATTATCATCGTTTTATGGTTCGGAGGTATACTGGTACTCAACAACCAGACTATCACAGGTCCCACCTTTATATATTATATGGTGATTCTCTATTCTATTATCCAGCCCCTCAAAGAGTTCTCAAAGGCCGGATACAACATTCCTAAGGGATTGGCTTCGATGGAACGTATCGACAAGATTCTCAAGGCCGAGAATACCATCCACGAGATGGCACAGCCTAAGCATATTTCTTCTTTCGAACATCAGATAGAGTTCCGCCATGTATCATTCAGGTACGCTGAACAGTGGATACTTAAGGATATCAATCTCGTTATCCCAAAGGGCAAGACCATTGCACTTGTTGGTCAGAGCGGTAGCGGTAAGTCCACCATGGTCGACCTAATCCCCCGCTACTACGATGTACAAGAAGGCGAGGTTCTCATTGACGGCATCAATGTAAAAGACCTTGGCATACATGACCTGCGCCAACTCATTGGCAACGTCAATCAGGAGGCCATTCTCTTCAACGACTCTTTCCGAAACAACATCTCGTTCGGTGTTGAGAATGCCACACAACAACAGATTGAGGAGGCGGCAAAGATTGCCAATGCCTATGATTTCATCACAGCATCCGAACAGGGTTTCGACACCAACATCGGCGACCGCGGAGGTCGACTCTCAGGTGGTCAGCGTCAACGTGTATCTATCGCACGTGCTATCCTTAAGAACCCACCGATTCTGATTCTCGACGAGGCTACATCGGCACTTGACACAGAGAGTGAACGACTGGTACAGGATGCACTGGAGCGACTGATGAAGACACGTACTACCGTAGCCATTGCCCACCGCCTGTCAACCATCAAGAATGCCGATGAGATATGCGTTCTTCACGATGGAAAGATTGTTGAGCGCGGCACACATGATGAACTTCTGAATATTGACGGATATTATAAGAAGCTACATGAAATGCAGAGCTAATTTTCTACTGAAGACCTATCTATGGACGGTTCTAGTGTTCGTCTTGGCAAAGGTGGCATTTATGCTCTTTTGTCGTGAAGGACATGAGTTTGCTTTTAGCGACATGTGGCAGGTTGTATGGCACGGGCTATCACTCGACCTCTCAACTGCACTCTATTTTCTCATTGTACCGTTTCTTCTATCCGTTGTCAATATATGGTATTGGGCCAATTGGCTCACACACTTGCTTCGCGGATACTATATAATTATATCACTAGTGTTCGCGCTAGCCTTTGTGGCTGACACTAGCCTTTATCCATTCTGGCAGTTCAAACTCGATTCATCATGCCTGCAGTATCTAGAAACTCCGACAGAAGCCATGGCTAGTGTTACAGCCGTCTATATCATAATTCGTTTTTTGGCTTTTACCGTCGTCAGCATTGTGATATTTGGCGGATACCGCAATATTTTTCTTCAGAAAAATCCGAGTTCAACAAAGCTAAAAGTCTTATCACTGTCGCTCCACCTCATCGCCATTCCACTTATCGTGATTGGCATACGTGGCGGCCTTGATGAGTCTACCACCAATATTGGCCAGGTTTACTATTCACAAAATCAGTTCCTAAATCACTCAGCCGTTAACCCGCTGTTCAGTTTCTTTGACTCTTTAGACAAGTCGGGCAATGAAATAATCGACTATGATTTTTATCCTGACGACACCTGCCAGCAGCTGATGTCAGAATACTATACCACCACCTCTATTGATACTGACACGCTCCTGACAACCACACGTCCTGATGTCATCATAATACTGATGGAGAGTGCTGGCGAAGTATTTGCCAATGGTATGCCTCGTTTGCAACAGCTCAAGCAGGAGGGTGTCTGTTTCACCAACTGTTTTGCCAACTCGTGGCGCACTGATCGTGGTACCGTATGCACCTATAGCGGCTACCCCTCCTTTCCTACCTCGTCTGTCATGAAGATGCCAAGCAAGTCACGTGCCCTCCCTGGCATTGCCGCTTCACTACAGAATGTTGGCTACGAGACTACCTATATCTATGGTGGCGACATCAACTTTACCAATATGCGCAGCTATCTGATAGCAACAGGCTTCAGTAAGCTCATTTGGAAAAACGATTATAATGACGAAGAACGCAACTCTGCTGAATGGGGAGTTAGAGACGATATCACCTTCGACACCCTGTTGTCGCTCATCAAGCAGCCCTCCGACAATCCCCGTTTCATCGGTTATTCTACACTCAGCAGTCATGAGCCATGGGATGTGCCTCTCAAGAAATACGATGACGAGATACTTAATGCGTTCTATTATCTCGACCATTGTATAGGCAAATTCATCGACCAAATCAAACAGTCGCCCCAGTGGAAGAACACCCTGATCATCCTGTTGCCTGACCATAGCTACGACTATGCAGGCGCCAATCAAACACAACCCGATCGAAACCGCATTCCGATGGTCTGGACTGGTGGCGCCATCAAGAGACCAAGACAGATTACTACGCTCTGCAACCAAACCGACCTGGCAGCCACTCTGTTGGCACAGCTTGGTCTGTCGCACGACATGTTCCGCTGGAGCCGCGACGTGCTCAGTAGTTCCTACCAGCACCCATTAGCTATGCACACATATCGAAACGGATTCTCAGTAACAGACCCAACTGGTTTCATGGCTTACGACTTCGATGCAAACAAAATGGTAGCCGATAAAAGTACAGACAGCAAACGCCTGGAGCGTATTGGCAAGGCTATCCTACAGGCCACAACCAAAGACTTAAAGGAATTAGGAAAATGAAACATATCAAACTGCCTAGTCTGCTCATGCCCTTATACGCTACACTACGCAATCTGTTGGTAGTGTATGTGGTGTATTTTATAGCTCGCATCGTCTACCTGCTAGTCAATTACAGCTATTTAGTCCAGGGACTGACGTTCAGTCACCTGATGGAGATGCTGGGCGGTGGCTTGGTGTTCGACACCTCGGCCATACTCGTCACCAATATCCCCTACATCGTCTTGATGCTGTTCCCTTGGCATGGCAAGGAAAATCATACCTACCATAGTGTCTGTCGTGCGGTCTATCTGGTCATCAATGGTATCGCGCTGGCCATGAACCTATGCGACAGCGTTTATTTCAAGTACACAATGCGTCGTACCACCAGCACAGTATTCAGCGAGTTCTCTAACGAGGGCAACCTAGGTTCCATCTTCATGACAGAGACCCTGCATCACTTCTATCTGGTGCTACTCTTTGTACTCATCATCTGGGCCATGTTTAAGCTCTATTGCCAAACGGGGCTGCACAAACAACAACTCCGTTGGCTCACCTACGACGCCAGCACCCTGCTGTCGCTGGCAGCTTTTGCTCCCTTTGTGGTAGCAGGCATCCGTGGTGGTTTTTCTACAGCAGTGCGCCCTATCGCCATCTCTAATGCCAACCAGTACGCCAATCGTCCAGTCGAAGCCGCCCTTGTACTCAACACCCCATTCTCAATATATCGCACCATTGACATGGCCACCTTTGTGGTGCCCGATTACTATGCTGATGCACAAGAGTTGGCACAAGTCTACACCCCTATACACACGCCTACAGATAGTGTACCCATGCAGAAAAAGAATGTGGTAATATTAATTGTCGAGAGCTTTGGTAGCGAGTATATTGGCGCATTGAATAATAATTTAGAGAATGGACGCTACAAGGGTTATACACCCTGTATCGACTCGATTATTCGTCAGAGCATCACCTTCAGTCATTCGTACTGCAATGGTCGAAAGAGTATCGATGGCATGCCCAGCGTACTGTCAAGTATCCCTATGTTTGTCGAGCCTTTCTTCCTCACCCCTGCATCGGTGAATCACGTCAGCGGCATTGCCCGCCTATTGGCCGACGAAGGCTACCAGACGGCATTCTTCCATGGTGCCCAGCGTGGTTCTATGGGATTCCAGGCATTCTCGCGCGCCACAGGATTCAAGGATTACTATGGCCGTGAGGACTACGATTCCGACAAGCGTTTTGGTGGCGATGCCGATTTCGATGGTATGTGGGCTATCTGGGACGAACCCTTTCTGCAGTACTACTCCACAAAGATGTCGGAGATGAAGGAGCCCTTCATGACAGCCGTCTTCACTGCCAGCAGCCACCACCCCTATGCCATCCCTGAGAAATACAAGGATACCTATCCAGAAGAGGGCCTCATCATCCACAAATGCATCCGCTATACTGATATGGCACTGGGAAAGTTCTTCGCAACTGCCCGTCGTCAGCCATGGTTCAAAAACACCATTTTTGTGCTCACTAGCGACCATACCAACCTGTCTGACCACGCTTACTATCAGACCGACTTAGGAGGTTTCTGCTCGCCCATCGTCATCTATGAGCCAGGGCGTACGGATATCCAACCAGAAATACAGGACAAGATAGCCCAGCAGATCGACATTCTGCCCACCGTCATGGGTATGCTTCACTATCCAAAGCCCTACTTTGGATTTGGTATCGACCTACTGAACACCCCTGCCGAGGACACCTGGGCCGTGAACTATCTTAATGGCATATACCAGTACGTAAAACATGGTCATGTATTGCAATTCGATGGTCAGCATACACGTGCCATCTATTCTTTGCAGGATTCGCTGATGCGTTACAATCTTAAAGACAAGGTGCCCCAACAGCCTCAGATGGAACGCGAGTTGAAAGCCATTATCCAGCAGTATATGGAACGTATGACGCAAGATCGCCTGCAGCCATAGTATTCAATAAATATGCTTGAATAGGTAGTCGAACCTTTTAAACGAATCTTCTGTCAGTTCTTGCCTGGGTTCTTCTATCCAATAGAGGGGCAAGTCACGATACATCGATGCTACCAGCGTAAACGTACTGGGGGCTCCTATCAGGTAGTGACAATGCGACAGCAGGCACAAGTCTTCACCGGGATTTCCATCAGGGAACACTACCTGGCAATTACTTAACTGCTCACGATAATAGTCTCGATTCAACTTGGGATCGTTTCCACAGATATACACCGTTATCTGATCATCGGGATGCAACTTTACAAAGTTTCTAATCACCTGCACATACTGCTCATCCGAATAGAAGAATCGTCCACCATAAAAACGGTCATAGTCACCTCGACGGATATGGACACCCAGTCGGATACCATCGCCCATCAACGGCTTCACTTGCTGCTCCACAGCATCGTTAAAAGCAAACAAATTGATAATCTCCTGCTTGTATTTCAGAAAGGCATCATACCAACGTGCCTCCCAACCTGTCACCATCAACAGTTTGCGTGTCAACATCTGCTGCTCATGGTTCGTATAGTCGCCATCCTTGTCATCGAAATGCAAGATAGGTATCAATCCCCATTTGGCAGCATACTTTGCAAAGACATACGTCAGAAAATTATGATGTGGTGTCTGACAGATACGGAAATACGGATACTTATAGGCAAAACGCATCGACATGGTTTTCCTTCCATTCTCCCTACCCCATGCATAGAAATGTCCATACTGTAGGATATTATTGGCCATACGGCCTTTATCGTGAACAAAAATCATGCTTGCACGTCTTCTTTTGGAAACACTTTACCATCAATAACCTGAAAACGCCTGTCGAACTCTTCACGAGTTCTCTTCCATCTGTTATGACTCCACAGCCACAACTCCGGCTGGCGATGAATATTCTCTTCCAACATCTTGAAGTAAATGTCGGTCAACTCAAATTCTTTCAGTTTCTGTACTTCGCGAGTTATCAATTTAAACTCGGCTTCATAATATCCACGACGCGGACACTTAATATCCAAGAAAAATGCTGCTTGATTGTTTTTTCTGGCAATACGCTCAGCACCAGTCATCACTGGTGTATCATGATTCATAAAGTTACACCAATGGTGAATATTATTCCAATGAGGAACCTGGTCTCCAAGATAGCCTATTATCGTTGGCTGATTCTTCTTTTTATATTCTATGGTCTTTCTAAGAATATCAGTCAGGGCAATGCACTCAGCGCCCCATTTCTGCCTCTGGTTCAGCAGAAGGAGATCAAACTCTGGATTCTCCAAAGCATGATACAATTGACCGAAATGAACTTTTTCCGACATCCATAGGGGCAGAGACGTTACCCACTCCCAATTGAAAGTATGTCCCAGATATACAGCACACGACTGGCCCTCTTCTATACATTTCTCAGCGACTTCTACACCTTTAAAGACCATGCGTTCTTTTATCTGCCGATTGCTCATCGTCATCGCCTTTACAGTTTCCACAAAGTAGTCGCACAACTTATGATAGAACTTTCGCTCTATATCATCCAATTCATCCTTACTCTTCTCAGGAAATGAATCTGCCAGGTGTTTTTGTACTAAACGACGTCTATATCCTATAACTTTGAACATCAGGAAATACATAACATCAGATATGGCATAGTGCACTTTCAGTGGCAGCAAAGAAAAGGAATACCAAACAATATATAATATATAATACTTTATTTTCACGTTGGCAAAATTAAAAAAAAAAGACGAAACGACCAAGTAATTTAAATAAAATATGTATCTTTGCAACAAATTAAGAACAAATAAGATAAAAAGAATGGCAAGTTACGACATCCGTCCACTACAATTACGTATACTAAATATACTTTTAGCTATTGATCAAGTATGTCAAGAGCATCATCTTCGTTACTATATTTGGGCAGGCACTATGTTAGGAGCAGTACGTCACAAGGGTTTCATACCATGGGATGACGATCTTGATATCGCTATGCCACGCCCGGATTACGATTTACTGATGCAACATGCACAAGAATGGCTACCAAGTCAGTTTGAGACCATCAGTTTTGAAACTGACAAGAACTACCCGTTACCATTCGCAAAAATACAGGATGCCAGCACCACACTTATTGAGCGTCGACACATGAAGTATCTTGGTGGCGTTTATCTAGATGTATTCCCGCTTGATGGAATGACTAGTAATCCATTGATTCAGCGTATTCATTTTGCACGTTATTTCTATTGGAAGAAAGTGCAGTATTTCCTGTTTCGCGATCCATATCGTCATGGTCATGGTCCATCAAGTTGGATTCCACTTCTTTGTCGCAAATATTATACTCTCGAAGAGGTTCAACAGAAAATGAAGAATCTACAAACCAAGTACGACTATGATTCATCAGCTCATGTGGTCGACCACGACGACGGTCGCAGTGGTATTATGAAGCGCACCATCCTAGGCACTCCTACCCCTATCACCTTTGAAGGGCATCGTGTTATGGGGCTTCAGTATGCCGATAAATATCTAAGCAACAAATATGGCGACTATATGACTATTCCTCCTGGTCCTAAACAGCGCCAGCACAATTTCTATCTAATGGATCTTGACAAACCCTATAAGTCCTGCAAACATCTGCTTGAACATGAATAAAGCCATAACAATAGTCTGCGCCTCAAGTGACAGCTATGCGCCATATTGTGGCGTCATGCTTACGTCTCTACTCAGCAACAACCGCAATCATCAGATTGAATGTTTCATTCTTTCTGGAGATATGGGGAAGGATAATCGGCAACGCTTCTCACAATTGGCCGAAGAATTCAGTCAAAAGATTACAGTATTAGATATTGACAAGGAGATTTTTAGCAAGCTTCCTATAGGCGAACGTTTCAGCAACATTTCATATGAAGCTTATTTCCGGTTGCTAATGCCTTCACTTCTTAGTGATCGCGATAGAGCCTTATATCTTGATTGCGACATGGTTGTCAAGGATGATTTGTCTGAACTATGGAATACAGACTTAGAAGGATATGCAATAGCTGCTGTACAAGACACATTACGAATGAGGAAGAAATGCCTCTCCCGATTAGGTTTTGATGCTAACGATGGCTATTTTAATAGTGGCATGGGGCTGTATAACCTTCAATTCCTGCGTCAGTTTGAGTTCGAGAAGAAAGTTTGGGACTTTGTCGACAGACAATATCATCTTATCGTATATCACGACCAGGACATTATTAATTGTGTATGCCATGGTCTGATACGTGAAGTTTCTCCAAAATGGAACATGCTTGAGAGTTTTCTTGAGAACAATCCTCCAATAGTTCCTTGGCAACGCGAGGAATTAGAAAAATGGCACAAAAGACCTTGTATTATCCATTACGCTTCACTTCGTAAACCTTGGTTTAAGGAGTGTATCCATCCCTACAAAGATGAGTTCTGGCGTTACGTTGCAATTAGTCCTTGGAATGAACTAAGACCAACATTCAAGTATCACGGATTCAAGCGTTTTACCAAATACTATCTTAAGCGATTGTTTATTTAGCCGCTCTTATTTTTCGCTCTATCACCTTGGCAACTATCATAAACTGGTACACAGCTGCCATCTGAGCACGAATCAGTCCACGTCTTCCGTCACGATATGCTCCATCCATCACGTACTTCTTGAAGAATCTCCAAAGAGGACGCCACAATAGAGCACCCACACCATAGTTCTTACTCATCCGCTTCTCAACCTCATTGTCGGTATATTGGTTTACCTTCACTACCCATTGAGAAACCGTTTCATCTTCCAGATGCTCCATCAGTACATTGGTGTTGCTAGTTGGTATCTTCTCTACTCGTCCGTTTACTGTCGGGAATGTATGCACATAAGGAGGCCATACAGTTCCTTCACGAATAAAAAAACGCAATTGATAATCTATACTTCGCGAGTGAACCCAATCACCAAAGAATTTGTTTCTACGAGGAATATACAACCCCTCCGGACAGTCAGTCTCAAGAATACGTCGATATAGATATTGTTTCAATTCTGGTGTTACTATCTCGTCGGCATCAACCACCAGCACCCATTTGCTTGTAGCCGACTGAATAGCAAAGGTACGTGCAGGCTCCGCACTTTTATGGTTGGCTTTTGGAAAAGTTACCACCTTACAACCATAGCTGTTGGCAATCTCAACCGTATGATCCGTACTTTCCATATCGCAGACCACAATCTCGTCGAAATCCTTCACTGCCTCCAAGCATGTCTTCAGATGCCGTTCAGCATTATACGTATTAATTACGACAGATATTTGCTGTTCCATTGCTAGTACAATTCTTTGGGTAATGCTGCCGAAGCCTTTTCCAGATCCTCAGGGGTGTCGAGTTCGTAGCTGAACAAGTCTGTCGTGTCAACCACCTCAAAGGTATTTCCCTGAGGTATCAGTCGCTCAAAGGCGCGCTCATAGAATATATCGATAAGACCTTCGTCCAATATCATCTTGCGCAGTTCCTGATATATGGCCTCAGTATATTCGGCGGTCATCTTCTCTATGCCCACACTTTCGCCGATGGCATCAGCCGGACTGCAGGTCTTGCTTATCTCTGTGATACGTCCCTCGGCATCAACTACTATTTTCATCTCTTCCTCACCAAGTTCATGCTGCTGCATAGCCAGCGCGGGTACAGATTTTCTGGCTACTCGGCGTACAGCCTCAGGGTCACACAGTATGTCGCTATCCATCAATAGTACTTCCTTACCATGCAACTTCTCAATCGCTAGCCAAAGCGAGAAGATATTGTTGTTATGCTCGTAGTCAGGGTTGTCGATGAAGTGAAAAGTAGTAAGAGGAAAGAGAAGGGAGAGATGCTCACGAATCATATTTTCGCGATAGCCTGTAACTACTACAAACTCCTCCACCCCTGCACTTACCATGGCGTCGACAGTACGCTGCAATAACGTTTTACCACCTACTTCAAGCAGGCACTTGGGTTTATCGTCAGTAAGCGGTCTCAGCCTCTTGGCCATACCCGCTGCCAATATTACACCTATCATAATTGTCAATTATCAACTATCAATTGTCAATTACCCTAAGTATAGTATCGACTACGGTCTGGGTCTGATCCTTACGGCCTAGGGTTATGCGCACACACTGCTCCAACCCCTTGTCAGTCATAAACTTAATCTTGTAGTTCTGATCGGCCAGAGCCTTCTGCAGGGCTTCCTTAATCTCAATGGGATACTTTATCAGAATAAAGTTGGCCACACTTTTATAAACCTTAAATCCAGGCTTATCGCCTAGGGCCTTCTTGTACAACTGACGTCCCCACTCCATATCATCAGCCACATGGCGATAGTGCTCGTCGCTGTCGAGGGCTGCAAGTGCCACAGCCTCCGAGAATCGGTTGTAACCCAGATACTTGTTGATATAGCTTACAAAGTGGTCGTGCCCAGCTCCGATAAATCCGAAACCACAGCGCAGACCTGGCAGTCCATAGAACTTACTCAGTGTACGCGAAATTATCAGGTTGCGGTATTTGTTCACCAATGGTGCAATATAGTCAGTATCGCTGGTTATAAAGCTCGCGTATGCCTCATCTATCAGCACCATAGTGTCTTCGGGAATATTCTCCATTATACGTCCAATCTCCTCGGGTGTCAGACAGTTACCAGTAGGATTATTAGGCGATGCCAGCAACAGCATTCTTGGATGTATACGGTTGGTATACTCTATCACCTCGTCTACGTCGTATGCAAATGTATCTTCCTGCTCATGCAGCGGGTACATCTCAAATGTGCCATAGCACTCGCTAGCCACCTTGTTATAATACCACCAAGAGTACTCTGGTATGAGTATCTTCTTATTGTCACCCTTCATCAGATAGTAGTGTATAGCATTCTTCAGTATATCCTCACCACCATACGCCAACAGCACCTGCTCTTCAGGCACACCATATATCTCGCTCAGTTTTACTGATACGACGCTCTTTTTACCCTGATCGTAAATTCGGGTATAAAAACATAATGTCTTCGGGTCAAAATTGCGGATAGCCTCAACAACCTTTTCACTGGGTTCGAAATTAAACTCATTTCTATCCAGAAAATTCATTTCCTTCTCCATAATCATCAATATTTGGGTGCAAAGATACAAAATAATTATGAATTGTACGTGTACGATGCAAAATTATTTGCTTTTCTTACGCAATTTAAACCTTATTGTAGTCTACAAATTCGTTACGTCCATTATGCGTGGCATCACTTCGGGGGCACGCCATGCTCGAGAGGCACATCATATCCTTCGAAGTCAAAACTCAGTAATATCATACCAACATTTCGATTATTTTTTTGCAAAGATAGTAAAAATACTAAAATATTTGTATCTTTGCAGCGTAATTTTAAAGAATTATGTGCAAAAAAGACACTTTGAACTATATAAAACACCTCTTGACCGACTTCCGTTTTCTGTTCACGGTATGGCTGGTAATGGCTATAGTACCATGGCTTAGGATATGGCTGCAGGACAAGTTCGACCTCGACTATTCTATCTTCTACCATTCATTCTGGCACGCATGGCAGCAGATGCCACTATATATCATATACCCTGAAGACGGCAACTACTTCTTATACGGTCCGCTGTTCCCACTGCTGATGGCACCATTAGCCATACTTCCATATCAGTTGGGCCGACTATTATGGATGCTTATCATTACTTTCGTACCCTACTGGAGTGTACGTAAGTCGCTGCTCAGCACACGTCAGCAACTATTTATGCTTTGGTTCATCGCTGTCGAGGCATATACATGCATTCTCGACTCCGAGAGCAACAGTCTTATCCTGGCCTGCGTGATGTTTACTTATCTGCTCACAGAGAAGGAAAAGGACTGCTGGGCGGGCTTTCTTATAGCCCTAGGAACAGTAACCAAGATTTACGGCATCGTAGGTCTGGCCTTCCTTCCATTCTCGCGCTATCGCCTCAAGTTTCTGGGCTGGACAGCTGCGTGGACAGTCATCCTGCTCGTTGTACCTATGCTTACATTCGGCCCCGAATACGTCATCCGGGAATATCACGAGTGGTACAATGTGCTGGTGCATAAGAACAATCTCAACCAGTTTGCATCCGGTCAGAACATCTCTTTACTCGGCATCGTGCGCAAGGTGTCAGGCTGCGCCACCTATAGCGATCTATGGCTACTCATTCCCGGACTCATCGTCTTTGCCCTGCCCTATCTGCGGTTCAACCAGTACAAGCATCAGGCATTTCGCATGGCAGTGTTATCGTCAGTTCTTATGTTTGTAGTACTTTTCAGCACAGGTTCCGAGTCGTATGGATATATTATCGCCATGGGCGGTGTTGCTATCTGGTACACCACAGTTCCATGGCATCTCAACCGTTTCGACATTGCCCTGATGATATTTGCCTTTATCATCACTTCGATGTCACCGTCCGACCTGTTCCCTACAGTTGTATGGCGAGAGATCATCAAGCCCTATTCGCTCAAGGCACTGCCGGTAGCGCTTATATGGTTCAAACTATCGTACGAGCTCTGCACGCGTAACTATAATATTGAAGAATATAATAAAACTATCATATCATGAAAACAGTATCTATTATAATTCCCTGCTATAATGAGGAGACCTCGCTGCCCAACATGCAGGCGGCCCTCACCTCTATCATCAATCAGCACACCCAATACCTGTGGCAAGTGTTGTTTATCAATGATGGTAGCAAGGACCACACGCTCGATGTCATCAAGAGTATCAACCATCAAGACCCACGTTTCGGATACGTATCCCTGTCGCGCAATTTTGGTAAGGAGGCCGCAATGCTGGCCGGTTTCGACTATGCGCAGGGCGACTGCGTAGTCATTATGGACGCCGACCTCCAGCATCCGCCCACGGTTATTCCCCAGATGCTGGCCGAGTGGGAAAAGGGCTACGAGGATGTATATGCCAAACGTACCAGTCGCGGCAAGGAGCCATGGATACGCAAGGTTCTAACCAAGTTATATTATAAAATGCTGCAGCAAATGTCCAGAATTGACATTCTGCAGAACGTCGGCGACTTCCGATTACTCGACCGTAAGTGCATCGATGCGCTCCGACAACTCCGCGAGAGTCAGCGCTACACCAAGGGCATGTACTGCTGGATAGGATTCCGCAAAAAGGAGATACTGTTCAATCAGGGCGACCGTCACAATGGGGTATCATCCTTCAACGTCCGTCGCCTGGTCGGTCTGTCCATCGAGGGCATCACCTCCTACACCACTGCGCCACTGCGCATATCCACAGTGTTGGGCCTGCTCTGCTCGCTCTTTGCATTCTGTTATATGATATATATACTGTTCTGCACACTCACATACGGCGATCCCGTCAGAGGCTACCCCACCATTATGGTCATCATCCTGTTTCTTGGTGGCGCACAACTGCTGTCGCTCGGCATCATAGGCGAGTATCTGGGTCGCATATTCCACGAGAGCAAACATCGCCCGGTATATCTTGTTGCCGAGCATGAATCACCTAAAAACCCAGACGACAAGGTATGATAAAACGTGATATATTTGGTGAGATTATCCGCTTCGGTGTGGTTGGTACCACTGCAGCAGCTATACACTATGGCACATATTGGCTGCTGCAGCGGTTTATCGATGTGAATGTAGCTTACACCGTGGGCTATGTAGTTAGTTTCATCTTCAACTACATTCTCTCGGCCAGGTTCACTTTTCGCGAAAAGACATCCACCCGCAATGGTCTTGGCTTCATCGGTGCCCACATCACCAACTATCTCATGCACATCGTTTTGTTCAATTTCTTCCTTTGGATTGGTCTCAGTCGTGCCATAGCACCGTTGGCAGTATTGGCTATCGCCGTTCCGCTTAACTTCCTAATGGTACGTTTTGTATTTAAACACTTCCACCGCTCATGAATTCATCTGCTCCACTGATAGGTATCGATGCCAAACGCATAGTTCGCAACGGCACAGGTTTGGGCTCTTACGGCCGCACATTGGTCAACGATCTGGCCCAGTATTCCCTGCGCCTCAACCTCTATGCCCCCGATAAAGGCCGCGATGACCTCCGCTCACAAATCGTTGACCGTGAAAACATTGCATTTGTTTATCCCACCTCTCGCCACTTCAAGTCCTATTGGCGCAGTCGTGGTATCGTTGCCGATCTTATACGCGATGGCATACAGCTTTATCATGGTCTTTCGGGCGAGCTACCCATAGGCATCCGTCGCAGTGGCATCAAGAGCGTGGTTACCATCCACGACCTTATCTTCTTGCGCCATCCAGAGTTCTACAATCCTATCGACGTACAGATTTACAAGTGGAAGTTTCATCAGACGATAAAAGAGACCGACCATATCATCGCTATCAGCGAGTGTACTAAGCGCGACATTCTGGAATACGGAGGCGACCTCGTTTCCGAGGATAACATATCACTCATTTATCAGTCGTGCTCTCCCCGATTCTTGAACGATGTATCTCTAAACGCAATAGAAAAGGTTCGACATCAGTACGGGCTCACAGCCCCATTCATTCTTAGCGTAGGGTCCATCGAGCCGCGTAAGAATATCGGATTAGCCATTCGTGCCTTATCCCTCCTGCCCGAGCATATCCATCTTGTGGCCGTGGGTAAACCTACTGATTATTCGCATAAAATTCTAAAACAAGCTCAGGGCAATGGTCTTAACCCTCGAGTTCATTTCCTTCATGGTGTCAACGATGCTCAGCTCAATGTACTCTATCATGAGGCCGAGGCGTTTGTTTATCCCAGTGTCTACGAGGGCTTTGGCATACCTATCATTGAGGCCATCCGTTGCGGTCTACCCGTAGTAGCTTGTACAGGTAGCTGTCTAGAAGAGGCAGGCGGACCTGATAGTTTATACGTTGCACCCGACGATGCCGAGGGCATGGCCGATGCCATCCGTCGCTGTCTTAAGGGCGCCGATGGTCGTCAGGAGCGCATCCAGCGCAGTATGGATTATATCAAGCGTTTCGATGGTAAGGATGTAGCTGGTCAGGTATTCCAGCTCTATCAGCAACTACTTTAGATCCTCCAACGCAGTTGTATGTCCACATCAGTCTTACTAGAGCGGTCTATCTCCTGATAGCTGCTACCTATCTTATTGCGGTCAAAATAGTCAGTCACGCCAATCTTTGCCGTTAGCATCAGATTGCGAGTAGCATTAGCTCGCAGCATCAGCCAATAGCGTATACCCTCGCCATAAAACTGCTGCATAGAGTAAGTATATAGCGGTCCACTCTCATACAGATACACACGACTGTCATAGCTGTCGGTATTAAAGTATCCTGCCCCCACATTCAGCCTCAACCAGCGATGAGTGTATGCCAGACTCTCACTAAGCATCGCGCCAAATTCCGATTCTCCCGTTGCCAGATAGCCTCCATCCAATTGTGTACGGGCGCAAAATCTTTCGGTAGCATATTCGGCACACAGTCTGGTGCGATGTACCTTATCATCCATCTTCAGTCGATATCTGGCTGTTAGCTTCCAGTTTCCCATTATGTGGGCACATTGTACCAGATAGTCCATCTTACTTGTAGCAGCTTTCTCGCGATACACAGGCCACGGATGATAGGCATAGTCGGCATACGCAGCCAGTTGCCACTGGGGTGATGGTTGCCATTGCATACCTAAGTACACACCACTCTCGTTTTGCACATGTCCCGCGTCACTATAGCTTTGTGCATCTAGCGACGAATACTGATAACTGTAAAAACGCTGCAAAGCCATCAGTCTTATACCATTGTTCATAGTATAGCTTATGGTATTAATTGTTGCTATATGCCCATTGCCGTCAGTAGCCGTTTCGCCGTTTATTGCCAGGTGATGTCGGGTATAACCATAGTCTATGCTGGCATTCATAAAGTCTGTACCCTCAGGCTTGTACTTATTATACAGTTGAGTCTTGTTAGGCGTCAGTCGTCGATCCAGATGAGTGTATAGTGCGTTTAGTCCCAGGTGCAGTCCGTTGGCATCATATCTCAGTTGTCCACCCGTTTTCAGTGCGTGCAGATTGTTTTTCTTGTCCATCTCCGTTTGAGTGCGATGATAGCCTGTAGTCAATATCGTCTGTGCATCTCCATCTTTGTTCAGCGTAGCGTCCATCGGGGTGTACGATGCAAAGGCCGTCAGTCGCACGCTTTTGGCTAGTCTCATAGTTGCCCCTACCCCTTGCAGATAGCCCACAGTGCGCGACGAATGCGCCCGCAAGGTGTTTGTCGTGCGTCCCAATGACTGTAGCATGGCTATCTTGCCAAGTGCGAAACTATTGTTCATCACCATACCCATTCCCATCGACACCCGATAGTTGCCTAGCACCAGAGTTTCCACCCTGCCCAGCTTTTTCAGTTCCAGATATGGCGAATAGTAGTCGTAGCCATACCTGTTTTTATCCTTGAAGAAGGGCTCACCAGCATCCTTCGACGCCACGAGTCCCAGTTTTATCTTGTCGCCAACAGTCATCTGGTAACGCAACCAGTGGCGATACTTATCGCCCAGATAGCCATTACTATCGCCCTTGCGCTCATACAGTGGTATCTGCGCCGATGCAGTCAATTCTTGCTTGGTGTGCATAGCCACCTTAGGCTCGTCGCCTGCATATACAAAGCACTGCAGCAGTCTTCGTTCCTGCACCCCTATCTCCTTTATCATCATCAGCTCGGCTAGCGATTTCATCGAGCCATAGCGATACAGATACTCCATTATAGCCTCCACCTGCTGTGCCGACAGAAAAGGTAGCACCTCCAGTTCTTCGCGAGTAGTACGGTTTATATTTATCGGATTCTGCTCCAGTTCGCACAACAGTTCATAATTCTGCTGCCACCCCTCAGCCTCCATATCCTCCGCTGTCATCACCTGTCCCAGATACCTATCCCACAGATGTTCCTCCTGAGCATAACTACCCAGAGAGACTATGAATAAAAGCAATATAAATTTTATCCTCATTTGGTTGACCATTTTCTTTCGGTTAATCTTTTTCTGAGTGCAAAGGTACTACGATTTTTTGAAAGTAGCAAACAAATCGGATATTTTTTTATTAGCGATATTCTTTAGTTCAACTTTATGGGTGATATTTGACCTTTCAAAACGAGAAGAGATAGCAATTTGTTTTGTCCCATTGGCGGTGACGGAGGTCATCGGAACGGATGAGGAAATGGAGCATGCCACAGTCGTGGAAAGTGAGATTCCAGCGGTCGCATTCGTCTATCTGCAGCAGTGACACGCTATCGGGAAAAGCCTCGCGCACCTCTTCGATGTAAGGAGCGCCTAACATCCGCAGACCGTCGCCTGCCTCCTCGCAATGGGAGAAGGTAATGGTCTCTGCAGACATAGTGGCTGGCGTGCCGTCGGGATAGGTTGTGTGGTGGGTGTGCAAAGTGCTGTTTTTTTCGTTATCCTTAAGAGGAGCATAAAGCACACGGAAGTATTCGTGACGCCACTCTCCCATGCCCGGATAGGCTGGTGTGTCGAAGTCGCCCAGAAAGTAGTCGAGTGTTGCAAAGAACCATAGCATGCCTTCGTGGGGCAGGAGTGCTTCGGGGTCGTAGGGTGCCAGGTCTTCACAGCGAATCTGACAGACGAAGGTCAGCGGGTCGTCGTACGTCTCACCGTCTTCGTCCGTCACTGTCACCATAGGCCAGTCGAGTTCATCGGGCATATCGGGTTCTCCCCACCACTTGCTCTGACCAGTGAGAGGCGAGTCCGCAGGATATGTTTCGATTCTGATCATGTTTCAAAATTCAAGTTTAATGTTTAATGTTTAATGTTTAATGTTTAATGTTTAATGTTTAATGTTTAATGTTTAATGTTTAATGTTTAATGTTTAATGTTTAATGTTTAATTATCTACGTTCCACGTCAGTTCCAGCGAGTAGTCGTCGCCGTCATAGACGCAGCCGTCGCTATATTCATCGCCATCAATCGACTTCGACAAGTGCAGCGGCTGGTCAGGCGTGAGCATATATGTCTCGTCGTAGAAGGATATAGTGATGGCTTCCTGAGTGATTTTCGTAATCTCATAGTTCCAGAAACCGTCGGCATTCAGCGTGCCGAGTTTGGCCTCCATGTCGTACTCCTTATACTTCCACTCGCCATCACTGTAAACCGACCAACTCTTCTGACCGCTCTTCACGTGCAGCATGATTGTGCCTATGAAGGTCTCTTCGTCGTTGACGTATTGGCCTTCAATGAATTTGCCCTCATAGCGACGTTTGCCATGATAGTCGTTGCCCACGAGCACGCCCTGGCCCTCGGGACGGTCATTCTTCACTTCACCGTCATAGACCCACTCATCGTGGTTGTAACTGATGTGCCCATCAGCCCACACGTTGGCCGTCATCTCTGGGCCTACTCCCGTGGGGTTGGGCAGTGTCAACCGCTTGGAGGCACACCAGTCGCGCTGCCATTTCTTGGCCTCCAGTCGTTCACCTTTCAGCCAATGTTCACTGCGGCACCGAGCCTTCTTGGCACAGTGTACCTCCACGTAGCCGTCATAGGGCTTGAAGTCCTTCACTCCATCGCCATAGTGGTCGATAGAGTCACCATTGGGCAGCCAGAGCGTGCCACGGGTCGAGAGCTTGTAGATGTAGTTGCCGTAATTGTTGGGCTCATAGTCACCGCCGCGCTGCTCCACCTTGTATATCTTGCCGTCGATGGCACGGAGCGTCAGGCAGAGCGTGATGCAGTCCTCGCGGCTCGTCTCGTCGAGCTCGTAGTCCAGCACCTTGTACTGGAACAGGTCGTCAGGCCCCTGGTAGAGGACGATTTCGTCGCCAGCATACCACTCTCTCACCCAAGGTTTCTCCTCGCCAGAGGAAGTCTTCTTCAAGAACAGTTCGAAGCCATAGCGGCGGCCACCGTGCAAGAACATGGCGATGCTGTCGGGCATGCCCGCCGACGGATAGTCTGTAGAGCACGGCGGACGCTGGATGCGGAACACGCCGTGCAGCCCCCACCATTCAGGTTTCTTGTCCTTCGAGGTGTTTATCCAGGCGTGCTCTATGTAGCTGCCGTCGGCAAAAGTATAACGTCCCTCTGCGGCGTAGGCGGGTCCGTTGATGCTGGCATAGTTCAGGTGGAACGTGCCCTTGAAGTGGTCGCCGTTGGGATAGAACACCTCTCCGTCGCCGATGGGTCCTTCCAGTTCCTGCCGGATGGTGTCTCCCCACTGCCAGCCGCCTTTATAGATGATTTCCTTGGCAAGTACTCTGACGCAGTAGCAGTCACGGCTATAGACACCCCCGCCAACATGGTACTCGCTGCAGGCCACCTCTACCTCTTCGTCCACATGGATGGTGAAAGACTTTTTGTACAGCGCTATCGTGAGTTGCTGGCCATCGTAGGCTGTCACTGTGTTGCTACAATTCAGCTTGGGCAGTGGTTTACCCACCTGAATATCGTCCTCGTCCACCTCGTAGTGCTCTTGGGGGATGGTAGTCACCTTGGAGCCTCGGTCCATGTGACTGTTATATACGTTGATGTAACATGCTGTTGCCATATTTCCGTCTTCCTTTTGGTTTTCGTTATCGTTTTGTTTTTCTCACCGTCATGTCATAGATGACATACTGCCCTGAACGCTCTTCGCCACACTCCAGCCAGAACATGAGCTGGTGGCACTTGTTGATAGGAACTGTGACGGTAGCAGGCTTCATCTCGTTGTACACCCAGTATTCGCCCACCTGCACCTGGTCGGCAAAGACACAGAGTTTCACAGGTGGTGCCTTGAGGGTCTTTCCCTCTGGGTCGGTAATGAGCTTGACGGGATTTTCAAAGCCCTCAAACACCTGTCGCATGGGATCCACGTAAGGCGACTTGCAGGCTACGGTAAACGTCAGTTCGTCATACTCACCGTAGGGATTGAAGGCACAGGCTGCCGACTGCTGACCGCCAGCCGAGAAGAGCGAGAATATACCAAAATTCATGCCCTTCTTCGTCAACATATCTATGGCATTCTTGTTTCCCTTCTCTGCTTCTTGTGCAGTACCAATTAATCCTGCCACGCCACCATCACCGGCCGTCACGCCCGAGGCGGCTCCGTAATCACTGCCTCCAGACATGGCACCGCCTACTCCCGTGAGGAACATAAAGGCGGCATTCAGCGGCGTGATGTTCTCCAGAGCGAAGGGGATGTTGGTCTCAAGCATTATACCCTTGTATATCTTCGTACCGTCGTGCATTTGGAAGTAGCGTTTCTTCGTCTCTCCGTTCTGGAAACAGTCGTTGAAGTCAAAGCTAGTCAACGTACTCAGCCAGCGGCCCACATAGTGGTAGTAGGGCTGTTTGCAGAGGTCTATGAGGTCTATGCTGTCAGGACATTCGGGTTTGGGATGCGAGAACAGCTCACTATTGTCGCGCACCTCACCGCGATAGAGCGTCACGTCACCGATGCCAAAGTAGCTGTTGTGCTGTTCGGCAGTGCCAGGTTTGGCAAAAGTAATGGTGCGACATTTGTTCAGCGGAATGACGAAGCGCAGGTTGGGCCATGTGACATGAATAATCGTGTCGAGCACTAGTTTGTCGTCTAAGTAGATACGTATATTATCGTCCGACTGGGTACGCCGCTTGGTCAGTGCACCCACAGTAAATGACATGTAGTCGAACTCACCAGCCACGTCGAACTTCCAGAAGGCAGAGACGTGGTCATCGAACAGCGTATTGCCAGAGGTCAGGATAAAGCCTTCGGTAAACCGCTCACCACCCATTGAGAAGGAGTAGTACTCGCTCTCATCCTTGAAGATGCTATTTTTATAGTTCGCCATTCCCTGCACGCTGAAGGGCGGTATGTTCGATACCATCTTACACATGTCTGGCAACTGTGACAGGCGGCTCTTGGAGTTGTTCACTGGTCCTGCCTGCGGCAGCGATGCCTCGTCGTAGTTCTTGGGATAGACAAACATGTTGACGACACCAAAGGTGATGCCGCCCAAGAAACGCGTGTCAGCGAGGACGCTATGGAACGACAACTGGTTGACATTCGACACATCAAGCACCACCATTTCCGCCAGGTCAGTCTGCTTCACCAGTTTCTCGTAGAGTATCTTGCCGTCGCCCTTGACCGTCAGCCAGGCTGATGCTGCACTGGACTGGTTGTCGCGTGGTCCGACGATAAAAGACACCTTGCCAAACTTCTTCTGCAGCCA
Source organism: uncultured Prevotella sp. (assembly GCA_900322175.1). Taxonomy (GTDB): domain Bacteria; phylum Bacteroidota; class Bacteroidia; order Bacteroidales; family Bacteroidaceae; genus Prevotella. The sequence continues at coordinate 39,615 of ONYZ01000011.1, forward strand.
GAAGTATATCCAGTCGCCTATGTTCTCACCGGCCAAGACCATTTCGCAAGAACATGAAATACCCGTCTTGTATTTCACACGGTTGATGCTGATGACAGAATCTGTCGGACTGACGCGAGCTATCTTCTTTTCCTTCTTCGTAATCCAGTTCATGCGTCCCCAGTAGGGTTCCAGTTCACCCAACAGCTGTATGCGCTTGTTGGCATCGATACGTCGCTGAGGGTCGGGAGCAGCCTTGAAGGTTTCGCCCGCCTTCCACAACCTGCAAGATGCAAAGCCCACCTTGAAGGAGCCCTTAGGCATTTCAAAGCGCAACTGGCGCACTCCCTTCACGTCAATCACATGTTCACTGGGGGCATCGTGGCTCCACACCACGCGGTCGAACACGCGCTTGCCGTCTGCTCTGATGGCTATCAGCGCATTGCGGTCGTCGCTGTTGGTAAACCACTCTATAGCGCTGATGACAAAACTGATTTTCTCGTATTTCCCGTCCAGGTTGAACACTGCATAGACAGGATCCTTGCAGCCGTTTCTACATCCAATGGAGAAACCGCCTTTATACTTGAAGGTGTTAAACTCCATGACCTCGCTGCCCTTCGTGGGGAAGTTCTCGTAGCCGTCAGACTCTACGGGCTTGAATACATCCGTCAGATAAGTCTGCCCTTGTGTGGGTACCATATACAATAACAGCAACGCGAGCATTGCCAGTCGTGTCATGTGATGAATGATATTCCTCATAATCAGCTGTTTTTAGGTTATCTGTATGCAAAAGTAAGAAAAAAAAGTGAAACGAGCGTGCTATTTCTAGAAAAAGTTGTATCTTTGCTGCAAATTGGTGCACAATGAATACTGCCGACAACAAAACCTGGACGCGAGCTAGGCTGAGCGTTTACTGGCGTGCCGACCATCATACCGAGGGTCACAGCATAGAATTTCAGCGTCCTACGGACGACAATCCCCATCCGCAATATCCCGTTGTGGCGGGTCAGGAACTGTCCACATCCCGTCTGTCTCAGAGCGACAGCTGGGGTGCATTGTATTCATTGATAACCGTTAAGACCTTCGACGAGCACTCGCTGACCATCAGCTATGGCACTGAGCAGTATGTCATCACGCCCGAGAGCGGATCTTTCTCTTTTGGTGAGAAAGGCATGGACTACACAACGTTTGAGATGCACCTGCGACTGTTGCCCGACGATGAGGCACCAGCTTTCTTCGTGAGTCACGACGAGCGTTTCCTTCGGCGCTTCCGCACCAAGGAGCGTCTGATGCAACTCACGAAGGACGATCTGGAGTTGTTGCGCGAGGCTGCCGACAAGGGCGACCCCTTTGCTCAATATGGTTGGGGACGGTGGCTGTACTATAACCTTCCTGAAGAGACGTCCATGCGTGAGGCAGAAGAAATGTTTATCGCGTCGAAGAAATATATTCCCGATGCCTTGGCGGCCTATGCGCTGATGTGGCGCTATGGCGAAACCAAAGAGGGGTCCATGGACTTGAAGGAAAGCGACAAACTGTTACAGACAGCCCTCAAGTGTGGCAGCGAGCGGGCAGCCATGCAGATGGCACGTTTTCGCATCTTCGGTATATTCTGCGAAGCAAAGCCCGAGAGTGTCGCCAAGGAAATCGAACAGCGCATATTTCCTCAGACATCAGACGTCTCACCTCGCAATGACTTCGACCCTCAGTGGCACATACTGCTGGCCTTCGCCTACGAACAATTAGACCGAAGGGATGACGCCATTGTCCAGTACGACGAAGCTATTACCAAAGGCGAGTGGGATGCCTATTTCTATATGGCCTGCCTCTACAAGGAGCGTGGCAACATGGCGCTCTACGACAGTCTGATGGAGAAGGGCATCAGTTGTGGCAGCGGTGCCTGCTGCATCTATGGCGCAGACATGGAGAACGAGGACTACAAGCAGCTGCCATCGAATTACCAGAGGCGGATTAAGCACGAGGTGATAGAGAACTGTCTGAACATCGGATTGGGTCGTGGCGACGGCATGTGTGCCTACTTTCTTTGGCAGCTCACCTACTACGGTTCGTTGGGCTTCAACGGCAATGCCAAGAAGTGGAGTGCCTACCTGAAGCAGGGCGTAAAGATGAGTGATGTGAGCTGCATCGAACAGATGGCGCAGTTGGCTGAGGATGGTGAATGGCCGGAGGAGATGAGTTCCTATGATATTGCCGAACTGTGGCTCCGTGCCGCCCGCTATCTGCCCTCCGACGAGAATGCCATCCGGGGACTGAGCCGTGTACGCGACAGCGCCTTCCTGTTGCGCCATAAAGACGAGTGGCAGCGCTACTGGCAGCCCCGCATCAAGGAAGTCTGCGGCAGTCAGCCCGTCATCAATGACGACGACGGCAGGTTTGACGCCTGGACATAAGTGGGCTGCGTCCTAAATAACGATAACGAAAACAAAAAAGACAGATATGAAAGGTTTTATTAAATTTGTGGTGTTCGTGCTAGTGTGTTGGTGGATCTATGCTAACTGCATAGGCAGCAAGGAAGACAAGCAGGAAGAGCAACAGGAACAAGTCAGTAAGAAAAAGGTGAAAAAGAGCCGTGACAAGAAGTCCAAGAAGACCAAGGATGCCACAGCCGACTTCACCACTACTCAGAAGTCTGACGCCAGTCAGTCGTCCACGTCCTCAACTTCTCCCGAAGCTCCTGCTGAGGAAGTTGTAGAAGAAACCCGTGGCAGCCAGGCTGACGAAGTACTCTATTAAGCGTCGGGGGAGGGGAGGCAATATTTTGCCACTCCCTCATTTCACATATCGCTCAATGTGACAATTGTGAGTTTTTTGCTGTTTGTCGTAGTTGATGCCAACCAGCAGTATGTCGCCAGTATATTCTGCGACCTTAGCAGGATACTGCTTACGTTTGATTTGCTCAATAGCAGTATCAGCATTCTGACTATATTTCAATTCCAATATAATGGCAGGTGAATCCACATTTTTACGAGGAATCAACACCAAGTCGGCAAAGCCCTTGCCTGTGGGCAACTCACGATGCATCACATAATTATTTCTTGCAGAATAAAACGCAAGACTCAAAACACAAGCCAAAGAATTCTCATCGTTATATGAGAGTATGCTTGTATTCTCGTCGTGTACAATATCTACACCATGAGCCACAGCATCCTCATCACACTCCAATATAGCCTGGAGTAGTTGGTCGGACTCCTGAATAGCCTTTACAACATTTGTCCATCCTGTTTGCTCTACAGCATTGGTGAGTTCCTTCATCACTTCAACGTTAGGCACCCGGCACGTACTCGTCTGTCGGTCGTACGACAGATAGCCAAGATGAATGAGAACAGTTAACACATCATCCTTACTTTCCACTACAGACAGGTCGTTTGTAAACTTAGTCGTGTTTACCTTTACCTGTTCACCAGCCAGCATTGATATAATATCATCTTTCAGACCGTCAAAATTCATCTTGATATAGGGAACAATGGTCTCATAGGTAGCCGATTTCCCCCAATAGCTACTACACCAGTCGGCATCAATAGCCTGCATCACACTATTAGGATTGAATATCGAAGGCTCAGCACCTATTTTATAGCCGTCATACCACTTGGCCAACTCATCATAATCCATTCCATACTTCGTAGACAACATAAGAACCTCATCTTTGGTAAACCCAAAGCATCCCGCCATTCTGCGAGGGTCAACCATAGAATACTCAATAAAATTATTCAAGGCCGACTGTGTCTTGTATTTTTTAATTGGAAGAATACCCGTCATATAAACTCCAGCAAACACCTGCATCGACTGGCCTCCCTTGAACATACGGCGCAGCCAGTTGACATAGCAATCCATGGCTGATGTTCCTGACTTGCACTCGGCTTTCTTGCGTCCCTGCGGTAGCAAGCAATCAGAGATTGAGCGGCCGCTTGGCTTGTCCAAGAATTCACGACAAATAGCATCCCACTCGTCGATTATAAAAATAAACTGATGATGTGTTGACGCGCATATATGGATAAGACAATCCATCAAGTCACCACCTTCCTTCACCTTTATATCTGGATACGCTTGCAGGATGTCTTCCCTTAGTTGTACATCAATATGCTCTACAATAGTTTCATCGTGATAACGCGTCACAAAATCGGATGTATCCAGATATATGACAGGATACTTATTAAGATGAGTTTCAAACGAAGGGTCCTGTGCAATCTTCAAATCAGCAAACAAACTTCGAGAATCGCAAGACTGATCATAATAGGCATTAAGCATCTTAGCAGCCATCGACTTTCCAAATCGGCGACAACGGGTAACGCAAGTAAATCCACGCTCAGTATTGAGAGTAGAATTAACAATCGCAATCAATTCCGACTTGTCAACATATTCACTGTTGCGAGCCCTCTGAAAACCGATATTACCAGTATTGATATATGTACCCATTTCGCTATTTCATTCTATTTTTTCTGCTGCAAAGGTACAACGTTTTTTTGAGAAGTGCAAGCATAAACAGGGAAAAAACTTCCAAGATTAATCCTGCATGCAACGATCGAGGTCGAAATCTCACTTTTTTATCGAGATTTCGACCTCCATCGTTCCTTTTGGGCTAATAAAAACCCTCTGATGGGGCGCAGCCAGATTAGCTCTTATTCAAAACTTCCAAGATTAATCCTAAATGGTATTCCACGATACCATTACTGTAAGTGGTGTCCTTTACCTGGACTAATGCACTCTCTCTTTCTTTATGATAGCTTACAAAAAATCGGATAGCATCATATCTGCGTAAATAGCGCTTACCATCTGACTCATCCAGATAGGTATATTTATTGAGTGTCGTCTGTTTCAATTCTCGATACTCAATCTTCTTTGTCCCTCTCATTATCTCATCATAATAAATCTTCTTGATGTTGAGTGTCAGGACCTTCATTCCTGTGGTATCAAAAGTTGATTTCTCCTTAACTATTCGTTTTTCCAAGCATTCCATCTGTGGATTGTATGTGTATCCTACAATACTTCCATCTACTATCTTCTGGATAATAACATCCACAACAGGTAGAGGCACAACAAACCATTCCTGCGGTTGATGCTCTACACCTTTATCGTCGAATACAGATACTTGAAATTGAACAGGCTTTAAAAGTTGGTGTATCAAATCTTCAAACTTCTGCGAATTCATATTTACCACTTTATAACTAGCCTGTATCTTTACAGGAGCCATCAAATATGTAGGTTCATTCTCTGCATTTGCAATGCGTTGCTCTACGCTATTAGTAGAGAATCCTATCTTATAGAGATGTTTTACCTCTTTAATAGCAGGATCTTGCGACAATGAACTCAGCACATAGATATAACCCGTTACTTGATCATTTGCAGTTATCTCCGAGTTACTAAAGAACTTTCCGTTTGAATCCTCTTGCAATTCCGTTACTGCATATCCATCACCCACTACATTCTTTCTGAGGGTTTGCAACAGAATGTCCGATTCTGTGCCATTCTCATAGATACAACGAGTTCTTGCATCTGGCAGGAAGTTACTACTCTTCTTCAGTTCGCCAATCTTCTCCAACAAAAGCATCTGACCACCTACTAAATAGTAACGTCCTTCGGAGAGTGTTGCTGTTTTGGTAATCTTAACCAAAGAACGAAGCCCTTGTTTTAGTTCACGATGCACTTTAGCAAACAGCGGTTTGTAGTCATCAAAGTTCTCGCAGAGTTTATGCTGAGCTACATAGTCAGCTTTCTTCCTGGCTATCACTCTGCGCATATCCTGAGGAATATCAAAAAGACTCTTTTCTTCCTCACTCACATTCAACAACGGGTCGTCAAACAGGGCCTTCAATTCTTTATCTATGTCCATAAACCTTTTTCCTTCAATGTTGTTAATGATGCATACATTAGCTTCTCTTTCAAGCTACCACCCTTTTGTGGTTCACGACCATTTTGGGCCATCCAACCCTTTATCTCAGCTATCTTCTGCATGATTCTGTCATCTGCTGTTATAGCTTTAGTAAAAGGACGTGCACTATCCAGCAAGGGATCATCCAGAATATCAAGTAATTCTTTCTTAATATCCATACCTTACTCTCCTATTTCTAGTCCGCTCAATTGACGGCGTTTCTGATTCCAAATTTTCGCATAAGCCACAGCCAACTCTCTTACTATAGGATCAGGATCATCCATCGATGGAAGATGTCCATTATGCGCTGCCACATACTCTTTCAATGGTCCCTTGAACAGAATGATAGCCTGTTCTAGGGTCATATCATATTTCTGCTCAGCAATAGTGTCTTGAATCAGTTTCAGCGTCTTGGCATCCACCGACTTTGATATAACCTCGTATGCACGCTGGAATGGATTGATTGTATCTATCAGATTTATACTCAGTTGGTCGATATTGATAAACCTATTAGCAATTTTAATCAGCCTATTGCCTTCGCTCTTTTCTTCATCATCGCCACCTCTAGGTATCGAAGCTATAGGTTCACCTTTCTCGTTTACAATATCATTGCCTTTAACGATAGTGTCGAGAAGTAAACGCTGGCGAACCTCCTCAACTTCTTCATCTGTCAAATCAGGATAGCGTTCACGAATTATCTTTGGAATGATATGCTGGGTAATTGTTTCAGCAGTAGTGGAACCACTGAGTGCCTTAACGGTCATATCATGTTGGAGGACTGCTGCTTTCAAATCGTCAAGCTGGCTTTCAACAATAGTCTTTGTCTTTTCGCTCGACAGTGGCTTCAATCCCTCCACCACAATGGTATGCGCCAGATCGCCTTTACCATCATCCTCATCTTTTACTGTCTTAAACTTCCAACTGGGAGCCATCACCTGTTCCATCAGTAGCGAGGCTGTGATAGCTTTCAAGAAATCATTAACAGCCACCTTTACTTCTGCCTGCTCAGCATCTGGCATGGCTATCAGGTTAACAAAGCGAGCGGTTTCTTTGCCTTCGCAATCTCGTGTACACCTACCTATAATCTGTATCACTTCTGTTAATGAACCACGTACGCCAACTGTCAGACACATTTCGCACCACTGCCAGTCAAAGCCTTCCTTTGCAGTACCAAGAGCGATGATAATATCCACATCGTCGCGATGCTTGATATTCTGCAGATAGCCCTGCACCATATTACGCTCCTTTTGGTCGTCCTCCACAAGGTCTGCCACCTTCAGCAGCCTGCCATCAGCAGTCCTGACATGATAGATACCCATATTATAATCCTTCGACTCTACAGTACCTATCACTTTCATAATCTCATCCGTCTCTGTATATTTACCAAGGCCTGTTGAAGCACGCTGATTTACACTAGGAATATGGATAATGGTTTTCTTAGTAGTGTCGAGAACTTCACCAATACGGTCCAGGTATGAGCCCTGATAAAAATGATAACCCAAAATCAGATTCTTCAGATACTTGTAGCCATTAAGTTGCTGATAGTAATTATAGGTCACAGGGAAGAATCTGGCCTCATCTTCAGCTCTGAGCACAGGCACACCGTCGCCTCTAAAATAACTACCAGTCATAGCCACAATATGTCCCGTTGAGTTGTTCATCACTCTACGTACCACGTCGCCAAGGTTCGAGTTGGCATCGGCACTAGTGTGGTGAAACTCATCGATGGCCAAGAGCGTATCGTTAAATGCCTCATCTTCTAATTCCTTCACACCATTTCGTAATGTTGCATGAGCACACACCAGAATCTTCGCATTTTTCTGCCGGAAGAATTCAATAAAACGCCCTTTCTTATCCTGTTCATTCTTAACATCCGTCAGATTAAAATATGATGGCACCTCCCAGTTTGCGAAAAAGCCACCGTTCATCAGATTGGTATTCTTAAACGAGCGACCTATACTCTTTTCTGGAACAGCCACAACTACCCTTTTTATTCCCTGATTAACCAGTTTATCCAAAGCGATAAACATCAGCGCACGACTCTTACCTGATGCAGGAGGAGCCTTGATCAACAAGAAGCGCTTAGCACGATGCTCATAGGCCATTGCCTGCATTTCTCGCATTCCCAATGGATTCACGGCTGTAGCCGTCCCAGTCTGTTGATATTTGATATCAACAATGTTGTTTTCGGTTTTTAGCATGTTAGAATATCTTAAGTGAAGCGCCTTTTTCAAAAGATATTCTCTACGTTTGTCTGTCTGCGGCCAAGCTTAAGAGACGTTTCGAATTCTTAGTTTTATAGCGCTATGTTTTATTATTCACAAATTTCACAATGCAATCAATGCAAATCGGCTTCTTTGTTATTTCATCAATGAACACATTAGCAGGATGCATGTCTTCAAGTGCCAGACGGTCTGAAACATAGTTCACACCTTGTCCATTCCAGTTGTCACGAAAGCCTTTTGCCAAGTAGAATAGATTGACGTGCGCTCTTTCACCACAGAAATATCACCATCATGATAATATACCTTCGCCTCTGCACCCTGTGCAATCATTGGACCAAACTTCACAGAGAGTATCTGTTCAGAGTTTTCCTCCCATAAGTTTGCTGCTTTTGCCCACTGTTCTATGAGCTTTTCTTGCAGTTCGTCTATTTCCCAGTTTGCTGGGCCTCCTTCGCTGCCTTCAGCATAGCTACCTGCTGTAATGCTTGCTCTCGCGTAGCATGCGATGATGGACGCCCCAATGAGAGGCGCACCTCCCTTGCAGAATCCTGCATGCTCTGATAGATTGAATCTAGAAAAATCTTCTCTCCCATGTTGTATTTCTTTTATGTAGTTATCAATTTCTTGTAATGTTTGAGGGGTGAAGCCCTCTTTGGCAATCACTTCGAATATTTTTTCTATTCTCATACTCTACTTGCAATTTTGCTGCAAATATACAAAAGATTTCTCACAATTCCAACAAAACAGGCAAAAAGATATCAATCTTTTGTCTTTGTCATTTTTTCGTAGAGTTTGAAGAGGCATTCCAGTCGGGCTTCGTCTGAGGCAAATGGATAGCCAGGATAGCAACTCTCCACGATATCATCCAGCTTAGCATGCGCCTCGCGCAAATCCTGTGGCATCTTATCGGGGTCATAAAGCTCAGCCAAAGTCTTTTCCGGATAATACTCACGCGTAATCAGCACATTCTCTGCTGCCTCCTCTATCTCCTTTTTCTTTTCTTCAGAGATTTTGGGGAAGGGGAAAGTGTTATAACATAGAGAACTAGAATATCTTAATCGAGTCTCCATCTTTCCTGCCAGCGTATTATTCCATATTAGGTGAATTTTGGAGGTTATTATTCCAAATATATATGTAGGACAATTATAGACAGCAAAACCTGCATTTGAAATGATAGTATTCTCTGGTAAATATCCAATTGGGATATACTCCCTCGTTTCTGATGATGTTAAAGGAACAAACAAAGCTTCGTCCTTATTGAATCTATCCTCAGTATACTTATAAGGGAAATCTGCCATTAATTGAGTCGGTTTTTTCTTACTTATACTTCTTTCATGTTTTACATTATCTAATCTTCTTGCGATTATTGGTATTGAATAAGCGAGTTCTTTGTCCTTCTCAGAAATATACAAGCAATACCTTGAATCTCCTTTTATAAATTCCGATGCTCCTACAAATTTATGTAATAAGGTGTTAGCTTGTGGAAATTCAGATATAAGCTCTTCTTTTTCTCGCTGATCAAACATATAAAAACCGAAATCATTCGTTTTGCTACCGCTAATCATAGGAGGAAAGTCTGAAATAGGAGATAATATCGGTACTATAGAAAGTACTTTTGTCGTTCCAAGATAAGGATTTATATAAGACGTTTCTTTCTTTACAGAATCTGTAAAGAGATACTTATGACAAATCTTAGCAGAATCTGACAATCCTACTATAATACATGTAACTCCAGCATTATACTTTGCGTTATTTGACCATTTAAATGATGTTACAGCATATTCTATTTCAATTCCTAAACTAAAGATCGGCTGCCACAATAAAGCAACTTGTTCACCTTGACAAATTGAATTTGTACTTACAAACGCACATTTAGCATTTGTTCCCAAACAGTATTTTGCACCGATATAAAACCAGCTACATATATAATCCAATTTCTTCCATCCGTCAATATCAGAGAAGACTCTTGACATATCTTCCTTTTGCTCGTCATTCTGTAATGAACTCCCTAAATATGGAGGATTGCCAAAGATATACACCTCTTCATCAGGTGTATGTGGACAGACCTCATTCCAATCGATGCGGCAGGCGTTGCCACAGACGATTTGGGTGATATTCTTCAATGGCAGGGCCTTAGTATTTACACCAAAGTTCTCATTCAGCTTGGTGTTCATCTGGTGTTCAGCCAACCACAGCGACAACATAGCAACCTCGTGAGGAAAGTCAAGCAACTCGATACCATAAAACTGATCAAGTGTAATCACACTCGCATCCACAAACATCGACTGCGTATCGCCTTGGCACTTCTGCTGCAATGCCAGAATATCCATCTCTAAGAATCGCAGACATTTGTAGGTGATAATCAAGAAGTTGCCACTACCACAAGCAGGGTCGAAAAATTTCATCTTACTCATGCGTACCAGCAATGCCTGGCATTTTCTTGAGATAGGACGGCAACCTGCATAAAACTCCGATTCCTTAATGGCGCCAATCTTCTTCATCTGCAGCAACTGCTCATACTCCTCGTTCAGTTTGTTATACTCACCACGCAGTTCATCCAAGAACAGAGGATTGATCACCTTCATAATGTTAGGCACACTGGTGTAGTGCATACCTTGGTTGGCACGTTCCTCAGGGTTAACCACAGCCTGAATCATCGAACCGAAAATATCGGGATTGATATCTTTCCAGTTCAGTTCGCCACACTCGATAATGATACGCCGCGCTCTGGCACCCATCTTTGGAATCTGGATATGTTTGGAAAACAAACCACCATTTACATAAGGGAACTGTTTGATAATACTGGGTGTTTCTGACTTTCGGAGTTGCACATCCATGATATTAAAGCTCCAGTCGAGATAGTCGGAAATATCAGAACCATCCTCCTTGGTATAGCGTTGAATACTACTGGTAAATAGATTCTCCTCGAAAATACCAGTATCCTCAGCAAAGAAGCAGAACAGAAGTCGACTTATAAACAGATTAAGGTCGTGCAAATCATCGCTACTTCTAAACTCGTTATACGAACGCAATTCATCGTGCAGTTTTGCTAACTTTTCAGCCGCCTTGATATCAGCTGGACTCTCCTCAACATAGTGCACGCGCTCCACATCCATTAGCGGATAAAAGAAAGCAAAATCGCTTGGCAAGTGCTCCAACAGGTTTTCGTAAGTATCTTTCTCACGCAGGTCGTATGCCAATATTGAGCGTCCATCGCTCACAGCCACAATCTTTGGTGCAGCCTTGACAACCATCTGATTTGTTTTCAGCATTTCAAGTTGATCAGTCAACGAGAACATACTCGCCGGCTGATAACAGAACAGCCCTTTGATGAGCAAGCCATCAAAAGCTTTCAAAACACCCTTACCCTCTTTGTAGCGCTCAATGTCGCGTTCGCTTTTGCCAAAGGAGTGGAGCAAAGCATAGCCCACTTCGCTGGCACGTATACCATTACCAAACGAATCAACCAATCGTTGCTCTATCTCCCTATAGCCAAGTTGTAGTTTCTTTGCCATAGAAATTAGTTATTGAAGAAAGCGAACGGGATTCGTTCAGAAACGTGAGACACCAGCCAAGCGCATGAAAAAACGTGGACAGTTTATACTTATCCAACGTCTCAGGCGCTTGGCCGGTGCCCACTACCATAGATAAGATAAACGCCCACGCCTATCGGCATGAACGTTCACTTCTTATCAAAAGGTAGTCGTCTTTTTCGCGGCCAAGCTTAAGAGACGTTTTGAATAAAAAGCGTACGCTTCAATTATTTACCCTCAAAAATCATACCGGCACCTCCTCTGAGGCTCGCTGAATTTTGGCCGTTTTCAACAGCCGCAACTCCCGCTTACGCCGCCCTCTTGAGTAAAGAGGACTCAAACGTATCACGACGATCAGCCGATACTTGATGCAAAGGTACAAAAAGTTTTTGAAAGTGCAAGCATAAACAGGAAAAACTTCAAAAAT
>ONYZ01000054.1 GCA_900322175.1 uncultured Prevotella sp.
GTTCTTGGGGTTAACCAAGCGCTGGTGAGCCTTATATTCCTTCCATTTCTCAGGCACTGGACCTGCGGGAATCTTAGAATCAATTACTTTTGCCATAATCTTTCGTAAAAATTAAAAATTAAAAGATTAAATAAATTAAATTAGCAGCAGCCAAGGCTTGGTGCACAACCGAAAGCGAATGCCAAAACTACTACGAGGAACATGAGCATGAGCACGGTAACATAGATCATACCGATGCACTGCCAACGCTTCTGCCATACCTTGCCGTTAACGCCAAGGGTCTGCATAGCACTCCAGAAACCATGAGTGAGGTGGAACCAGATAGCTACGAGCCATACGATGTAGAGAACTACGAATACAGGATTAGAGAATGTCTCCTTAATCCATCCGAAGCCATCGGTTGGGTCGATAGCAGGCATAGCGCCTACCAGCTCGGCAAACATCATGTTGTACCAGAAGTTCCACAGGTGGAGCAGCAGGCCAATGCAGATGACGAGACCAAGAACCAGCATGTTCTTTGATGCCCACTCTACCTTGCCGGCGTTAACCTGTGTGGCAACCTCATAACGGCTGTCGCCACGAGCGGTACGGTTCTGCGCTGTCAGGATGAAAGCGTAGACGATGTGAAGCACTGCCAAGGCAGCCAGACCAAGTGTTGCTACAACAGCATACCAGTTGGCACCCAGGAATTCGCAAATCATGTTGTAACCCTCTTCAGAGAAAAGCGCCACTACGTTCATGCAACCGTGGAAGGTCAGGAACAGAATGAGCGCAATGCCCGTTACAGACATTACAACTTTTCTACCAATTGATGAATTGAATAACCACATAAGTTGTTGAGTTTTAATGAATTATTGAATGTTATATACTTACTTGTTAGTACGGTATCTCTCTATTAGGGCACAAAGTTAATTAAAAATTGTGATACTTGCAAACGTTTGCGGATTTTTTTACTCATTTTTTGTTATCTTAGGTGCAAATATAAGCAAAAATCCCGTATTGTATTTGCTATTTGTGAATTATTTGCTACTTTTGTGGCGTCAATTTTTATTATAGGTATGGAGATAGTAATAATAGGTTCGGGAAATTTGGCCACTCAGTTGGCCCTGGCACTGACTGATGCGGGGCTTCATATACGTCAGGTGTTTAGTCGTACGGCAGACCACGCCAGACAATTGGCCGAGAAGATAGGGGCAGCATATATTGCTAATATCGATGAGATCGATGAGAATGCCGATGTGTATATCATGTCGGTCAAAGATGATGCCATCAGTGAGATTGCTGCTAAGGTGTGTGCAAAATCGGCTGATGCGGTGTTTGTGCATACAGCCGGCAGTATATCAATGGATGTTTTTAATGGCAAGGCGCAGCATTATGGTGTACTGTATCCTATGCAGACATTCTCGAAGAGCCGAAAAGTTAACTTCAAGGAGATTCCGTGTTTTCTCGAAGCGTCTGATGAAGAGACACTTGGTATCATACGCTCAATAGCCGAACGGGTGTCGGATAATGTGGTGCTTGCCGATTCGGCTAAGCGCAAAAAGATACACCTGGCTGCAGTGCTGGCGTGCAACTTTACCAATCACTGCTACCGACTGGCCGAGAAGGTACTTGACGAAGAGGGGATAGACTTTAAGCTATTCCTTCCCCTTATCGATGAAACAGCACGAAAAGTGGCCCAGCTAAGCCCTAAACAGGCGCAGACTGGACCAATGGTTCGCTATGACACGGGTGTGATGCAGATGCAGATAGACCTGCTGAGCGACGAGCGCACCAAGCAGATATACCGCCTGATGGCCGATAGCATACACGAGGATGCTACATCAGCAGATGATACATGCCCCCGGCAAAAGGTTTGATGACGCCTTTCATCTCTAACTGGAAGAGTAGGGCTGTGATCTGACTGATGGGAATGCCCGTTTTTACGCTAAGGATATTAAGTTGAAGATCGTTGGTTTGCTGCAGCAGACTGACGATTTTCTGTTCATCGGGCGATAGTTCGGGAAACAGTTCGCGCTCGATACCTTCGGCCAATGTCTTCTTGCGTAGGTTCTCGTCATACCATCCCATAGCCTTAGCAAAATCCTCGGCGCAGGTAATCAGTCCGGCTGCATTGTCGCGGATAAGATTGTTGCAGCCTTCGGAGTACGGCCTGTTGACGTCGCCTGGGAATGCGAATACCGGACGACCGTAGCTCTGGGCAATCTCTGCAGTGATAAGACTGCCACCCTTAGCTGCGCTTTCTACAACAATTGTAGCGTCGGCACAACCTGCCACAATACGGTTGCGGCGCACAAAGTTGGGCTTGTCGGCATTGGTCTGGGTCATAAACTCTGTGAGCAGTCCGCCGTGGTTGGTCATCTGGGCGGCTGTGTCGCGATGATGCCAAGGGTAGATGTGGTCTAGTCCGTGGGCCAGAACGGCCATTGTGCTATATCCGCTCTCGAGTGCCTGACGATGGGCACAGATGTCAACACCGTATGCTAATCCGCTGACAATAAGAACGTCGGGACAAATCTCGCGCAACTCACGTATAAACTTGCGACACACATCCTCGCCGTAGCGCGTGATGTGGCGTGTGCCCACAATGCTTATTATCCTGAGCTGGTTAAGATCGGCATTACCTAAGTAGTATAATACCAATGGCGCATCCTGGCATTCAAGCATGCGCTGGGGGTAGTCGTCGTCGAGCAGGGTGATGGCACGTATTTTGTGCTCCTCCATATATTTCAGTTCCACTTCGGCTCGTTTCATTGCATCGCTCCAGTCCTTGAGTGCAGTGATGAGTCGGGGTGTGCAACCTTCGATGATGTCGCCTATATCGTTTCGATGTTCATACAGATTCTGTGCACTTCCTGCTGCCTTATATAGTTCCAAGGCCTGTTGGAAGTTGAAGTTGGTGAGGCGAGTGAGCGCCATCGCATAAAATATTTCCTGATGCATTATTTTATTCTTTTCGTTTAAGATATTCATAACCAAAGCGACAACGTAGGCAGTCCTTCTTGTCACAATACTCTTTTTTCAGTTGAATAAGTGCTTGGGAGTCTCCTGCTGATTTAGCCGTTAGTCCAACCTCTTCCCACATACGGATGATGTGGTTATTCTCGGGCTTAAGCTGTTGAAGGAAATCGAAAGCCCTGTCGCACAGTACCTCTTTCTTCTTGTGTCGACCGTAGGCAAACAGCATAGGGATTGCCGTGTTGATCATTAGCAGATTGATGGAACCGGTGGAGATGTGTTTCTTGTTGCGGTCGCTAGTGGAGCCAAAGGTGTAGTGGGTCTCCCAATAGGGAGTGACCTGCGAACCAAGTACCGATTTCAGTTTGTCGATGGTTTCGCACTCAACCAGTTGGCTCAGTCCGGCCTTCTGTTGATAATACAGGTTGGCTAGCTGGGATATACGTATGTGGGGGAAGTTCTGCGGACGCAGTCTCAGGAACCGCCATAGTTTAAAATCTATAGGTTTCATCGAGAATTTGTGGGCCAGATACTGATACTCACCGCGCAGTCGGGCAAAGTAGCCCTCGTTGAGTGCATCCTTCTGGTAACACTCAGGTATGGCATGGAGTTCCAGCAGCCCTGCCTGCCCCATAAATATAGCCTCTATCTGAAACAGATCGTCGCGGTGGTGGGCTACGGCGCTCAGTGGGATGTTGTATGCCCACTGTTCGAACACATCGCCATTGATGCCGAAACCATAGTTGCGAGCCAGAGTAACGAAGTATGCATTCTCCCAGTCGCCATTGCAAAGTTTCACTCGCTGGCGTATAGCCTCGGTCTTCTGCTCCAGTCGCTCAGCCTGCAGTGCTGCCATCCAAGAGTGGACTAGGAGTGAGGTGAGTTTTGGGATAACCTTGTAGCATGGTGGATATATATCGCTTTGGCGCAGTTCGTGGTAGTGGTCGATGACATACTGTGGTACATCCAGTTGCAACTGTGGCACATAGTCGCCATTACTCTTCATTACCTCAGTATCCAGAACCTTGGCTACGTGCAGTATCACATTATCGTAGTCGCGATTCTTATCGTGTCCGTGCAGATACCAGTCGGTCGACTTGTCGTGTATTTCGACATTGCCCACCCATACCTTATCATTGATTTTGACTTTGGCGTTGAAGAAGTCCGGGCCTGCATCCTTGTTTAGCTGGCCGGAGTCGATGACTTCTATCAGTCGCCCATCGCTTGCATGTAGCTCCTTAAGCGGAAAAAGTTTATGTTTCCACACATAGTGGAGTAGTTGTTCCATCGTTGAAATCTAATTTTTTGAAGGCAAAAGTACAACAATCTGTTGAAACTGCCAAATTTTAACGGGAAATATTGTTATTTGCACTAGAAATTTAAAAAAATGGAGTAACTTTGCACCCGAAATGAAGATTGGAGATATAGAATTCGGACATAATCCGGTGTTTCTGGCACCGATGGAAGATGTGACAGATATTGGCTTCAGACTGCTGTGCAAGCGGTTTGGAGCGGCTATGGTATATACTGAGTTTGTGAGCGCAGAGGCACTGATACGTGATGTTAAGTCGACCATCTCGAAACTAACCATCAGCGATACCGAGCGTCCTGTGGGCATACAGATATATGGTCGCGATGTGGATGCAATGGTTGAGGCAGCAAAGATAGTAGAACAGGCAGGCCCCGACCTTATTGACCTGAACTTTGGCTGTCCTGTAAAGAAGGTGGCAGGCAAGGGTGCTGGTGCAGGTATGCTGCAGAATATACCAAAGATGCTGGAGATAACACGCAAAGTGGTAGATGCTGTGAAGTTGCCCGTAACGGTGAAAACCCGCTTGGGCTGGAACCACGAACAACTGATTATCACTGAACTGGCCGAACAGTTGCAGGACTGTGGTATCAAGGCACTGACCATCCACGGTCGAACACGCAGTCAGATGTACACTGGCAATGCCGACTGGACTCTAATTGGCGAGGTAAAACGTAATCCAAAGATACATATTCCTATTATCGGTAATGGCGATATACACAGTCTTGATGAGGCAGATGAGGCATTCAAGACATACGGCGTGGATGCTATCATGATAGGTCGTGCAACATTCGGATGTCCCTGGATATTCAGTCGCGAGGAACTGACCTTCAATCAGAAGCTGGACATTTTGGAAGAACTGCTGCGTATCAATGTGGAACGTATAGACGAGAAGCGAGGCATCCTCCATACCAGAAGACACCTCGCTGCTACGCCTATATTCAAGGGAATACCCGATTTCCGTCAGACGCGTATCGCTATGCTGAGAGCTGAGAAGATGGATGAACTCTTGCAGATACTGGAAGATACGCGAAAGTTGCTGGGATAATCCTTTAGTTTTAGAACCAATTCATCAGCGAGCGCAGGTAGGCTGTAAGCTCGCCGGCCATCTTTTCATCCATATATACATTTGGATGCCAGTCGTTGCCGTACCATTCATCGCCAGAGATCGGGGCCATATCGAAGCGGTAAATCTCCTTGTCGCCGGCTTTCTTGGCCTCGGCTGCCACCTCGTTAAGTAATTGTCTCTGCAACTCCATTTCCTTATTGTAAAGCATGGTGCCGGTCAGGAACACAATCTTTGCCTTAGGATTGTGCTGGCGAACCATCTTGAGCAACTTGTGATAGTTCTGCTTGAGAAGTTTTGTGTCGTAGTTGGGAGTAGACAGATCGTTGGTGCCCAGATTGATACATACCACATCGGGTTGATAGCGGTTGAAGTCCCATTTCTCACGCAGAAAAGTAGCCTCTTTGCGCAGTTCTGGCTTCCATGCATAGCCGATGTGCTCGTACTGTGCCAGTATGTTTGACTCTGGATTACCAGCCTTGGGACCATTATAGTTGCGATATGCACCAATACCGCTACGAGCCACCACCCAGTGCTGAGCATCAAGGTTTCGCGCTGTGATTGATGCGTATGAGTAATAGTGGTTCTCTGTGGCATAATCAAAGCCTTCCTCCTTTTTCAGTCCCTCGTTGCCATATCCGCAAGTGATGGAATTGCCGATGAATTCTATTTTTCTTGATGGTAGTGCTGGTGCGTCAACCAGCTTTTTGTCCTTGTCGAGTACAAATCCCCAGAACTCAGGGAAGAACTCATAACCCTCGATGACATACATCAGTCTAACAGTGTGCACTCCATCGGCTAGGGCTGTAGCTAGGGTCACCACCGAGTCTCGCTCGCCGCGGAAAGCCACCTTGAATGGTTCGGCCTTATCTATCTGAGCCATGAAGTAGCCGCTCTTTGGCTTAGCCATCATGCGTAGCGATGTACCCTCGAAGGCAGCACGTATCTGTATGCCGGGAAAGTTGAACGCTGGGCGCTCTGGATTGGTGAAACTAATACGGCCCGTGTACTGAATATGCTTATCAGTGGGACTAATGATTGTACCCTGGATGGGCGTGGTTTTAATGGCCATCAGTTGTTGGCACATCATTGCCGTAAAGGCAAGAATAAGTACTTTTTTCATATAAATTTGGTTTTTGCCTGCAAAAATACAAAAACTTTTCGTATCTTTGCACCGTTAAACCATAAATATTTTAAATTATGACAGGAATTGGATTATTCTTTGGTGTTATTGTAGCATTAGCACTTATCGTCATTGGTTACTTCATCTCTACTCAGCGCACGCTGGTAGGTCTCGATGAAATGTGTAAAAATGCTCTGAGCCAGATAGAGGTTCAGCTAAATTCGCGTTTTGATGCAGTTATAGCTCTGGCTAAGACAGCTGCGCAGTATGCCAAGCACGAGAGCGAAACAATTATCCAAACTATCCAGGCACGTGGTGGTAACACGTCGGCTGCTACTCCTGCCGGCATCAACGCTCAGGCTGATCTGCTGGGACAGGTGATGGGACGACTTAATGTCGTAGTAGAACGTTATCCGGAGCTTAAGGCTAGCGATCTGTATGTCAAGGCTCAGGAGGGACAGAAGCAATATGAGGAAAATGTACGTATTTCGCGTATGGTATATAATGACACAGCTACCAAGATGAACCGCATGGTTCGCCAGTGGCCGTCAAGTATCGTGGCTTCGATGCTACACTTCGATGTTAAGGACTACCTGAAGGTAGACAACGAGCAGAAGAAGGAGTATCCTAACCTGGATGAAGCATTCAAAAAGTAATAGATGACAGAAGATTTCGATATACACGAAGAACGATTCGCTCAAGGAGAGAAAGACTTTGAGAACGCTCTGCGCCCGCTGAGTTTTGGTGACTTTAGCGGGCAGAAGAAGGTGGTGGAGAATCTTGAGGTCTTTGTTGAGGCTGCCAAGTATCGTGGCGAGCCGCTCGACCATACACTGCTGCATGGTCCTCCTGGATTGGGAAAGACAACCCTCTCTAACATCATCGCCAACGAACTTGGCGTGGGATTCAAGATTACCAGCGGACCTGTGCTCGACAAGCCTGGAGATTTGGCAGGAATACTGACTTCGCTTGAGAAGAACGATGTGCTTTTTATCGACGAGATACATCGCTTATCGCCTGTGGTAGAGGAATATCTATACAGCGCGATGGAGGACTACCGCATCGATATCATGATAGACAAGGGCCCTTCGGCTCGTAGCATACAGATAGATCTGAACCCATTTACGCTGGTGGGTGCTACCACACGAAGCGGACTGCTGACAGCCCCTCTGCGTGCGCGATTCGGTATCAACATGCATCTGGAGTACTATGAGCCCGAGACGCTGCAGACCATCATAGAGCGCTCGGCAGGTATTCTGGGCGTGCCCATTACAGAGGATGCTGCACTCGAGATAGCTGGTCGTTCGCGTGGTACGCCACGTATAGCCAATGCCCTGTTGCGTCGAGTGCGTGACTTTGCTCAGGTTAAGGGCAACGGTATGATTGATACCAAGATAACCCGTATAGCCCTCACGGCGCTCAACATCGATAAGTATGGTCTGGATGAAATCGATAATAAGATCCTGCTCACCATCATCGATAAGTTCAAGGGCGGACCTGTTGGTATCACCACTATCGCCACCGCTATCGGTGAGGATTCGGGCACGGTCGAGGAGGTTTATGAGCCATTCCTTATAATGGAGGGCTTCATCAAGCGTACACCTCGCGGACGTATGGTTACTGAGTTGGCTTACAAGCATTTTGGACGCAACCCTTATGGGGGCAATATAATGCAACCTAATCTGTTTGATTAAAGGTGAAGGGGTGAAAAGGTGAATATGATGAGGACTGGAATATTTGTAGGGAGTTTTAATCCCTTTACCATTGGTCATGATTCTATCGTGCGTCGTGCGTTGCCGCTCTTCGATAGACTGGTAATCGGAGTCGTGGGCGACAATGTGCATAAGCCAGATATGCCATCGGCAGAGGAGCGAATGCAGGTGATAAGGGATTTGTATGCTGACGATGCACGTATCGAGGTTAAGCCTTACGATGGACTGGCAATGGACTTTGCAAAGGCTGAAAACGCCCAATTCATCGTGAAAGGTGTGCGCACCGTGAGCGATTTCGAATACGAACAATGGCAGGCCGACTTCAATCGTAAGTTGGGTGGCATAGAGACAATCCTGCTTTACACTGAGCCTGAGTTGGCCAGCGTGTCATCCAGTGCAGTTCGCGAACTGCAACACTTCGGTGTGGACGTGAGTGATTATCTTCCTAAGAAAAAACTATACTAATATGATTATATACGAGGCAGAAGGGGTAAAGTTCCCTAACATTATGAAGCGTGAGACTACAGCTTGGATTCGCAATGTGGCAGCAAGCTATGGAAAGAAGGTGGGCGAGATAGGCTATCTGTTTGTAAACGATGACAAGATACTCGAGGTCAATAATCAGTTTCTGGGTCACGACTACTACACAGACATTATCACCTTCGACTACTCTGAGGGCAAGGTTATCAGTGGCGATATCTATATATCGGTAGATACCGTGTTTACCAATGCCGACAAGTTTGGTCGCCCATACGATGAAGAGTTGCATCGTGTGATAATCCACGGAGTGCTGCATCTGTGTGGTATCAATGATAAGGGCCCGGGCGAGCGTGAGATAATGGAGGCTGCTGAGAATAAGGCCCTGGCTATGCTTGAGATATTATAAATAGGTATTAATATAATGATGAAGAAGAATCTTATTAAGACCGTGAGCTGCTGCTCACTGATTGTGGCTGCCCTGATGCTTGTAAGTTGGGCGGCAGATAATGTGATGACTAAGGAGGATGGTATGACTGTAATCAATACTACTACCCTTGGTAAGAGTGTTGAGGGCTATAACGGCAATACTCCTCTGAAAATTTATATCCAGAAGGATAAGGTGGTAAAGATAGAGGCTCTGAAGAATCACGAAACACCTAAGTATTTCCTAATGGTAAAGAAGGCCCTGCTGGAGAAGTGGAACGGAATGAAGGTGAAAGAAGCCAAGACTCTTAAGGTTGACGCTGTGACTGGTGCTACTTACTCATCAGAGGCTGTTATCGAGAACGTCAAGTTGGGTTTGGATTACTATCAGAAGAATAAGTAATGCAGCCTAGCTACGCTCTGTTTTATGATATAGACGGAACCTTGGTGAGCTTTGAGTCTCACCAGATTCCGCCTTCTACTATTATGGCCCTTACTCAGGCCAAGGCCAATGGTCATAAGGTGTTTATTGCCACAGGTCGTCCTCCTATCATTATTACCAATCTTGGTGCCATAGAGCATCTGATAGATGGCTACGTGACTACCAACGGTGCTCTGTGCTTTGTGGGCGATGAGGTGGTATCATGCAAGCATATACCTGCTGATGAGGCACGACTGGTGGTAGAGGATAGCATTGCTAAGAACTATGGTGTGATAGTGATTGGCGAAAAGGACGTGGCAGTGCTCGATCCTAAGGGTGATGTGGATTTGATTTTCCGTCAGCACTTGGCTGTTGAGAATCTTAATCTGGCCAAACCTGTGGAGCATGTGTTGCAGCAGCGTATCATGCAGCTAACGCCATTCTTTGATATGGATTATGAAGTGGAACTGATGCAGCGACTGCCAGGTTGCACATCAGGCCGATGGCATCCTGCCTTTACTGATATTACCGCTCTTGGTGCAGATAAGGGTGAGGGACTGTTGGCAATGGCTGCGCATCTGGGCTTTGACCCAAAGTACACCATGGCCTTTGGCGATGGTGGCAATGATACCACAATGATTCGAACGGCTGGGGTAGGTGTGGCGATGGGTAATGCCATCGATGACCTGAAAAAAGAAGCCGACTTCGTGACAACTTCTGTCGACGAAGACGGCATCCTCAATGCTTTGCGCCATTACGGCCTTATCTAGCTTATTGCTTTTCTATCACTTGCAGTGCACGTTTTACCATCTCGTTTTCTTCGTTGAAAACCGAGAAGTATTCGCTCATATCCCAGATGTCGCGTGCTATCAGCGCCTTAAGTTGTAGGCGGAGGTAGGGTAGTGTCTTCTGCAGTTCGGCGTCGTTCTTGGGTTTAATATTCTGTTTTTCGCCCTCCTTCAGTATAGCGTCTATCAGTGTCTGTGGCACCTTGAAGTGCTGCTTGAAGTTGTCAAACGATGTCCACTCCTTCTTTAGCTTCTTGCGATGATTGTCCACATAACGTAGATTCTGCTGGAGCACGATACTCTTGGCTGCCAGTTCGCGATGGAAGTTGGTGTAGAGCGTAGTGTCCAGTGGGATATATTCATCGGGCATGATACCGCCACCGCCATAAACCGTGCGATGCTGACGTAGGGTTTCATACTTCAGTGAGTCGGCAAAGTGGATGCTGTCGGCATTTGTAAGCTCACCGCTCTTCAGGCGGTTAATCACGTCCATCGCATAGTCTGTTTTCTCACCTTTCTTATAAGGCTTCTGTATACAGCGGCCAGAAGGCGTGTAGTAGTGGGCGATGGTGAGACGAATCATCGAACCATCAGGCAAGTCTAACGGACGCTGAACCAAGCCCTTGCCGAATGTGCGACGGCCCACCACGATACCACGATCCTGATCCTGAATGGCTCCTGTCACAATCTCTGCCGCTGAGGCTGTATAGCTATCTACCAGCACCACAATCTTACCCTCCTGGAACACGCCGCCGCCATCGGCCTTATATTCTGTGCGAGGCACCTTTCGACCTTCAGTATACACGATGAGATCGTCACGATACAGGAACTCGTTGGCGATATCAACAGCAGCTTTCAAATAGCCTCCACCATTCTCCTGAAGGTCGAGAATCAGGTGCTGCATACCCTGGTCGCGCAGGGTTTTCAGCCCCTCAAGGAACTCCTGATGGGTAGTAGCACCAAAGTTTCCGATACGGATATAGCCTATCTGCGGACGAATCATATAGATGGCGTCAACAGATTTAACAGGAATCTTGTCGCGAACCACAGTAAATGTCAGGCGATCTTTGATGCCCTGACGCACCACGCCAAGCACAACCTTAGTACCCTTAGGTCCACGCAGACGCTTCATTATCTCCTCTTTCGACATCTTGACACCAGCGATAGCCGTATCGTTCACCGTAACGATTCTGTCTCCTGCAATAATGCCGACTTTCTCAGAAGGACCATTGGTGACAGGCTGGATGACCAACAGTGTATCCTCGATGATATTAAACTGCACGCCGATGCCCTCGAAGTTGCCGCTCAGGGGCTCGTTTGCTTCCTTCACCTCCTTGGGAGTCATGTATGACGAATGCGGATCGAGTTTGTCAAGCATGCCGCGAATGGCATCGGCAACCAACTTGTCCTCGTCCACACTATCCACATAAAGATTATTGATGGATATCTCTGCTATATTCAGTTTACGTAGCGGCGAATCGTCGCCATTGTTGATGCGAAATTGTGCTTGAGCACTCATAGCACCCAAACACAATAGTATAGAAATAAAAAACTTATTCATAAACGTATTCTTCAGGGCGGTCTTCTTCTACCACCAGGTTGTCGATAATAAAGTTTTGGCGCTCCATAGTGTTTTTGCCCATGTAGTACTCCAGTAACTTGGCTACTTGGTCTGTCTTGTGCAGGGTTACCTGTTCCAGACGGATGTCGGGACCGATAAAACCTGCGAATTCATCGGGCGAAATCTCTCCAAGACCTTTGAATCGGGTGATTTCTGGATCGGGACCCAGTTCCTCGATGGCTTTCTGGCGCTCCTCGTCGCTATAACAGTAGCGGGTGATGAAGTCGCTCCTTTTGTCTGATTTGGCATCAGCTTCGGCTATCACCTTCTTGTTTTTTATCTTGGTGCGACGATTGCGCACACGGAACAGCGGTGTCTGCAACACATACACGTGGCCCTTCTTGATGAGCTCTGGGAAGAACTGCAGGAAGAATGTGATAGTCAACAGGCGGATGTGCATACCGTCAACATCGGCATCGGTTGCAACTATCACCTTATTATATCTAAGGTTGTCAAGACTCTCTTCGATGTCGAGTGCGGCCTGTAGCAGGTTGAACTCCTCGTTCTCGTAGACCACCTTCTTGGTCAGTCCGAAGCAGTTAAGCGGTTTACCACGCAGCGAGAACACAGCCTGAGTGTTCACATCGCGGCTCTTGGTGATGCTTCCGCTGGCCGAATCACCCTCAGTGATGAAGATGCACGATTCCTCCTTGCGGTCATTTTTCACATCGCTGAAGTGTATGCGACAGTCGCGCAGTTTGCGGTTGTGCAGATTTGCCTTTTTGGCGCGCTCACGGGCCAGCTTGGTTACACCAGCCATCGCCTTGCGGTCGCGCTCGCTCTCTTTGATTTTATTCTCGATTACCTCGGCCACGTCCTGATGGATGTGCAGATAGTTGTCAACCTCGGTCTTGATGAAGTCGCCCACGTATTTGTTGATGCTCACGCCGCCATCTGGTACCATCGTCAGCGAACCAAGCTTAATCTTGGTCTGACTCTCGAACATAGGCTCTTCTACGTTGATGGCGATGGCTGCCACGATACCTGTGCGGATGTCGCCATACTCGTATTTGCCGTAGAATTCCTTGATGGTACGGGCTATGTGCTCCTTGAACGCACTCTGATGAGTTCCGCCCTGAGTGGTGTGCTGACCGTTCACGAACGAGTAGTACTCCTCGCCGTACTGGTTGGCGTGAGTAAAGGCTATCTCGATGTCGTCGCCCTGCAGATGCACTATTGGGTAGAGTGCATCGCTGGTCATGCGGTCCTTCAACAGATCCTCCAGTCCATGACGCGACAGGATGCGGCGACCATTATACATGATGGTCAGTCCGATGTTGAGGTATGTGTAGTTGCGAAGCATGTTTTCTACGATTTCATCGTGGAACTTGTAGTTTACAAACTTCGTTGCGTCGGGCTCAAAGTATATGTATGTGCCGTTCTCGTCGGTGGTTGGCTCTGTGGTATCGCTCACCAGCTTGCCGCACTCAAACACGGCCTTGCGCACCTTGCCTTCACGATAGCTGTGCACCTCGAAGTGGCTGCTCAGTGCGTTTACGGCCTTCACACCCACACCGTTCAGTCCGATTGACTTCTTGAATGCCTTCGAGTCGAACTTACCGCTGGTGTTAAGTATGCTTACCGATTCTATCAGTTTGCCCTGTGGTATACCGCGTCCGTAGTCGCGAACCGATATGCGCAGGTTGTCTTCTACGTTTACCTCGATTCTATCGCCGGCTTTCATCTTAAACTCGTCGATAGAGTTGTCGAACACTTCTTTCAGCAGCACGTAGATACCATCGTCAGTTGATGATCCGTCGCCCAGCTTACCAATATACATACCAGGGCGCAAGCGGATGTGCTCCAGTCCGGTTAAGGTCTGGATATTACCTTCGTCGTAATTGACGGTTTCTGGATTAATCAGGTTGTTATCTTCACTCATAGATTCTTTTTGAAACATCTTCTGCGTTTATGTTGTATGTGCTCCAGGTACTGCCACTGGCTCTGTACCTTTTCGTTGGTCTCCATCTCCACGTTGGTCTCGCCCCACTTGAATCCGTACTTCTGGTAGCGTGGGATGAGGTCGTAGAACAGCAGCGCGTTTGCGCCCTTCTGCTGATATTCTGGCAGGATGCCCACCAGCATCAGGTCTACACACTCGGCCTTGTGGAACTTGAGTGCCTTCAGGCAGTGCCACCATCCGAATGGCCACAGGCGGCCGCGGCGACACTTCTGCAGGGCTCGTGTCATCGATGTTATCGATATGCCCACGCCGATGATGTCGTGGTTGGGCGTGTTCCAGTCTTCTATCAGACAGAGCAGGTCCATGTCGAGCATGGGGAAGTACATCTTCAGATACTCATCTATCTGAGCCTCAGTCATTTGCGAGTAGCCATAGAGGTGGCCGAACGACTTGTTGACCACGTCGAGCACCTTGCGACCTATCTGTTCCTTGCCAAACACCTGACTGCGCTTGGGGTGCATCGGATGCAGGTTGTAGCGCTTCATCACCAGCTCGGCTATCTTCTTGTACTTCTCGGGCATGCCGTCCTTTGGCACTATCAGCTTGAACTCTACATAGTCGTTGTCCTTCTCCCAACCGCCTATCTGCTCCAGGTGCTTGGGGTAGTAGGGATAATTATATATGGTGGCCATGGTGCCCATCTGGTCGTATCCCTCGATGAGCATACCCTCTGGATCCATATCTGTGAAGCCCAATGGGCCTATGATTTCTGTCATTCCCTTCTCGCGGCCCCACTGCTCGGCGGCATCAAACAGCGCACGGCTCACCTCGATATCATCGATGAAATCTACCCAACCGAAGCGGAGACTCTTGCGCTCCCACTTCTCGTTGGCACGATGATTGATGATTGCGGCTATGCGTCCGGCCACCTTGCCATCCTTGTAGGCCAGGAAATACTCAGCCTCGCAGAACTCGAAGGCGGCATTCTTGTCCTTACCCAAGGTGTGCATGTCGTCGCTGAACAGGTTGGGCGCATCATACTGATTGCCCTTGTACAGATCGTAATGAAAGTCGATAAAAGTCTTGAGGTCTTTCTTGCCTTCAACTTTTCTGATTTCTACTGCCATATTCTCTCTTTTGATTCGTTAAGCATAAAAACGATGCAAAGATAATAAAAAAGCAGCAAACAGCAAAAAATATTAAGATATTTTTCGGCAAACCAGTAGCAGATGGTCCTTCTGTGCGCTTGTTGTGGCAAAAATATAGGTGTCGCCGCCGTCTTTCAGTTTCAGTCGCTTGCGCAGTTCGGCTACCGATAGCGGGAAGTTGCGTGTGGCTATGTTGGCCTGCGTAATGCCGGCCAGGGCGGTCTTTAGTTCCTTCTTATTCATGGTGCTGATGCGCTCGATAGCGAAACCTCTGCCAGGGAAGTCGGCGACGGGCTTGTCGGACAGGAACAAGTGCGAGTTCTTATTGGGCTGGCTCATACCGAAACGTGCGCTCAACAGCTGGAAACAGCCTGCTTTCATCACCGATGCATTGGGCTCGTAGAGGTATTGTGGTTCTGATGTCTGTGGCGTAAAATTGCCGATTTCATCGCTGTTGTTGTAGCTGAACACCTGATCGTCGTTCACGCAGAATATCTGCAGCGGTTTGCTGTCGCGCTCTACCACCAGCAGCAGTTCCTTGCACTCATTGGCTGCCGAAACGATGTGCACCTGGCTCACTCGGCCTATGTCTGATGCGGCTTTCTGCCAGTCGAGCATGGGCGATAGCTTTATCATCACTCGTGGCGCTTTTTCCAGCATTTCATCGATTATTTCAAGCACGTTTGGTGTGCAGTCGGCTATGCCGTAGGTGCGGGCGCCGTGCTCATCGCGACGGGCTGGGTCGATGAATATCAGGTCGGCACGGTCCAGCGTGTGCAGATAGTCCACACCGTTGCCGTTTACTACCTTTATATGATTAAGTCCCAATACTTCGTAATTTGCCGATGAAATGGCGCATAATTGCGGCATCTGCTCTATGTGGATTGCCTCTTTATACCCCTCGGCCATAAACGCCATATCCACGCCGAATCCTGCCGTCAGGTCTACTATCCTGTCGCCTTTGCCGGCTACCTGGGACTTATATCTGGCTGTCTGCTCGCTCGAGCATTGTTCCATCGACAGATGGGGCGGGTAGGTGATGCCATCGATGGCAGCCCACGATGGGATTTTCACTCGTGCCTTTTGTCGTCCGGCTATCTGGTCGAGTGCGTACGCCAGGTCAACCTCAGGATTCTTTTTCCCAAGAAATGCTAGTTGGCGTACGTCCTCGGCGGCGTGCTGGCGTATAAACTCGAGTGTAGCTTGGTTCATCAGCAGTGTGGGTTATAGTGCTGCTATAAAGTCCTCAAACAGTCGGCGATTTCTGCCTGGAGTGATTATGTGGTGATTGCCTATCGGCTGAGTCAGGAAGTAGTTTGCCTGCTGATTATCAGTCAGTTGTATTACCTGCTGCGTGCGACATAGGTCGGGTTTGGCCTGATTGCGCACCAACTCTCCCTCGGCCACGAACGATCGCTTCAGATCGCCCGATACCTTGAATACCGTAACGGCTCCCTCCTTCATATATCCACGTATGCCCACGCCTATACCACTCTCAAAGTGAGTGTCCAGTTCGTATCGCTCCACCATATTCAGTGGAATGGTGCAGTGGGCAAACAGCATCTCGCCCGTTTCTGGGTTAATCTGCGATGGATTGGCCTGAAATCCTGATACGCCAAGCAGCGCATTGGTGATAGCCATCGATAGCATGGCGGGCACATCGCCCTCGCAACCAGCTACCGTCCCCTCGCTGTTCAGCTTGGCCAGCGCCCAGCAACCAGTGTTCTTTACTGCCGTCAACAGGTCGAAGCATCGCAGTGTAAATCCGCTCAACTGGTATTTTTCTACTATTCCCTTTAGTACCTCGTAGATACGTTCAGGCATATCCTTGCCGTCGGCACCCTTTGTGCCCTCTATCAGTTCGCTGATGGGTATCTCCACCAGTTCTATGCCCAACTTCGCCTTCACTGCCTTTGGGTCGGCAGCACTCGATATCAGCCAGTCTGATGGCTCGCCGATTATACCGTATCGTGTGCCAGCCAGCTTCCGCTTAGCCTGATGCACCTGGTGCAGAGTCTGCAGTCTGCGAGCTATGTAGTCGGCACTACCATGTATTATCTCGCCCTGCATGTAGTTCTGCTGCAGATACGAGAGAATTTCCATCGATGCCGCCAGCGAGTTGCTTTTGCCCGATGTGAGCAGGTAGAACGGAGCCTGCGACTGCTGACGCAGTTGTGGCAACAATCGCTTGAAAATGCCCTCAGTGCCACCCGTGCGCACATATATCACCTGCAGCGCATGCTGCCCATAGTCGCTATAGTCATTGCCACGAAGTGTATATTCTATCCCCAGACTACCCAGAAACTCCTGAGTAACCGCCGCCACTGCCTCCTCATCATGCAGCTCAGATGTAAGTGTGTAGATTGCTATATCCATAAAAAATGATTTGTTTGAAGAATGGCTTTGTCATTCCTGTCATGCGTTGCTCACTTCGAACTGGCTTCCATTTTCTTGGCCATCTCGAAGTTGCGCTTCATATAATTCGCAGCGTCGATGGAGTTCATTGGCGACTTCAAGGATTCTGCGATTTTCCTCAGTTTCCTCTCCGTTGCCTCCTTGTGGAATTGATTTAGAAATGTCATACGCCATCTTTTTTCTGCAAAAGTAATCATAAAATTGCTACACTCCAAATAATCAGCAAAGTTTTTGCTTTTATTAAGCCGCATCGCTATTTTTCATGGCTTTCTGCCAGGCATTGTTGAGAAACTGACAGAATCAAATGTATCGCAAGATGTTATAGACAAAATAGTAGAATCAACATTGGACAAAATACAAGAGGAGTTTCAAGAAAATGTATTAGATCATATTCAAGAGGAATATATTGAAGGTATTATAGACGCTGTAGATTCATTTAGTATCGACGATATGGCGAATATGGGTGAAAGTCTAATCTCTGTGACAAACCTTCAGCGTCACATTTCATCCTCTGACGAATCTGTAGGTGGGCCGATAGACGTTGCTGTCATTACACGTTCAGAAGGTTTTATTTGGATTAAACATAAACAATGGTTTAGACAAGAATTGAATCCAAATACAAGATTCTTTGAATGATTCATCTTGGTGCCAATGAATTAATACGTATGTCTTTGCACAGAATATTAGGGATAATCGTGAGCCTCCTTGTTTTGAAACATAGTCAACATTTACCGTGCAAGACAGATATGTGTCTGAAAAACAACAAGTTAGGTGCTACGAATAGGCATAAACACCTACCGTAACACCTAACCTATCACTTACCATATCACCTACCGTCAGGCCGACTTTAGAGGCACTACCTGATAGAAGGATACATTGCTGTGGG
>ONYZ01000021.1 GCA_900322175.1 uncultured Prevotella sp.
GTAGATGCCGATCATAGCACAACTCATGACAATGAAAAAATAGACGAGGTGCCTGCAACTTGAAACCTATTTATGGTTATATTTCGGGATTTTGGGTTATAAACACTAGGTATTCTGGTGATGAGAGATCATTTTTATCCCTCCCTTATCTCTCCCTAATCCCTCATATCATCCCTCCATTATTATTGTGGTCTTATTTTTTCTAGGTAAGAGGTCGAGGGAGAGATTAGGGAGGGATAAGTGAGGGATCCTAACCATCTCTCATCTCTCAAACTCCCTGTGTTTATGCGGGTTTTGAGATATTTGTTGAGAGATGGATAGATTTTTATCGAACTTAACAAAAATAAGAATCTGATATTGTGTTCAGATTATGTCTATGAGCGGTTCGAGTTATCTCTCCGAGTTGTTCGGCCTAGTCCTTATGAGGCGTTCCCTTCGTTGGAACAGTTTGTTCCCAACGTGGGAACGATTCATTCCCAATGTGGGAACACCCTATTCCCAAGCTGGGAATCTGCGCTACAATCTATAAATAATGTAGTACTACTCCATCGCTTTCCACTTCTAGCGTGGCTCTCGCACCCGTTAGAAGTGGGAAATTTTTTAGATGAGCATGACCTACAGGGAAGTCATAGCATACTGGGATGTGCCAATGCTGTAGGTATTCGTGCAGGATGGCATACATATCTTCGAAACCATTTTCAGGATGCTTGTAATTATTGAATTGACCAACGATAACGGCACGAATATTGGATTGTAGGCCTCGTACTTCGATGTTGTGCAACATACGGTCTACCTTGCTCATGCCCTCGCCTGTATCCTCGATAAACAGAATGATGTCATCCAGCATGATGGGATCGAAATCAGAGCCAGCCAGATCGTTAAACACGCTCATATTGCCACCAACGATAGTTCCCTCTGCCTTACCTATTATATTTAGAGGATGAGGAGCTACGCGATAGGTTGGCAAATCGCCAGCAAGCATACGACGCAAAGCCTGGCTGACGGTATCTGTACCCTCATAAGTCTTCAGCGCATAGCACATCGAATCCCCTTCACCCCTGCCCTGGCCTCTGCACATAGCAGGGCTGTAACATCGCTGAAACCAATAATCATTTTGGGGTATTGTCTGAGTGTATCAAGCGATAATCGAGCCAGCAGATGAGCTGCTCCATCGCCACCTCTCGAACACATAATTGCCTTGACAGATGGCTCGCGTAAAGCCCATAACACATCGCTGAGACGTTCATCGATAGTGCCTGCAAAGCCATGATAATCATTTAGTGCATTTGGCGATACCACGCAATGATAGCCCCACTTTTCAAGCGTACGTATACCGCCATTAATCGTTGTGGTATCAGTAGCACTCGATGGCGAGATAATTGCTATGGTATCGCCAGGATGCAGATATTGTGCTGAAAGCGAAAGCATCCAGCATAGCATCAGCGATATCAAGCAATACTTCTTCATATTGCTGGCAAAAGTAGCAAATTATTTTGGAAAACAATTATTTAAGTCGAAAATTTAGCCATTTGCTTGCGTCCTTGATTCTACCCACCTATCTGATAGATAGTAGTAACCTATCTAGGAGATAGTCGTAATCTATCTATTAGATATCCGTAATGTATCTCCCCAATAGCTTACTGTTTGTCTTTTTATACCACGCAGCAACATAACAAATACGACAGGAGCGAGAAAAAGTTTGGTCGACAAGACGCACTATCCCCTTCGATTCCTACTCAAGACTACATTGCGAAATTCTTCGTTGCGAAATTTTTCGCATAAAGTTTTTGATTTACTTGGCTGTGTCAAATAAATAATGTATTTTTGCCGAAAAATAGTATGTTATGGAAAATCCTTTTAAGTTTGGAGTGCTTGTTGATGGTGAGTTTTTCACTGATAGAGTTGATGAGGTGAAGCAGGTTTAGATGTCGTTGAATAGTTCAAATCACTTGATACTTATCAGTCCTCGACGATTTGGAAAGTCAAGTCTTGTTGCTAAAGCTGTTAAGGCTTCTGGTCGTCCTTGCATATCTCTCAATATGCAGAATATGCTGAGTGTTGAGGATTTTGCATCTAAACTATTACGTGAATTGTTTCGTTTGTATCCGATGGATACGAATCCGTCATATGATGAGCCATTTCAGATTTATACCAACCATATCTAGTAATCCTGTTACTAATAGCTTGGATGTTTCATTTCAGCCTGTTATGAATAGTTTGGTACTTTTGGAGGATGCGATGGCACTGATGGAGAAAGTTAGTACGAAGGACAAGAAACTTATTGTAGTATTAGATGAGTTTCAAGAAATATTAAACATCCGTAAAGGTTTAGATAAGCAGATGCGCTCTATTATGCAGGAACAACAGAATCTGAATTATATACTCTTAGGTAGTCAAGAGTCTATGATGACTGAGATATTTGAGCGAAAGAAGTCACCTTTCTATCATTTTGGTCAGTTGATGCGATTGAATAAGATTCCTGCAGAAAATTTCAGGCTGTATATTACTAATCGTTTGCCTATAGATTATCAATAGAAAAAGGATATAGTCATTGATAATATTCTATCTTTTACAAATCTACATCCTTATTATACTCAGCAATTAGCGGCTCAAGTTTGGGAAATGGTTTTTTATAATAAGATAATTGATGATGTTGTAAATGAGGCAATTAATAAGATTGTACGTACTCATGATTTGGATTTTGAACGTCTATGGCTGAATTTTAATCGTACTGATCGTTCTGTCATGATAAGTCTGAGCAAAGGTGTCAATCCCATGCAGAATCGCCAGGTAGCCTCAAGTACATCGTTCAGCGCCATCAAGCGACTGATAAAGTATGGTTATATTATTCGTGTAAACGAATACGAAATCGAAGACCCGTTCTTTAAGGAGTGGATATTAAGAAATTGTATATAATTGATGGAGAAACGAGAAATATCAAGACAATGAAAGAACTCAAAGCGCCTTGGGTAAAATCTCAAAAGTAATATGCGAAATTCTTCGCAACGAAGAATTTCGCATTAAAAGTTTCTTTATGTCTATCTGATAGAAAGTCGTTATCTATCAAGGAGATATCAGTAATGTATCTACCCGATAGCTTACGGAATTTTTTTGATACTCCGCAACATAACAAATAAGACAGAAGCGAGAAAAAGTTTGGTAGTATTTATTATTTTCTTTTTCTTCAGTCTTTACTTTTCCGCCATAAAATTTGCTTATTTCAAAGAAAGTTCGTATCTTTGTCCCAGCTATTTCAGAGTTTACGCATTATTTGATAATGTGGTATCTCCTGATCTAAGAAACATCTTTCTCCTGATATACTTGGTAAAAATGCGGATAATAATTAAAATTACTATTAAGAAATATGCAACAACTGAGATTAATTCTGTTATTAATACTATGTGTATTTATTGATAACATATGGGCTTCGTTATGTTTTAGCAGTAACACCATCCCACAATCCGATGATGAAACTAATCCGCAGCAAGTTGCCAAATTCAATTTGGCTATGGCAGAGGCAGAAAAAGGAAAAAGTGGAGGAATGTATGAGGTTGCCTGGCGTTACGCAGGTGGACAAGGAACGAAAAAAGATGCCCAAAAAGCATTTTACTGGTATCGCAAGGCTACGGAAAATGGCCATCATACGGCTACACGTTTTACTGTTTTGTGCTTGTTAAATGGAAATGGTGTAACTAAAGACCCCAAACAGGCAGCATATTGGCTTTTGTTTAGTGCTGAACTTGGGAATGTTCAAAGTATGATGGAAGTAGCTGATTTTTTTAAGTTTGGTTTTAATGTAGATCAATCACCTGAACAAGCTCTTTATTGGTATTTGGAGGCAATAAAAAAAGCAGATGGGAATAAATATATTAGTAAGATTTACCAGAAAGAACTCAAAGCAGCCAAACAGTTTGTCAAGGAATTGAAAAAGCAAGGGGTTGTTCCGGCTCAAAAACTAATCACAAGTGTAGAATTGGACAAAGCTGATTATCACATAGATGATATTAGCAAAGGTAATACGTCTGTTGCTAGTATAGCACAGACAATACAGTCTGCAAATGTATCCCAGTTGCCCAATCTTTCTATGGTAGATAACTCTATTTCATTTGTAGATACTTCTGGTCTGAATGTTGTTATGGCAAATGGAAGCTATATTATCCGTTTTCGTGTAGCAAATACAGGTATGGGACCAGCAAAAGGATGTACTGTTAGGGTAACTGCCAAGGGCAGTATGCAGGGTATCACGCTTAGAAATATATCTGTGCCTGTCATCGCTTCAGGAGAAGAAAAGACTATTGATGTACCTATCGTGTCTGATGCGAACACTATTAATGGAAAGGTAGAGTTTTCCGTTCAGGTTGATGAACCCAATGGCTTTGGTACTGACCCGCAGTATGTAACAGTGAATACACGGGCTTTTGATTGCCCACAGTTACAAATAACAGATTATACGTTAACAGTTCAAGGTGGAGGTACTTTGAAAAAGAAACAGCCATTTGATTTACAGTTAATGCTGCAAAATATAAAGGATGCACCTGCCGATGATGTACAGGTGAACGTGGTAGTGCCACAAAATGTACTGATGATTGGTGGTAATGTAAATGAAACTATCGGGAAAATGGATGGAGGTGAGACAAAGTCACTGGTCTATTCTTTAATTGTCAATAACAACTATCAAAAGGCAACTATTCCTATCACTGTTCATGTCAAGGAACGCTATGGAAAATATGCAGAAGATCGTACTATCAATCTACAATTAGACCAAATGATGGCCAGTGCTAAGATTGCAATTGATGAAAATAGGCAACTGCCTAAAAAAAACATTGTTATTGCGAGTTTAAGATCTGATATTGATAAAGATATTCCGACAGCAGATGTTCTGCAAGAGAAGACATTTGCTGTCATCATAGCCAATGAACACTACCAGATGGTTGAGCCAGTAATGTTTGCCGCTAACGATGGAACGACATTTGAGGCTTATTGTCGCCAGACGTTAGGTATTCCTCAAACAAATATTCATATGGTAACGGATGCGACATTAAATGGTCTGAAATATCAAATAGATTGGCTAAAACAAGTAATGGATGCCTACAATGGTGAGGCAAGTGCAATTTTCTATTATGCTGGACATGGAATACCCGATGAAAACGACAAGACTTCATATTTACTGCCAGTTGATGGCTATGGTACTAATGTTTCAACAGGCTACAGTCTTGATGAACTGTATCATGTTTTAGGTTCTTTGCCTGCCCGTAGTGTAACTGTGTTTCTTGATGCGTGTTTTTCAGGGACAAAACGGGATGGAAAGATGCTTGCATCAGCTCGCGGGGTGGCAATTAAAGCTAAGACAAGTATGCCTCAGGGCAATATGGTAGTTTTTTCGGCAGCTCAAGGTGATGAGACAGCATATCCTTACCAAGACAAACAACATGGTATGTTCACCTATTACTTATTAAAGAAACTGAAAGATACGAAAGGGCTAGTCAGCTTAGGGGACTTGTCTGATTATGTGACGTCAGAGGTTAAACGTCAGTCTATTGTTAGTAATGGTAAAATGCAAACACCGATAGCAGTTCCGTCACTGTCAGTTTCTGGTACGTGGAAATCCAATAGACTTCGTTAGCGGATTGTAGGTTGCTGCCCTGATTTATATGTAGTGATTAAACAAAAAATCAAAGTTACAGGTGTTTAATTTCAAAAGAAATCAAATGTCTGTAACTTTGATTTATTAATTCCGACCAGTCAGGGATTTATGTAATCTTAGCTAACCAATTTTTGAAACAGTTCCATCTCCATTATCACGCCATCGCTCTCCTTTCTCGTCAAGAATTGTGCCGTCAATCAGGCGTTGAGCTCTTGTACCTTCTATTTCAAGTGGGTATTCTTCATCTCTCCTTTGAGCATCTTCTGCCTCACGAATCTCTACTCTTCGTTTGATATCTTTATATGCATTTGATACTGACTTGATGCCAGAAGATGATGCTTCTAATGGTTTAAATATCATTCGTTGTGGGCAAAGATAGGAAATATATCCTTAACTTCCAAACTTTATTGAAATAATCTTTCGACTTATGTGAATATTGTGTATCCTACGAAACTGAACATCTGTTGGTAGGATTGGACTTTCTTGTCGAAGGCCAAGGGATAGGCTCTGGAGGATGAAGGGAGGCGATAGAGGACTATCTGTTGGGTGTTGGGGATCGGTACATAGGTATTCACTTTGGGCGGTGTTGGGATATTGAGTGAGGTGCAGATGGTGTCTGTGGCTTTTTCGCCAGTGGTGACGATGGCTCGCAGATGAGGTAGTTGTGCGATGAGAGCAGGAATATCCGTTGGTTCTACCACTTCGAGGAATTTGTCGGAAGCGTTATCCTTAAGACGACGGATGGCTGAGGAGGTATCGTAGAAAGCGAGACCCTTCTCTTCGCAGAATGCCACGATATCATCTATCTTAAAACGTTTTTCAGCAAGATCGACAAAGTGATTACGATCGCCAAAGAACACTTGTCCCTCGATGCGCCAATGATCGTTGATGAAGTTGGGATAGTAGAAATCGATGCACCATCGCTTGCGTTGAGGTGGAAAACTGCCCAGGAACAGCACTCTGGCATTTGTTGGCAGAAAGGGTATCAACGGATGATACTCCACGTCACTGCTACTGCGACGTATATTTTCTGAGTTCAGATAACTCTTTGTCATAGTTGAAAAGGTTACTTTCCACTTACTATCTTCTTGATGTCGTTTAGCTTGTTTAGGGCCTCGATTGGCGTTAGGTTGTTGACATCGAGACCTAGGATTTCATCGCGGACCTGGCAGAGCACAGGGTCATCGAGTTGGAAGAAGCTTAGTTGCATACCTTCGCGAGAGTTGGCGATTTCGGCTGTGGGCTTGCCTACGGTGCCTACTTGGGCATTGTCGCTCTCTAACTGCTTCAGGATGACGTTGGCGCGCTTTACTATCGAGCGGGGCATACCTGCGATTTCGGCTACGTGGATACCAAACGAGTGCTCAGAGCCGCCACGTTCCAGTTTACGCAGGAAGATAACCTTGCCATCAACCTCTTTTACTGATACATTGTAGTTCTTGATACGATTGAAGTTCTTCTCCATCTCGTTCAGTTCGTGGTAGTGGGTGGCGAATAGTGTGCGAGGATGGCCTTTGGCATTCTCGTGTAGATATTCTACAATCGCCCAAGCGATAGAGATACCATCGTAAGTACTTGTACCACGACCTAACTCATCGAATAGTACCAGTGAGCGCGATGATACATTATTAAGGATGTTAGAAGCCTCTGTCATCTCTACCATAAAGGTTGATTCGCCCAGCGAAATGTTATCGCTGGCTCCTACACGAGTGAATATTTTATCCACCAGACCGATTCTGGCGGCCTCTGCGGGCACGAAGCATCCTATCTGGGCCAGTAGCACTATCAAAGCCGTTTGACGCAGCAGCGCCGATTTACCAGCCATATTTGGACCAGTGATGATGATTATCTGCTGGCGCTCATTGTCGAGCAGGATATCATTGGGTACATAATATTCGCCAAGTGGCAACTCTTGCTCGATAACAGGGTGGCGACCTTGCTTGATGTCGATAACCTCTGATGAGTCGATGACAGGACGGATATACTTGTTTTCCTCAGCCGCTTTGGCAAAACTGAGCAAGCAGTCCAGACGGGCAACGATATTGGCATTGATCTGAATCTGAGGTATAAACTCCTGCATGCTCATAATCAGGTCGTTGAAAAGCTTGGCCTCTAGTGAGAGAATTTTATCTTCCGCACCTAGGATTTTTTCTTCGTATTCCTTCAGCTCCTGAGTGATATAGCGCTCAGCCTGAGCCAGCGTCTGCTTGCGAACCCACTCTGGGGGAACCAGTTCCT
Organism: uncultured Prevotella sp.; assembly: GCA_900322175.1. Classification (GTDB taxonomy): domain Bacteria; phylum Bacteroidota; class Bacteroidia; order Bacteroidales; family Bacteroidaceae; genus Prevotella. The sequence continues at coordinate 7,883 of ONYZ01000021.1, forward strand.
TATAGGTGTTGCGAACCTCGAGATAGTAGCCAAACACATTGTTGTAGCCTATCTTAAGACTCTGGATACCAGTCTCTTGCGCCTCGCGCTCTTGTATCTTTAGCAGATAGTCCTTACCTGAATAAGCTATCTGGCGGAGTTCGTCGAGTTCTGCATTAACTCCGTCGCGAATCACGCCTCCCTTGGCTACCAGCTGTGGAGGATCATTTTGAATTTCCTTTTCGATGCGGTCGCGCAATGATTCGCAAAGGTTCAATTGCTCGCCAATGCGATTAAGCGACTCGTTCTTGGCATAGAGACAAGCCGTCTTGATAGGTTGGATGGCCTGCAATGCATTCTTAAGCTGCACCACCTCTCGAGGCGATACGCGACCTACAGCAGCCTTAGAGATGATACGCTCAAGGTCGCCAATGCGATGTATCTGATCGTCGATGCACTCGCGGAACTCTGGTTCGCGATAGTAATACTCTACCACATCCAGTCGCTCGTTGATGGGCTTCTCGTCCTTGAGTGGGAACACCAGCCAGCGGCGCAGCAATCGTCCACCCATAGGACTCACTGTCTTGTCGATAACATCCAGTAGCGACTTTCCATCCTCCTGCATGGGATAAACCAACTCCAGACTACGGATGGTGAACTTATCCAGTCGTACGTACTTATCTTCCTCGATGCGTGAGATAGATGTGATATGACCTATCTGGGTGTGCTGAGTCTGCTCGAGATATTGCAGAATGGCTCCAGCTGCGATGATTCCTGACTGCAGATGGTCTACGCCAAAGCCCTTCAGATTCTTCACATTGAAGTGATGAAGCAGTTTCTGTTTACCAGTCTGATCGGTAAATACCCAATCGTCCAACTGGAATGTGAAGTATTTAGTGCCAAAGTTGCGCTCAAAGTCCTGTTTGCGATTGCGGTCGAAGAGCACCTCCTTTGGCGAAAAGTTGCCAAGCAGTTTCTCTACGTAGTCAGCTGTTCCCTCACCAGTAAGGAACTCGCCAGTAGAAATGTCAAGGAAGGCCACACCAAGACTCGACTTACCAAAGTGGATAGCCGCAAGGAAGTTGTTCTCCTTGTAGTTCAGCACGTTGTCGCTCATGGCCACACCTGGTGTTACCAGTTCTGTGATGCCACGCTTAACCAGTTTTTTGGTGAGTTTGGGGTCTTCCAGCTGGTCGCAGATAGCCACACGTTTGCCAGCTCGAATCAGCTTAGGCAGATAGGTATCAAGCGCGTGATGTGGAAATCCAGCCATCTCGTCGCCCTTGTTGTAACCATTGTTACGATGAGTAAGGGTGATACCTAATATTTTTGAGGCAGTTATAGCATCTTCGCAATAGGTTTCATAGAAGTCGCCACATCTGAACAGCATGACTGCATCAGGGTGTTTAGCCTTGAGATCAAAGAACTGTTTCATCATTGGGGTCAGTTCCTTCCCCACTGTTTTTGCCATATCTACCTCTGATTATTTTATTTCTTCTTGGCCTTAATCATGCAGTATACTCCTATGATAATGAATGGGATAGAGAGTATCTGACCCATATCTATTGGGAGCGATGCTTCGAAAGCTTCTTGTATCTCCTTGGTGTATTCGATGAAGAAGCGGAAGGTGAAGATATACGTAAGACAGAATCCAAAATACCAACCTGTGCCAATCTTCTCAGGCATCTTCTTGTGGAGGTACCACATGATAGCAAACAAGATAGCGTAGGCAATAGCCTCGTAAAGCTGTCCTGGATGACGTGGTACAGCATCTACATGCTCGAAGATGAATGCCCAGGGCACATCTGTAATCTTGCCGATAATCTCGCTGTTCATCAGGTTTCCCAAGCGGATAAAACAGGCTGTGGTACCTGTGGCGATGGCGATATTATCGAGAACCGTCCAGATGCCAAGTTTGGTCTTTCGCACATACATCCACAGGGCAATCATCAGTCCAAGTGTTCCGCCATGCGAAGCAAGTCCTGCATAGCCTATCAACTTCCAACCACCTTCAGGCAGTATGCGTATAGGCAGTATCATCTCTATCAAACCCTTGCCTGATGTCAGGAAATAATCGGGTTCGTAGAAGATGCAATGCCCCAGACGAGCACCAATCAGTATGCCAAAAAAGCAATAGATGAAGAGTGGATCGAAGTATTCGTCCTTAATCTTCTGCTCCTTGTAGAGGCGCTGAACCACGAAGTAGGCCAGAGCCAAGCCGATGATCCACATCAGTCCGTACCAACGAACAGCGATGGGACCTAAACGGAATGCCTCGAGGTCGGGCTGCCAGACGATATAGTTGAGAAGGTTCATCATACGTTAAAGCGGAAATGCATAATGTCGCCATCCTGTACAACGTACTCCTTACCCTCAACGGCCAGCTTACCAGCCTCGCGTACAGCAGCCTCAGAGCCATACTGGATATAGTCGTCGTACTTGATAACCTCTGCACGGATAAAGCCCTTCTCGAAGTCGGTATGTATAACTCCAGCGCACTGAGGAGCCTTCCAACCCTTCTTATATGTCCAAGCCTTAACCTCCATCTCGCCAGCGGTGATAAAGGTCTCGAGGTTAAGCAGAGCGTAGGCCTTCTTAATCAGACGGTTTACACCACTCTCTTCCAAGCCGAGTTCTTCAAGGAACATCTGCTTGTCCTCATAGCTCTCCAGCTCAGCGATATCTTCTTCGGTCTTAGCTGCGATAACCATTGTCTCAGCGCCTTCTTCCTTAGCAAGTGCCTCAACCTTCTTGGTGAAGGCATTACCTGATTTAGCATCAGTCTCGCCTACGTTGCAAACGTAGAGAACTGGCTTTGATGTGAGCAGGAACAGATTGCGAGCGCAATCCCGCTCGTCCTTGCTCTCAAACTCTACGATACGGGCATTCTTACCCTGCTCGAGCACTTCTTTATAGGCGTGCAGCACGGTAGCCTCTATTTTAGCGTCCTTATTACCAGCAGCTGCAGCCTTCTCTGTCTTAGCCAGTCGGCTCTCGATAGTCTCGAGGTCCTTAAGTTGGAGCTCTGTATCAATAATCTCCTTATCGCGGATGGGGTCGATAGTACCATCAACGTGGGTGATATTCTCATCCTCGAAACAACGGAGCACATGGATGATAGCATCAGTCTCACGGATGTTCCCAAGGAATTTGTTGCCCAGTCCCTCGCCCTTAGAGGCGCCTTTAACGAGACCAGCGATGTCTACAATCTCACATGTAGCAGGAACGATGCGTCCTGGGTGAACCAACTCAGCGAGTTTGGTCAGTCTTTCATCAGGTACGGTGATTACACCCACATTGGGTTCGATCGTACAAAAGGGGAAGTTTGCTGCCTGAGCCTTTGCGCTCGACAGACAATTAAACAAGGTAGACTTGCCCACATTTGGCAGTCCTACAATACCACATTTTAATGCCATTTTCTTCTATAAACGTTTATTTCGGGTGCAAAGGTACTACTGTAAATTAGGCAAAAACCAATTTTATTTGTTCTTTTTATACTTCTAGGCCTTCAGGGTTGCGCTTCAGGCTTTCAATCATCTCATCGATCTTAGCCAACTCACGTGGAATGTGAATGCTCTGCGGACAATGAGGCTCGCACTGACCACACTGGATGCAATGATCAGGCTGACGGTCGCGTGTAACAACTCTATCGAGCGAAATGAGATACTGGCGACGGTGCTTGCGATACTCGCTATCCCCTACTCCCATCGGCAGCGAACCCTCGTTCTTGCACTTGTTGTAGTGCACAAAGATGGCAGGGATATCCACACCGTAAGGACATGGCATACAGTATTTACAGTCGTTACAAGGAATATTCTCAAGACCTACAATCTTCTGAGCGATATCTTTATCGAGGAATCGCATCTCCTCCTCAGACAGTGGCTTGAGCGGACAATACGAGAGCAGATTATCCTTAAGGTGCTCCATATAGGTCATGCCGCTAAGTACGGTGAGTACGCCCTCAGGTGTGCCAGCATAACGGAAAGCCCATGAGGCTACACTATGCTCAGGGTCACGACTCTTTAGCTCTCTCATCAGATACTGTGGCAGATTGGCCAGTCGGCCACCCAGCAGTGGCTCCATAATGACTGCTGGAATACCAAGCTTCTGCAGTTCGGCATACAGATAGCTGGCGTCTACATTGCTCTTGCTTATCTCGTCGGCGTAGTCCCAGTCAAGATAGTTAAGCTCTATCTGCACAAAGTCCCAGTGGTACTTATCGTTTAAGGCCAATACCTCATCGAATACCACCTTTTTGCCATGGAACGAGAATCCAAGATTGCGAATACGTCCGGCCTCGCGCTCCTTCAACAGAAAATCCATAATACCATTATTAACATAGCGGTCATTAAACTCGCCCATACTACCACCAATGGCGTGTAGCAGGTAGTAGTCGAGATAATCTACCTGTAGCTCCTTCATAGAATTTTGGTACATCTCCTTCGACTTCTCGAATGTCCAATAGTCGTGGTTGAAGTTGGATAGTTTTGTGGCTACAAAGTACTCGCTACGCTTGTGGCGACTCAGGGCAATACCTGTGCAATGCTCTGACTTGCCCTGACAATATACAGGTGATGTATCGATGTAGTTAAGTCCATGCGCCAAGGCATAATCTATCTGCTTGTTGATCATATCCTGATCGAACTCATCGCTATTGTCAACTTTAGTCGGCAGTCGCATCATACCATAGCCAAGAATAGAGACTTTATCCTTGGTCTTTGGGTTTACACGATAGGTCATCTGGCCAACTGGTGGTTCAACTTGGTTCTTATATTCCTCTTTAGCCTGACTACCAGCCTTATTTCCACTTTTGCATCCTGCAAGTGTGGTAGCGGTAGCTACTGTTCCTGCTCCAAAGAGCTTCAGGAACGAACGGCGTGATATATTCTTCTTTTCCATAATCTATCCTCCTTAAATCTTCTTGTGTACTTCGTGTCCCTCGACATATATGGCTGAGAACGGACGTGACGGACAAACATATTCGCAAGCTCCACAGCCGATACATGCAGCATCGTTGATGGCAGGAACCATTGGAGATTCCTCATTATTCTCATCGAGTGGAACCATCTCGATAGCACCAGAAGGACAATGGCGGGCACAGTTGCCGCACTCCACCTCGTCAGTCAGTACCACGCAGTTTTTCTTGATCCATACAGCATGACCTATCTGGACAGATGTCTTCTCGTCCTTGTCGATGGGTTGGATAGCTCCTGCAGGACAAACCTGAGAGCAACGAGTACACTCAGGGCGACAATAGCCGTGCTCGTACGACATTGTAGGCTGCATCAGATGCATGATGTCGCTGCTAGGACGAAGCACCTGATTAGGACACTCTGAAACACAGAGTTGGCAACCTGTGCAACGGGTAGCCAGATTCTGGAATGAGAGTGAACCTGGAGGTGTTAGTGGCGTCTGGCGCTCAGGCATAACTTTATCTTCAATTTCAGCCAATCCACCATCCATTAGCTTTTCCTTTTTCTTCTGTGCCAGAGCTGCTGTTGATACCAAGGCTGTAGCCAAGAGGAAAGAGCGTTTTGAGGTATCTATCTTAGAATCAACTTGCGACTTGGCCTTGGCATGAATCTTGGCATTATCATAGCGGAGGGCTCCAAACTTACAACTGTCGATACAGTTGCCACAAACCACGCAACGGCTATAGTCTACAGTATGGGTCTTGAAGTCGATACAAGCAGCCTTACAGTTTTTAGAACATAGCGAGCAGTTCTTGCACTTTTTATCGTCGAAATGGATCTTGAGCCAAGAGAAACGGGCAAAGAACGACAGAATGGTTCCTACAGGACAGATGGTGTTGCAATACGTTCTGCCACCTCTCCAAGCCAATACTATCAGCAATACAAGTGTAATAGCTGCGATGATGAATACAGGCAGTGAGCGCATCCAAGTATCAACGCTGTAGAAAGCGTAACTATCAGCACGTTCGGCCAATACTGCCAGCAGGTTATTACCCATCTTCCACAGTGGCTGGAATATCATTGTGGCGATACGTCCATAGCTGCTATAGGGGGCTAGTAGCTGGAATATTGATCCTATGCCGGCGACACCTGCAATGATGAACACAACCAACATGGGATAGCGTAGCCAGCGTACCTCTTTAGAATAGCTGTACTTATTCTTCTTTCTGCGTAATCTGGCTAGCATATCTTGGAAGATACCCAATGGACAGATAATCGAACAATAGATACGTCCAAACACAAGTGTGAGCACCAATAGTGCTACAACAACTACCACATTGAGTGCCATCACAGCTGGCAAGAACTGAATCTTGGCACACCATGAGAGCCAATGATGCAACGTCCCCGTGAAGTCGAGGAACAGCAGGGTGATAAGTACCAACATCACCGCTGCTAGGATGGTTCTGATTTTACGTAGCATAAGTCTATTATATATGTTCTGTTTCTTAATGAGTTAATCTTACAATGAGTATGCTCAGTTCGTAGAGCAACCATATTGGTAGTGCTACCACAAAGAGCGTAAAGGCATCGGTAGTTGGAGTGATAATCGCTGCCACAACTAGTATCGCTACTACAGCGTGTTTTCGCATCAACTGCATCATAGCAGCATTGATAAGTCCCATCTTGCCCAACAGCCAACTGACCACAGGTAGCTCGAACACTATGCCCATCACCAGATTCATCATCAGTAGCGTATCCATATATGACTGCAAGGTGAGCATATTGGCTACATCAGGACTAACCTGATAAGTACCAAGGAATCTTACTGTTAGCGGGAATATCAACAGATAGTTGAGTGCTGTACCTAGCATAAACATCAGATAGCCGCTAAAGCAGAGTAGTGTGGCATATTTCTTCTCGTTGTCATAGAGCGCTGGTGATACAAAGCGGAAGAGTTGGTAGATGATGTAGGGCGAAGCCAACAGGATGCCTACATAGAATGCGGTCTTAAGGTGAATCATGAACTGTTCTGTAAGTCCGATATTCATCAGTTGAATGCTGAACGGCTCTACTCCCATCAGTCGGTAGGTGATAAAATCGCTAGAGCGTGGTGCAAGCACGATGGCAAAGAGTTCGTCCTTAAGACAGAAAGCTATCGAGGCTCCTATTATTGCTACCACCAATATGCGGACAATCATCCCACGCAGTTCGTCGAGATGGTCCCAAAACGTCATGCTGGATGTATCACTCATCCTTCTTCTCGTCCTTTTCTCCGTCTTTTGTTATGTCTGTAACTTCGTTCATTCCCTCCTTGAAGCTCTTTACACCTTTGCCAAGGCCACGCATCAGTTCAGGAATCTTCTTGCCGCCAAAGAGCAGCAGGATAATCAATGCAATAACCAGTATCTCCTGGAATCCTATTCCCATAATCTTAATATTATTTTTTAGTTTATTCTGCAAATATACAACATTTCCACGAATCAACTATCATTCGCTATGATTTATTAACAAATCAGTACGCAACATAGGGCGTAAGGCGCTTTATAACTTCTGGAGTGAAGTCTTTAATCAGTCGCAGATCGTTAAGCGACTTGATGGATCCATGCAGTCGGCGATAGTCTGTAATAGCTTTGGCGCGATAGAAGTTGATATAGGGATGACGCTTAAGTTCGTTGAGTGATAGTTGGTTGATGTTCAGTTTCTTAGGCGTGGGGTTATTTATGACCAAGTATTTCTTAGCTTCAGTGGGGAAATCTTCTATCTCATCAAGTTGGTCTACACTTACATATCCTCCTAGTTTATTGCCATACTGTACTATCTTGCGTGCATAGTAAGGACCAATGCCTGGGATGGTAACAAGCGATGTGGTATCTGCAGTATTCAGAACGATGTGTTCTGTTTCCTTTATCTTTACTGGTCGCTGATATGTGGTTGTATCTTTAGGCATATTCTGAATATAGCTATCTTTACCCTTTACCAATGTAGAGGCAGGCAGATAATCGCTGGATATACGTATGTATGGCTCAAGTTCGCGAAACTGTTTAACTGTGAGTCCATAGACTTTGGCAAAGTCGAGTGGTTTGCGATATATGCCCCCAGCAGCTCTGTATCGATATATGTTCTTAACCTGCCAAGGTTGCAGACCCAGGCGAATCAGTTGTGTACTATCTGCAGTGTTTGGGTCGAAGACAAAACGCTCTACCTTCTTTGGTGTATAACTGGCGTAGTTATAGCTTTTATTGGCTGATGATTTATGGGTGTTATTCTGTGATGTGTTTTTATCTGCCTCATCTCCCCCAGTCAGGTATATGATAGTAAATGCAGAAACAATTACAACTAATAATGTGATGAATACTTTACGGTCTGACTTGTTGTAATAATAAAAATTGTGGTTCATATAATATGGAACTGATGTAGGAATATTAATAAGATACAGAGAGGAACGATGAACTTCACCGAGAAAATATATGCTTTGAGGAACGTGTCTTTAAGCGTGCCATTGTTAGTAAACTCGTTAGTGATGAGCTGCTTCTCGATAATCCATCCAATCAAAATGCTAGTAAAGAATGCTCCTGCAGGCAACATGAATTGGGCTGTGAGGAAATCACAGAAGTCCATTAGCGACATACCAAATAGTTGCAACTGACTATAAGCACCTACTGACAGCGAACAGAATACTGCTATCAGTCCACAAACAGTGGTAAGTATCCATGCAGCCTTGTTTCTGGGCAGATGTAATTCTTCGTGGAAGAATGCCGTACCTATCTCGTGCATAGAGATGGTTGATGTGAGTGCTGCAAAAACCAACAGTGCATAAAACAATATGGATATGATAAAGCCAACTATCGGCATAGTTTCAAAAGCCTGACGGAACACATTTGGCAATGTGATGAATATCAATGATGGTCCACTGTCTGGTTGTACACCCACAGAGAATGCCGCTGGGAATATCATCAGTCCTGCCAGAATTGCAATAAATGAATCGAGCAATGCTATCTGTGTGGCCGACTTCAGTATGTTGCTGTCTTTCTTGAAATACGAAGCATAAGTACACAAGCAAGCTGTACCAAGACTTAATGAGAAGAATGCCTGGCCTAAAGCCTCAAGGAATACGTTGCTGCTAACCTTAGAGAAGTCTGGTTTAAGCAAGAAATCAATACCCTTTGACGCTCCAGGAAGTAAGCATGATGCTACTACTAAAACAACTAGAAGGATTAATAATAGTGGCATCAATAGTTTAGATGCTCGCTCAATACCATCGTTCACGCCTTTGGCCACTACATAGTGGGTTATCAGCACAAAGCCTATGCCCCACAAGCAAGGTTGAATAGGATCACTAGAGAAGTTCTTGAAGTATTCGATGATATAGTTGGTGTCGCCAATCAGTTTGCCTGATATCGATGCAAACAGATATTGCAAGCACCAACCAGCTACTACGGCATAAAATCCTAAGATGATAGTAGATGTTAGAATGCCAAGATAACCAATATATCGCGCACTCTTAAATCCTAAGTTGCCATAAGCTCGTGCTGCATTCGACTGAGAATAGCGGCCAACGATAAACTCGCTTATCATGCCAGGTATGCCAAGTATAAGCACGCAACCAAGATAAACAAGAATAAAAGCTGCGCCACCATTCTGACCTGTCATGAATGGGAAACGCCATATATTCCCCAATCCTACTGCAGAACCTGCTGTAGTAAGGATTATTGCTAGTTTGCTGCCGAATGTTCCTCTCTTATCCATTTACAAAAGTCCGAATTGATGAAGGAATATAAACAATATGCAGATAGGACACACATACTTTACCAGGAAAATGTAGAAGTGAAACAGACGACCATTTCGCAATGTGCCCATATTAGTAAACTCGTCGCGTACTATCTTATGTGGTACTGACCATCCTATAAAGATACATGTAAGGAATCCAACGATAGGCAGGAACAGCTGACCTGTAACGAAGTCGAAGAGGTCGAAGATGTTCATGCCAAACAGGTGGAATCCCTCCCAAGGTCCTAATGACAGAGAACAGATGATGCCAACAAATATACATCCAAGTGTTACAAATACTGCAGCACGTTTACGAGTAGTACCCAGTTCCTCTTCTAGGAATGCTGTACTAACCTCATGGAGCGACATCAGTGAAGTAAGTGCTGCCATTGACAGCAATGCATAAAACAGCACAGAGATAATGTATCCTAAACCTGCAATACTATTAAAAGCCTGTTGGAAAACATTAGGCAGTGTAATGAATATAAGTGATGGACCACTATCAGGATTAACTCCCACGGAGAATGCTGCAGGGAAGATGATTAGACCTGCCAACAATGCTACCATGAAGTCGATAACGCTAATGTTTATTGCTGCTGATGTAAGATTGGTTTGCTTTGAGAAATAGCTGGCATAGGTACAGATGCATCCCATAGCAATACTCAGCGAGTAGAATGACTGTCCTAGAGCCCCAAGGAATACATCGCTATTAAGTTTCGACAGGTCTGGCTTAAACATAAACTCGATACCCTTCTCTGCATTAGGCAGCATACATGATGCAACTACGATAATAAGCAAAAGTATAAACAGAATAGGCATTAGCAGTTTCGAAGCCTTTTCGATACCATTACGTACACCATTCTCGATAATAAGATATGTGGCTACTAGAATGATAAATGTCCAAAATACAGGTTTGATAGGGTCTTGAGAGAATGTAGTGAAATATTCTTTGATGTATTCAGGATTACCTAACAGTTTGCCTGAAATAGAGGCCCATACATATTCGAGACACCAACCAGAAACTACGGCGTAGTAGCCTGAAATAAGGAATCCGGTAAGTACTCCCATATATCCTATGAGCGACCAGATAGTATCGCCTGACATGATGCGGAAAGCGCGAGCTGTGTTAGCTTGTCCATGGCGACCAATGATAAATTCGCTAATCATACAAGGAAGACCTAGCAACAAAACGCAGAACACATATATAATAATGAAAATGGCTCCACCATTCTGACCTGTCATATAAGGAAAGCGCCATATGTTACCCAAACCAACAGCAGAACCCGCTGTCGCCAATATAACGCCTAATTTACTACCGAAACTTGCCCTTTCAAGTTGTGACATACTCACTTTTTTTTTAATTTGGTTGCAAAAGTATAAATAATTTCTTAATTTTGCACCGAAATTGCAAGTAAATATGAGTTTTTTGTTTCATTTCTTAAGAAAATACCCATTCTCGATGTTCTGTATCACTCTGATATGGATACTATCTCTAGTTCCCGTTTTTCCAGAGACACCGCTTGACAATGTAGTGTTTATCGACAAATGGGTACACATACTGATGTATGGATGTTCGTTTATTGTGGTATGGATAGAATACACTCGCAAGCATAAGCAGGCGGATTATGAGAAGCTGTTCTTTTGGGCTTGGCTAGCTCCTATCCTAATGAGTGGAGCCATTGAGTTGATACAGGAATACTGTACAGGTGGACGCCGCAGTGGCGATTGGCTTGATCTTGCTGCAAATGCCTCAGGTGTTACTTTGGCTGCTGTTCTTGGATTGATTATTTGGTGTTTTCGTCCCAAGAGGTAAATGGATTTTTTAGTAGGCACGAATTATAGTACCTGCGATCGCCTGTAACTTCCTGGCCAATAAAGTCTGGTTTCTCAAAGGCTTCGTCTTCTGAACCAAGTTCAACTTCTGCCATTACCAGTCCTTCGTTCTCGCCATAAAACTCATCAACTTCGAATGTGTGCTTGCCACAGGGAACCAGGTAGCGAGTCTTGTCAATCTTGCCTGGTTCGCAGATGTTCATCAGATGCTGTGCTTCATCCAGCGAAATCTCCTTTTCGAATTCATAACGTGCAAGTCCTCCAATATCTGAAGGACCTTTAATAGTTAAATATCCGCGACTATCACGGATGCGTACCCTGACGGTACGTCCGCGATTGCTGCAGATATAACCTTGACAAATACGACTGCTACTAGTGGCAAGTCGCTTGTAGTCGTTGTTCTTTACAAGAAATTTGCGTTCTATCTCCAGTCCGTTCATTTACGATACTACGAAAATAGAATATACAACAAACAGTATTGCAAGAATGATTAATGCGCCGAAGATATACTCCAGCACTTTCTTTCCACCTTGTTCTTGTTTCTTCTCATAAGCCTCCTTCTTCTGGGTAGACTTGGTTGTTTTTGCAATTTGAGCCATAGTTTTAATGATTTTTATTTGTTATTCGTTATTGTTCGTCGTCGTTTACAGGGAACTCCATCAGGTAGGCCTTGATAAAGTCGTCTATCTTGCCATCCATCACGCCGTCTACGTCTGTAGTCTGATAGTTGGTACGATGATCTTTTACACGGCGGTCGTCAAACACGTAACTGCGTATCTGACTACCCCATTCTATCTTTTTTTTACCAGCCTCAATCTTAGCTTGTGCCTCTAGACGTTTCTTCATCGCACGATCGTAGAGTTGCGATTTGAGCAGCGTCATTGCACGCTCTTTATTCTTAGGCTGGTCGCGGGTCTCAGTATTCTCGATGAGTATTTCTTCTTCCTCGCCAGTATCTGGGTCTGTATACCAATAGCGCAGACGTACGCCTGATTCTACCTTATTTACGTTCTGACCACCAGCACCGCTACTTCTAAATGTATCCCATGAGAGTTTTGCTGGGTCTACATATACCTCGATGGTATCGTCGACCAGAGGTGATACAAACACAGAAGCAAATGATGTCATACGCTTGCCTTGGGCATTGAATGGCGATACGCGAACCAGACGGTGAACACCATTCTCACTTTTCAGGTAGCCATAAGCATAGTCGCCGCCCTCAAGCTGCATGGTTACACTCTTAATTCCAGCTTCATCACCATCAAGCAGGTTCGAAATGGTTACCTTATATCCATGAGCTTCGGCCCAGCGCATATACATTCGCATCAGCATCGACGCCCAGTCTTGTGCCTCTGTTCCACCTGCTCCACTATTGATTTTCAGAACGGCCTCCATTGGGTCTTCCTTCTGGCGGAGCATGTTCTTAAGCTCCAGGTCTTCGATTGCCTTGATGGCTTTGGCATAGGTTTCTTCTACCTCTTCCTCTGTAACCATCTCATCTTTGTAGAAATCGAAAGCCAGTTGCAACTCGTCAGCCAGAGTGCGAACCTCTTTATAGCCGTCGAGCCACTTCTTAATGCCCTTCACCTTCTTCATCTGTTCTTCGGCACGCTTGCGATCCTCCCAAAAGTCAGGAGCCTGGGTGCGAAGATCTTCTTCTTCGAATTCTATCTTCTTCTTATCTATTTCCAAGTAGCGGTGAAGTGCATCCGCTCTTTCTAAAACATCTTTCAGCTGTTCCTGAGTAATCATATCTTATTCTTCGTACATCGCGTCTATTTCCTTTTTGTAATTCTCGTTCAGTACGCGACGCTTAATTTTTAATGTATTTGTAAGTTCTCCCTTTTCCATTGAGAAGTGATAAGGAAGCAAGGTGAAGCGCTTAATCTGCTCATAGTGAGCCAGTTGCTGCTGAAGCGTGTCGATACGCTCCTTCATCATCTCGTTGATCTTAGGATCTTTGCATAACTGTTCTCTGTTCTCGAACTCTATATGATGTTCGCGTGCATATTCCTCCAGGAGAGAATATACAGGGATAATCAGAGCCGAGACAAACTTACGCTGATCGGCAATAATGGCAATCTGGTCGATATACTTATCAACCAACAGCTTTGACTCTATCATCTGTGGAGCAATATACTTGCCATTTGAGGTCTTAAACAGATCCTTGATACGCTCTTTCAAGAATAATTCGCCACCTTCTAGGTATCCTGAGTCGCCTGTCTTGAAATAGCCATCGGCAGTAAAGGCTGCCTTTGTAAGGTCCTCACGATTGTAATATCCTCTGGTGATGGTTGGGCCCTTGAGCAATACCTCGCCCTCTTCGCTAATCTTGATGTCGATGCCCTCGATGGGGATACCTACTCCACCTACAGTGTAAGGCTTGCCAAGATGGTTACAGCTGACGGTAGCAAGACTCTCTGTAAGGCCATAGCCCACAATCATATTGAGGCCTATAGAGTGTACAAACTCTTCTACCTTAGGATTTACTGTAGCACCTGCAGTTGGGAAGAAGTGAGCATTCTCCAGTCCAAGTTCCTTACGAACCAGTGAGAATACGGTCTTATTCAGCATCTCGTATTCCAGATGCAAATGCAATGGTGGACGCTTACCCTTAGACAGGTAATCGATATTATGCTTCTTGCCCACGCTGAGTGCATGCATAAATAGCTTGCGCTTAGGTGCGCTAGCTTTTTCTATCTGCTCTAATACGCCCATGTAAACCTTCTCCCAGAAACGGGGTACAGAACTCATACACGTTGGGTGAGTTTGGCGCATAGACTGCTGAACCTCCAAAGGATAGGTGTTTACGATGAGTGTTGCACCCTCTGTAAGGCACAGAATCTTCCAACCCTTCTCAAAGATATGAGTGAATGGCAGGAAGTTAAGTACTCTATCATTCTCGCCTACAGGCACACACTTGTCGTTGGCAACCATAGCCGCGTAATACTGTCCGCAGGTAAGTATTACACCTTTTGAGTCGCCAGTAGTTCCGCTAGTATATAGGATGTTTGCGATATCGTCCATCGAAGCCTGAGCCTGGAGCGACTCAACTTCGGTCTGACGGGGATAATTCTCGCCCAACTTCAGGAAATCGTCGAAATACATCGAACTGAGGTCGAGCGAAGAGATATGTACGTTCTTGTCGAATACGATGATACGCTCGAGTGTAGGACAGGTAGAGAAAATCCGACGTGCTTTGTCGTACTGTTCCTGTTCGCCTACAAAGAGGAAACGAATCTTTGCATCGCTGATCATAAACTGGATCTGCTGCTCTGAGCTGGTGGCATAGAATGGGATGGTTACTGCACGAACTCCCCAAGCACCAAAGTCGCAAAACAGATACTGTACAGAGTTTTGAGAGAATACACCTAGATTTTCCTGTACTCTTACACCCAGATTAAGTAAGGCATTAGACACCTTTTTGACCATATCCGAGAACTGATTCCACGAATATGATTTCCACTCTGACCCGCCAAAGTCCTTGTAGATCAGAACCTCACGGTCGCCGTACTTCTTGGCCTGGTCATGAATTAATCGCGATAAATGACTGTTCGTCTGCATAAGCATTTTGAATTTAAAATTCGCTGCAAAAGTACGAAAAATGCTGCAGACAGCCAAATTATATTGCAAAAAAAGCGCTTAAATGACGTGATTATCTGTCATACGTTTCCATTTTCTGTAGCCAAAAATGGCAATTATGACGTAAAGTGCGTATAGTCCGCCCTTGAATGGGATGTCTTTGTAGAAGTATAGAACGCAGGTTACAACGTCGACAGCAATCCAGATGAACCATTGTTCCAGATACTTATGAGCCAAGGCCCAGATGCCAACGATACTGAGTGCTGTAGTAAAGCTGTCGGCCATAGGAACATTACTATTTGTGAAGGTTACCAAAAGCCAATAGATGATACCCCATAATGCGAGCATCAATGCACACCAGGGGATGATAAGTTTGCGTGGGAACTTTGTGATAGGCAGTTCTTTCTTCTCGCTTGAGCCATGTACCCATTTCCAATAACCATACACGGTCATCGATAGGTAATAGAACTCCATGCCGCAATCGGCATAGAGTCCTTTCTGATAGTATAGCACGATGCCAAGTGTCTGCATCAGGAACCCTACGAACCAGAGCCAGGCACTGGCACGATACTCAAACAGGATATAGAGCAGTCCGAGTATCGTGGTTGTGATGTCGAGCCAGTGTGCTGATATAAATTCTGCCATTAGAATCGAAGTGTTACGTTACCCATCATCGTAAAGCCTGCCATAGGTGTGAAACCTATCTGGTAGTAACGGTTCTCGTTGGGATGACCATCGTCCTCAACGATGCTTGAATATACCCAACCATTGGCAGCATAGCGACGATTGAAGATGTTGTTGAAGTTCAGTCCGAAGATGCACTCTTTGATGGCCTTGTTGGGCTTCCAAGTGTAGCTTACGTTGGCGTCAGAAGCTGAATAGCAAGGCAGCGAACGATCGATATTCTCAGTATTGTCAAGGTACTGACGACTAACAAAGTTGGTGTGCCAAACTGCCTGCAAACCTTTCCAATGGAAATTTATGAAACCATTGAGTATGGTTGATGGCGAGAAGGCAAGTGTAGAGTTGTCGTAGTGGATGGTGCGGAAATCGTCTTCCCAGTTTACACTGGCCACCTCATCAAAGTCCTTAATCTTGTTCTTGCTCAGAGCTGCATTTCCCTCAATGGTTAGCCATGAGAAAGGATTAACAGCAGCCTGGATTTCAATACCCATGCGGTATGAATCCTTGATGTTTGTGGTAACCTTCTCGCCTATTTCTGTCTCCTGACCTGTCTGTACAAACTGGTTGTTGTAATCCATATAGTATCCGTTGATACCAAAGCGGAAGATGTCGCTATTGAATGTATAACCCAATTCATAGTCTAAAAGGCTCTCAGACTTAGGATATGGATAATTGTAGTTGTCAGTAAAGTTATTTCGCTCTGGTTCACGATGGCTGAGTGCCAAAGAACCATAAACGCGATGACCACCAAGAGTCCAAGAGAAACCGGCCTTTGGATTCAGAAAACGATATTTCTCGTCGATGTCAAGCTTCTGATTGTAGTAAATACTTTTCTCTTCGTAGAACTTGTCGTTGATACCATCAGTCTTATAGTTTACATGACGATACTGCAGGTCGCCAAATACATCCCACTGATCGGTGATGTGATAGGCAGCCTTAATGAATGCGTTGCCGTCGAATTTGGTGGCGTCAGAGTCGTAGTATTTGTAGTCGCCATTCGACATATACTTCTGGCGAACGTCAGCATTGGCGATGTATGTAAGATAACCAAAGTGGTTGCCATCAAACTTCTGGAGCGAGAAACCTCCGATTATGTCCCAAAGCTCGTCTTTGTAATTGGCGTTCCAGATAAAGCCGTAGGTGTTCTGCGACAGACCTTTTTTACGTACAAAGTCGGATTTCTTTACGCCATCATAGTTAAGTCCGAACTTTCTAAGTTTGTAATTATAACGGAATTCGTTGTAATAGCCGTAACCATAGGTGTAATGCAGCGATGCTGTGGTGCTCCAATGCTCGTTGATGTCGTAAGCAGCCGACAGGATATTGTGATTCTGCCAGAAGTTGTCTGTGGTCTTGTCCCAATAGCTACCATCGGCCATCTGATAACGGGCTGTTGGATAGTTGCCGTTAGCATCTTTGTCGTATCCAGTCAGACGTTCGTATAGTGAGTTGTACTTGCCCAGACCTGCGTTCCACATGTCCTCATAGGTCTTGATGCCTGTGTTGATGCCGTAGGTTCCATCCATCAGACTCATGTCGTTGTCGCCAGCGGTTACTCCATTCCATGCTTGACCGGTTTTTTCAAAGTTTCCGATGTTCTTGTATCGAATCTGGAAGTTTTGTCCTACCCAGGTCAGTCCACCATAGTAAGAGCCACTACGTCCGCTGGTTCCATGGATAAATCCATCAGTATTTGTCTCATGATATGCACCATCAAAAATCAGATGATCCCACAGTAATCCTGTTGAGAACTTTCCTCCTACATTAAATGTATTGAACGAACCATACGAAGCAGAAACCTCTCCCCCAGCCTTCTGGCTTGGAGTGGCTGATGCCAATGCGATAGTTCCGCCAAAAGCACCGTCGCCATTGGTAGATGTACCAACACCACGCTGAATCTGAACAGAACCCAACAGCGAACCGTATGAGTTCATATTGGCCCAGAATACACACTGATCCTCAGGCGAATTCAAGGGAACACCATCCAGTGTAACATTGATGCGCGAATCGCCTGCACCACGAATTCGCATATAGGTTGTACCTGTGCCCAGTCCGTTCTCGCTCCAAGCCAGCACGCCTGGGGTTTGAGCGAAAAGGAATGGTAACTCCTTACCCGTCTTTGAGAAAGCATTGAGTTCCTGTTTCTTGATGTTTGCCACAGCAAACGGCGCATTCTTCTGCGCTCTAACACCTTTTACTACAATCTCGCTTAGCGCTTCTACATGTGTAGAATCGTAGAGAGCTGCTTTGTGCTGTGCATTTACGCTAACTGCACACACTAATGCAGCGGTTTCTAAAAATAATCTTTTCATACCGTAATAGTACCAATAATTAATAATGTTAAGGGGGTAGAGTTTTTATTGATTAAGCCTGCTATCCATCCCTACGCTGGTATAATCCAGATCAGGTTAGAGGGTATCATCTCAGCCCACACTCGCGGGCACCCCTTGATAATCGGCTGCAAAGGTAATCAATATTATCGAAACAGCCAAACTTTAGGCCTACAAATTGTTCCCAAGTTGGGAACATAATATTCCCACGTTGGGAATAAAACGTTCCCAGCGTGGGAATAAATCCTTTGCTTACGGCGATTATCTCAATCCCATACGAGCTTCAACCACGTTTACTACGTAGTCGCCCAGTTTCTCGCACTCATTTATCAGGTCCATATAGATGGTACCAACGGCGTAAGTGTACTCGCGATTGTTGACGTCGTTGATGTTCTGCGACTTAAGTTGGTCGCGGAAGTTGTTGATTTCGTGCTCGATGTTGAAGGTACGATTTACATCGAATGTCTCCTTACGGCCCATCATCAGTCTATTCATCTGCGATAGCGACTGGTCTGTAAGTTCCATCATCTGGTGTATGTGTTCGTACTGCTTGTCGTTGAAGTGATCCTGCTTGCCATTATACTTTCTCGAGATGGTTCGCGCCATGTTGAAACAAGCGTCTCCGATACTCTCTAACTCGCTGATTTCGCGCAACATAGCACGTATCTTAGCCTTAGAGTCGTCTGACAGGTGGGCATCACTTACACTATTAAGATAGTTGGCTATCTCTAGTTCCATATTATCGCTGATGCCTTCGTATTTCTCGATGCGCGAGTAGAGCTTGTTGAAGTCGGTGTCGCGATTATCCTTCTTGCTGTTAGAACTGGATGAGAGGGTAAGCAACTCGCGTACCATATTAAACATGCGTTGCATACGATCGGAGAAAGATTGTATCTCCTTCTGAGCCTCGAGTACTGAAAGTTCTGGAGTCTTCATGAAGCCGGCAGTGATAAAGTGCAGACGGAAATCCTCTTCCTCGTCCACCTTCTTTGGCTTGATTACCCAGCATACAAAGCGCTCTATCTGTGGGATAAACCATATCAGGATAAAGGTGTTGGCCACGTTGAAGCATGTGTGGAATGCGGCTAGCACAAAGCTTAGTTTGGCTGCATTTGCCAGGAACACGCTTGTCTCAACAGTACCCTTGGCCATCGTTACGTCATAGCCCACCATACCACATACGGCATCGATGAACGGACGGAACACAAACAGAATCCAAATCACACCAAACACATTGAAGAACATGTGGGCTAGGGCAGCTCTGCGAGCCTGGGTGTTGGCCGATAGGGCAGCGAGGTTAGATGTAACTGTGGTTCCGATGTTTTCGCCCATCACCAGCGCGATACCCTGATAGATAGGAAGTGCTCCGCTAGAGCACAGTATCATGGTGATGGCCATAACTGCTGCTGACGACTGAACGCAGAAGGTCATCACACCTCCAAGGAACAGGAATATCAGTGTGGTGAGGAATGAGTCGGGATCGAACGAGGCGAAGAAGTCGAGTAGGGCCTGATTCTCACCCAGATGCATCTCTGTTCCCGTCATTCGCAGTGTTCCCAAACCTAAAAGCAGGAACGACAGACCAAACAGGAAATCGCCTATATAGCGGTATTTCTTCAAGTAAATCAGTATGATTCCCATGAAGAAAGCCGGATAAACTGCGCTTGTGATGTCGAACGACATACCTGCCGACATGATCCAAGCGGTAAGTGTGGTTCCGATGTTGGCACCCATGATGACTGAAATGGCCTGAGCCAAGGTCAACAAGCCGGCATTAACAAACGAAACCGTCATCACAGTGGTGGCTGTTGATGACTGTACGGAGGCTGTAACAAGCATACCTGTAAGCATACCAGTAAAACGATTGGTGGTCATAGCACCAAGAACGTGTCGCAATTGTGGACCCGCCATCTTCTGCAACGCCTCACTCATCGACTTCATACCGAACATCAACAGTGCAAGCGATCCCAGAAGTTTGAAAATAATCCAGATTGACATAAAATACGTATCTATATTTAGTAATTCGGCTACAAAGATATAAAAAAACTCAGAATATTCGGTTAAGATTTCAGAAAAATATTATCTTTGCAGAGAAATTTTAGCTTAAACATTAAATTTTGCGTATGGAAAAATTGGTGAATGTTCATGTTTTAAACAATGATAGGGTAGTAGAGGTGCCTATTGGTTCTACTATCGAAGAGGTGTATGCATTATCGGGTGTAGAGATAGAGCACGGTCCTATTTCGGCTCATGTTAATAATAAGGTAGAGGGTATGCACTATCGTGTGTACAAACAGAAGCAGGTGGAGTTCCTTGATATCACTTCGTCTAGTGGCTCGCGTGCTTATACTCGCAGCCTGTTTTTTGTGCTCTGCAAGGCTGCTCACGACTTGTTCACTCCTTGTAAGGTGTCTATCGATATACCTGTAAGTAATGGTTACTATGTTAATCTAAACATAGGCCGACCTGTAACACTGGATGACGCAGGTGCTATTCGTCGCCGCATGCAGGAGATAATCGATGCTGGTTATCCCATCCATCGCCACGAGACGTCTACCAAGGAGGCTATCGAACTATTTGATAGCCTGCATAATCGCTCTAAAGTTAAGTTGCTGAAGAGTACTGGCAGATTGTTTACAACTTATTATGACATAGATGGTTACGTGGACTATTACTACGGATCGCTACTTACGAATACCAAGCAGATTTACCTGTTTGGAGTAGAGAAGTACTTTGATGGTTTGCTCTTGAGACTGCCTTCGCGCGAGCATCCAAACGAACTGGGTGAAATGACACATCAAGACAAGATGTTTGGTATCTTCAAGGAGCACCATCAGTGGCAGGATATCCTGGGATTGCGAACCGTTGGCGATCTGAATGAGACGATTATGAATGGCTATTCGTCTGAGTTGATACAGATTAGCGAGGCTCTTCAGGAAAAGAAGATTGCCAGAATTGCCGATGAGATAGCTCAGCGAAAGGGTATCAAAATGGTACTGATTGCTGGTCCTTCGTCATCAGGTAAGACCACTACTTGTAAGCGTCTCAGCGTGCAGTTGGCTGTCAACGGTATCCATCCTGTAGGAATCTCGCTCGACGACTATTTCTTGGATCGTGACAAGACACCTAAGGACGAGAAGGGTGATTACGATTTTGAACATCTGCATGCACTTAATCTGCCCCTATTAAATGAGCAGTTGAATGCTCTATTCAGGGGTGATGAGGTAGAGCTGCCTCGCTATAATTTCCAGAAAGGCAAGAGCGAATGGAGTGGAAAGAAACTGCAGCTAAAGGGTAACGAAGTTCTGGTGGTAGAGGGTATTCATGCCTTGAATCCAGAGCTTACTTCTGAGATACCTAATGATCAGATTTTCCGTGTCTACGCTTCAGCTTTGACATCTATTTTGCTTGATAATCACAACTATATCCCAACCACTGATAATCGACTGCTTCGCCGAATTATTCGTGATTATAAGTATCGCGGTGTAGATGCACAGGAGACAATACGTCGCTGGCCAAGCGTTAGGGCAGGGGAGAACAAGTGGATATTCCCATTCCAGGAGAATGCCGATGCTATGTTTAATACCGCTATGCTCTTCGAGTTGGCAGTTATTAAGAGTCAGGCTGAGCCGCTTTTAGAGCAGGTTCCAGAGAGCTCGAAGGAACATGCAGAGGCTTATCGCCTGCTGAAGTTCCTTCGATATATACGTCCCATCCCTGAGACTCAGATTCCACCAACCTCACTACTTCGCGAGTTCCTTGGCGGATCGTCGTTCAATTACTGATTAGTGGGCTTCGAGCCAGTTCTGACCAAAACCAGAATCGGCTACCAATGGTACACTCAGGTTGAGAGCATTCTGCATTTCTTCGAGCACGATGCTCTCAACTTTTTCTTTCTCCTCAGGATAAACAGAGAAGTTGAGTTCGTCGTGTACCTGCAGAATCATTTTAGAGCGTATTCCTTCGGCTTTGAAGCGATTAAAGATGCGAATCATTGCAACCTTTATTATATCAGCGGCAGTGCCCTGAATTGGGGCGTTGATGGCGTTTCGCTCAGCAAATCCACGCACAGTAGCGTTGTGGCTGTTGATATCTGGCAGATAGCGGCGACGGCCGAATAGGGTAGTGACGTAACCCTTTTCGCGAGCCACTTCTTTAGATTTTTCCATATAGTCGTGCACCTGGGGGAATGTTTCAAAGTATCCGTCTATCAGCATTTTAGCTTCGTCGCGAGTTATGTCTAATCGCTCGGCCAGACCAAAAACTGTGATACCATAGATGATACCAAAGTTGGCTCTCTTTGACTTAGTTCTCTCATCGCGCGTAACCTCTTCTATAGGCTTCTTGTAGATGTTGGCTGCTGTTGCTGCATGCAGATCCTTGCCCTCGCTGAATACTTTTATCATCTCGGCATCCTGTGACAGATGGGCCATTACACGTAGTTCTATCTGACTATAGTCTGCTGAAAAGAACAGACATCCTGCCTCGGGTACGAAAGCCTTGCGAATCTCCTTGCCATCTTCACCTCTGATGGGGATATTCTGCAGGTTTGGATCTGATGACGAAAGGCGGCCAGTAGCAGTAATCGTTTGATTAAATGATGTATGGATATGGCCTGTTTTGGGGTTAATCAGCTTGGGTAGGGCGTCGATATAGGTGCCTATTAATTTCTTTAACCCTCTGTGTTCCAATATGTCAGCAACTATCTCATGCTTATTCTTTAGCTGTTGCAGCACCTCTTCTGAAGTGACATATTGGCCAGTCTTGGTCTTCTTGGCTTTCTCTACTATCTTAAGTTTGTCGAAGAGTATTTCGCCAACTTGTTTTGGCGATGCTATGTTAAATCGTTCGCCTGCAAGTTCGTAGATGCGAGCCTCTATCTCGTTCATGCGATTGTTGAATTGTTTTGACGTTTCAGCTAGCGATTCTGTATCCAGACATACACCGTTCATTTCCATTTCAGCCAATACAGGCATCAGTGGCATCTCAATATTATAGAATAGGTCTTCGCACTCAGTTTTCTTCAGTTCAGGCTCCAGTTTGTTTTTCAGTCGGAGAGTGATGTCTGCATCCTCAGCTGCATACTCGTACACTTGAGAGGGTAGGAGAGAGCGCATCGATTTTTGGTTCTTGCCCTTTGGTCCTATCAACTCATCTATATGGATGGTTTGATAGTTAAGATAAATCTCCGCCATGTAGTCCATGTTGTGATGAAGCTCTGGTTGGATAAGATAGTGAGCTATCA
The DNA here is from genome assembly GCA_900322175.1 of uncultured Prevotella sp. Classification (GTDB taxonomy): domain Bacteria; phylum Bacteroidota; class Bacteroidia; order Bacteroidales; family Bacteroidaceae; genus Prevotella. Next base: position 31,216 of record ONYZ01000021.1, read on the forward strand.
TTGTATCCCACATCGGACCAGCTAGATGTATGTCATAATTGCGAAGCACTTCGAGGTCATACTTCAAATTCTGTCCGATTTTCAAGATTTCTGGGTTCTCGTAAACTGGTTTAAAGATATTAACAATTTGCAACGCTTCTTTACGATTGGCTGGGATGGGGACATAAAATGCCTCAAATTCCTTTACGGCGAAGCTCAAACCTACCAATTCTGCGTCGATAGCAGAGGTTGAAGTGGTTTCTGTGTCTAGACTGAGAATTTTGTTTGTCAAGAAATAATCACATAATTTCTTTAAATCCTCCTGATTTTCAATTAGTTGGTAGTTGTGAGGCGTTGTTTTTAACGTCTCAAAACTCGTTTTTTCGCTAACAGCTTGGCCCTCGGTGGCAAATTCTGCAAAGAGATCGAGTTGCTGATTTACGACTTTTTGCGGTTTTTGGCTTTTTTTAAGAACTCTATCTGCGAAGCTCTTCATCTCCAGTTCGAGCAACAATTTGGCAAGTTCGTTCTCGTTTGGTTCCACAAGTTTCAAACTTTCCATATCGAGCTCTATTGGTACATCAGTTTTGATGGTTGCCAGGAAGTAACTCATCTTTATGTCGTCGACATGCTCTTCTATTTTTTCACGAAGCTTACCTTTTATTTCTGATGAACGGGCCAGCAACTGTTCGATGCTTCCAAACTCGTCGATGAGTTTAGCGGCAGTCTTTTCTCCCACACCTGGACAACCTGGGAAGTTGTCAGCAGAGTCGCCCATAAGTGCCAACAGGTCGATGACGGCCATAGGGTAGGGGATGCTATATTTCTCGCAGACCTCCTTTGGTCCCATCGTCTCATATCCGCCTCCATGACGTGGTCGATAGATGAAAACATTGTCGCGTACTAGTTGTCCATAGTCCTTGTCGGGCGTAAGCATATATGTCTCTACTCCGATTGAACCAGCTTTTTCGGCCAGAGTACCTATCACATCGTCCGCCTCGTAACCATCTACTTGCAGTATAGGTATACGATATGCTTTAAGCAGGTCTTTGATAATAGGGACAGCTTTGCGTATATCCTCTGGAGTCTCTTCTCGCTGAGCTTTATAATCGGGAAACGCTTCGCTACGGAAGTTTGGTCCGTGAGGATCAAATGCTACTCCTATGTGTGTTGGCTTCTCCTTTGTAAGTACCTCGTTAAGGGTATTTAAGAATCCCATTATAGCACTTGTATTCAGTCCCTTCGAATTGATTCGAGGGTTTTTGATGAACGCATAATAGCTGCGATAAATTAGCGCATAAGCGTCTAAAAGAAATAATTTCTGCATAACTTTCTTAATTTTCGGCTCAAAATTACCAAATTATTTCTTAATAACGGAATTATTTCTTATTTTTGTGCCAAAATTTCAGTTTGTTATGGATTATTTGTCAACTATAAGAAGACCTATTGCAACAGAGTTGAACGACTTTTCTGCGTTGTTTCAACAATGTTTGTCGCAAGGTGAAGGATTGCTCGAGTCGGTTTTGTCGCATATCCGTCAGCGCGGCGGAAAGCGCATGCGTCCTATACTTATAATGCTTGCTGCAAAGAACTTTGGTGGTGTTAATGATGTTACACAGAATGCTGCTCTTGGGCTTGAGCTATTGCATACTGCCAGTTTGGTTCACGACGATGTAGTAGACGAAAGCTCTGAACGTCGTGGTCAGCCGTCTGTTAATGCTGAATATAATAATAAGGTGGCCGTCTTGGTGGGCGACTATATCCTGTCTACAGCCTTGCTTCGCGTTGCTCTTTCTAATAATCATGAAATCGTACAAGAATTAGCTGAACTTGGTCGTACTTTGGCAGCTGGCGAGATTCTTCAATTATCGAATATATCCAATCATGAAATCTCGGAAGATGTTTATTATCAGGTAATTGACAAAAAGACTGCCGTACTTTTCGAGGCTTGTTGTAAGCTTGGAGCTATCTCTGTTGGTGCCCCTCTAGAAATAGTTGAGAAAGCTGCAAAATTCGGACATAATATAGGTATGATTTTCCAGATTCGTGATGATATTTTCGATTACTATAACTCAATGGAGATAGGTAAGCCTACGGGTAATGATATGCTTGAAGGTAAGCTTACTTTGCCTATCATATATTCGCTTACTCATTACGAGAATTCTGCTGTTATGAATCTGGCAAGAAAGGTTAAAAACGGTACGATTAATACGGACGAAATCGCCGTTTTGATTGAGTTCGCCAAGCAGTATGGTGGTATCAAATATGCCGAGAAGAAGATGGATGAGTTTGCCAATGAGGCTCAAACATTCATCGATGAATGCGTGAAACCTGAGCTTAAACCCGCCTTTACTGCTTATTTGGAATACGTAGCACAGCGAAATATTTAGTCTGATTTCGCACCAGTATATATATGAAAGTACTCCAGTCCTAACGTTAAAGGATTGGAGTACTGCTATTAAAGGACTGCAGTCCTCTTACTTGAGGACTGAGCCTAGTATACTAGAAGAATTTCACTTCCTCGCCGATTACTTCGCTTAGCAGTAGGTTAGCCAGACGTGATGTACCCATTCGGAACATCTGATTAGTGAGCCATTTCTCGCCCAGAACCTCTTTTACGATGGTATAGTATATTAGTGCGTCCATCACGCTGTTAAGGCCTCCAGCGGGCTTAAAACCAATCATAATGCCCGTTTCATCGTAGTACTCCTTGATAGCCTGGCACATTACGTATGCTGCCTCTGGTGTTGCTGCTGGTTCAAGCTTGCCTGTAGAGGTCTTAATATAGTCTGCACCTGAGTACATTGCAAGGATAGATGCAGTCTTGATGTTTGCTGCTGTCTTCAGGCAACCTGTCTCTAGGATAACCTTAAGTTTTGCATCGCCGCAAGCCTCTTTTATCTGCTGGATTTCGTCGATACAAGTCTCGTAATCGCCCGAAAGGAATGCACCAACGCTCAGCACCATATCTATCTCTGTTGCGCCATCCTTAACAGCCAAGCCTGTCTCTATGGTCTTAACCTCGATTAGAGCCTGAGATGAAGGGAATGAACCTGATACGCAAGCAACTTCTACGCCCTCTATTTCCAGAGTTTCTGATACCACCTTAGCAAAGCGTGGATATACGCAGATAGTTGCTACGTGGGGTAGGTGAGGGTAGTTCTCTTCGAACTGATTTACACGCTCTGTAAATGCCAGTACGCTCTCGTCGCTATCGGTGGTCTTTAGGGTAGTAAGCTCTACGCTACCCATCAGGAATTTCTTCACCTCCAAGGTGTCGTTTTCAGCTACTTTCTCGGCAATGATTTTCTTCACTGCTTCCTTTACTTCCTCGTCTGTTATTTCGAGGTTGTACTTACTTAGAACCTCTTCCATTCGGCTCTTTTGTGGCATCTCGAAGTGGTGATGATGCTCGTGTTCGTGATTGTGTTCTGCCATAATTGTTTATTGTTATATTGTTAAAACTGTTATGCCATAAGTTTCTTGTTCTGTATATGTCGCAGCGAGTCTCGCTGGGTCTTTTTCTCGATGGATTTCTCTAGTTCTGCAGTCAGATCTACGCCAGTCTGATTTGCTAAGCATAGCAATACCCAGAGGATATCAGCCATCTCTTCGCCTAGGTTGTCTTTCTCGCCTTCTTTGAAACTCTGATCGCCGTATTTGCGGGCCATTACGCGGGCAAGTTCGCCAACTTCTTCTGTCAGAACAGCCATGTTAGTTAGCTCCGAAAAGTAGCGTACGCCATATTCCTTAATCCAGCGGTCAACTGCCTCTTGTGCTTCTTTAATTGTCATTTTATGATGTATTGAATTTTTTCTAATAGTAACAACATTGGTAAACAAGCGAGATAGATTATTATAGCAATCCATTCCTCTAGTCCTTCAAGTTTTCTAATTTCATATCCTCCATAAACTATTAAAGCTGTTATGAATGGTATAGCAATGATCGTTAGATGAAATAAGGTTAAAATATAGGTCACTAGTAGGCATCCCGAGATGAATAGAATAAATCTTTTCATTCGTTCGCTGGCAATATCCGACCATTCTTCCTTTATTTCTTTTGTAAGCCACTGCAATGCTCTCATTTGTGAAATATCATTTGGGTGATAAGTAGGAATATGCAAATCAGCAGTATTATGATGTACTGCTTATTGTCGCGCTCATATTGCTTCCAATGGAATGCTTTGTAGAGGAAAACGGTGAGGAATATCAGCAATCCAACGCCACATGGCCATACGCCGATGGCGTAGCTTTTTACCATCGAAAGCACTACGCCGATTACCAGGAGTAGGGCACTTGCTAGTTCTAGTTCTTTTAGATATTTCTTCATTGTTTTATTCCTTATTTTTTGTGTCCATACAGATGGTTACAGGCCCATCATTCAGCAGTTCTACTTTCATGTCGGCGCCAAATTCGCCTGTGGCTACTTGTTTGCCGATAGCCTTAGAAAGCTGTTTGCAGAATGCCTCGTAGAGTGGGATAGAGTGCTCATGACTACCTGCACGGAACCATGAAGGGCGATTTCCTTTCTTGTATGACGCAAATAGCGTAAATTGACTGATAACCAGACAGTTCCCATCAACATCCAATATCGAAAGGTTCATTACGTCGTTCTCATCGCCAAATACACGCAGATTGGCTATTTTCTTAACTAACCACTCTACATCTTCCATCGAATCCTCCTCGCAAACGCCTAATAGGATAAGGTATCCATCGCCTATCTGGCCTTTAATTACGCCCTCTATAGTAACGCTGGCATGGGTGACTCTTTGTATTACTGCTCTCATCTTGTCTTCTTAATTTGCCGCAAAGATACGACATTATTTTGAAACTACCAAATATTTTTCTCTAAGAGTGGAAATGCTCATATACTATCTTTGCTTTTGCTGGACCTATAATATCTGATAGCGTAGATAGTTCAGACTCACGTATTTTCTTCACCGATTTAAGGGCGTTTAGAAGTTCGTCGCGCGTCTTTGGTCCAATGCCCTTTATGTCGTCTAGCTCAGAGTGCAATGCGCGCTTAGAACGCTTATCTCGATGGAAAGTTATAGCAAATCTATGTACCTCATCTTGTATCTGAGTTAGTACATGGAATAGTTCTGATTCAACCTTCAGTGCTATCTTCATTGGTGGGAATCCATACAGAAGTTCGTTGGTGCGATGACGATCATCTTTAGCTAGTCCGGCGATGGGAATATCTAGGTTGAGCTCGTCCTGAATCACCTCGCGTATTACCTCCATTTGACCTTTTCCGCCATCGGCGATGATGAGGTCGGGTAGGGGTTGTTCTTCTTCAATCAATCTTGAATATCTGCGATGTACTACTTCCTTCATCGATGCATAGTCATCGGGTCCTACTACGGTCTTGATGTTATACCGCTTATAGTCCTTCTTTGATGGCTTCATCTTCTTGAAAACTATGCATGCTGCAACGGCATCAGTACCCGATATGTTCGAGTTGTCGAAGCACTCAATCTGGTAGGGGAGTGAGGGTAGGTGCAGTTTGTCTTGCAGTTCTTTCATCAGTCGTGTTTGCTTCTGTTCTGGATTCAGTTTTTCTGCCTGTTTCAGACGGTCGAATTTATATTCCTTACAGTTCATTATCGATAGATCCAGAAGTTTCTTTTTATCTCCAAGTTTGGGCACAGTATATTTCACTCCTTCAAGTTCTACATCTACCTCCTCTTGTACGATTATCTCTTTCGAATCACTTTTAAACCTCTCTCGCAATTCTACAATACCTAGTTGCAATAGTTCCGCGTCCGTTTCGTTCAGTTTCTTTTTATATTCTATGGTAAAGCTTTGGTTTATGGTTCCGTTGGATACATGGATATAGTTGATGAAAGCCATTTTCTCATCAGAAGTTATTGAGAACACATCCACCTTATCGATGGTTTGGCTTACTATCTGGCTCTTACTTACAAATCCGTCAACAGCAAGGTATTTGCGTTTTACCTCCTCGGCTTCTTCGAATCTGAGTTCTTCTGAGAGTCTAAGCATTTCATCCTTTAGATCTCTAAGCACTTCGCGCGTATTACCTTTAAGAATCTCTCTTGCTTGTGATATGTTCTTTTGATAGTCCTCGTAGCTTTGTTTTCCTACGCATGGGCCCATACATTTCTTAATATGGTAATCCAGACATACGCGATATTTGCCGCTCTCTATTCCTTCTTTTGTGATTGGTTGGCGACAAGTACGTGGGTTATACAGTTCCTTTATCAGGTTAAGTACGTCGTACATTGCGCTGACTTTGGCGTATGGTCCGTAGTATGAGCCCCATTTCTTGTTGATTGTTCTCGTCTTGAATATGCGAGGGAAGAATTCGTTTGTGATGCAGATGCTAGGGTAGGTCTTGCCATCCTTCAGTAGCACGTTGTATCTTGGGTTATATTTCTTGATGAGCGAGTTCTCAAGAAGTAGGGCATCCTCTTCTGTATTAACTACGGTATAGCTAATATCGAATATCTTACTAACAAGAACTTTTGTTTTAAATCTATCCACCTCTGTATGGAAGTAGCTAGATACTCTATTCTTTAAACTCTTTGCTTTACCTACATATATAATGGTATGCTCCTCGTCATAAAACTGATAGCTACCAGGTTTGTCTGGCAACCGTCTTACTATCCCTTTCAGATACTCCAGTCTTTTCTCGTTTTCTTCCTTCGTCATGTGATGCCTTTTTTAATTGTAAATCTCGCGAAAGCCCCTAAATAAAAGCTTTTCGCGAGATTGTGTTTCACGTGGAACATAAATTAAATGGTGAGTAACGTTGTCAGGTCAATGCCTTCAAACTCGTCTCTGCCGTGCAGTCCCTCGTCTTTTATTTCTATGATAAAGTTGATGTAGACCTTCTTGGGGTGGAAGTGCTGTACCAGTTTATAGGCAGCCTTAGCAGTGCCTCCTGTTGCCAACAAGTCGTCGTGTATCAATACTATATCATTCTCGTCGATAGAATCGATATGCATCTCGATGGTATCTACACCATATTCTTTAGAGAACGATTCTTTGATAACAGTTGAGGGCAGCTTTCCTGGTTTGCGAGCCATCACCATTCCGCAACCTAATCTGGCGGCTAGGGCAGCGGCCATGATGAAACCTCGACTTTCGATTCCAACGATTTTGGTTATGCCCTTGTCTTTGTAGATTGCTTCCATCTCGTCGAGCATAATCTGTAAGCACTCGGCATTCTTGTAGAGTGTTGTAACGTCTCTGAAGTTGATGCCTTTCTTTGGGAAATCTGGTATGCAACGCAGATTGTCAAGCAGTGTTTTGTTGTTCATAATCAGTGAGTTATAAAGTTTGTTACTTGTCTAATGTTTCACGTGGAACGCTATCTTCCCAATAGTACTAGCAGTACATTTATGTCGCTAGGGGATACGCCTGGGATGCGACTGGCCTGTGCCAATGTCTCTGGTTGAATCTTTGTCAACTTCTGGCGGCATTCTGTCGAAAGGCCTTGCAGTTCTTCGTAATTGAATCTTCCGCGAATACGAATGTTCTCAAGACGGTGCATCTTGTCAGCTACCAAGCGTTCGCGATCGATATAACCTTTATATTTCATTCTTATCTCTGCAGCCTCTGTTATTTCTTCCTTGCGATTATTGGGACGGTTTAATACCTCTTTTAATGATGGAATCGCTTCTGATAGGTTTTTCAGATTCAGCTGCGGACGATTAACCAGGTCGATCAACTTGCAACCAAACTGGAGTGGGGTAGTGCCCAGAGCTTCGAGCGTAGGATTTATCAGTCTTGGTTTTATCGCAAAGTTCTGGCAGAAAGTTTCGATTTCTTCGATAGCTTGTTTCTTTTCCATCCACCAGTCGTAGCGGTCTTTCTTTACGATACCCAGCTCGTAGCCCTTTTCAGTCAGACGTGCATCGGCATCATCCTGACGCAGCAGTATACGATACTCTGCACGCGATGTAAACATACGATATGGTTCATCAACACCTTTTGTTACCAAATCATCGATTAATACGCCGATGTATGCTTCGTCGCGATGCAGGATGAACTGTCTGTTGGATGCATCTGTATCGCTGCCTGCGCAACTGGCTTTAAGTGCTGCGTTGATACCAGCCAGCGTTCCTTGTCCGCCAGCTTCCTCGTATCCTGTGGTTCCGTTCACCTGTCCGGCCATGAACAGTCCCTCGATGATCTTTGATTCCAACGAATGATTAAGCTGTGTTGGGTCGAAGAAATCGTATTCTATAGCATATCCAGGACGATATACTTTCACGTCCCTGAATGCAGGCATCTTCTTCAGTGCCTCAATCTGTACGTCCATTGGTAGCGACGACGAGAAGCCGTTAAGATACATCTCATTGGTATCCTCGCCCTCTGGTTCCAAGAATAGTGGATGCTTATCCCTATCAGGGAAGGTTACAAGCTTTGTCTCGATGGATGGGCAATAGCGTGGACCTATCGATTGAATCTGGCCATTATATAGTGGTGAATCCTCCAGTCCGCTCTTTAGCATCTCGTGAACTTCTGCGTTTGTGTTCACAGTCCAGCATGGCAACTGCTTCAGTGCGCCACCTTTATTCATATAGCTGAACTGATAAGGACGACTCTCTCCAGGCTGCTCTTCCAGATCCTCAAAGTGTACTGAACGCTTGTCGATACGTACAGGAGTTCCTGTCTTCATTCTAGCCGAAACTACACCGTGACGGGTGATGCTCTCGGTGAAATGGGCAACTGCTGGTTCGGCTATACGACCACCAGGAACCATCTTGCGACCGATATGCATCAGTCCGTTGAGGAAAGTACCAGCGGTGATAACTACGCTCTTGGCATATATCTCTGTACCCCAGATGGTGCGCACGCCGATGGCTTTCTTGTCCTCTACTATCAGTTCGTCGGCCTGGTCCTGCCACACATCCAAATTATCGGTTTCATCGATATGCTTGCGCCATTCCCAAATAAACTTGCCGCGATCGCACTGGGCACGAGGACTCCAAACGGCTGGACCCTTGCCCACGTTGAGCATACGGAACTGGATAGATGTAGCATCAGTCACCAGTCCCATCTGACCGCCTAGGGCGTCGATCTCTCTTACTATCTGACCTTTGGCTATTCCGCCTATAGCAGGATTGCACGACATCTGTGCAATCTTGTTCATATCCATCGTCACCAAACAAGTTTTGGCGCCCATGTTGGCCGAAGCACAAGCCGCCTCACAACCAGCATGACCGCCACCGATGACGATTACATCATACTTTAATATCACTTCACTATCTCCTTTCCTGCTTCTTTCCAAGCCACGATGCCACCTTCCAGGTTGAATACAAAGTAGCCTTCGGCAGCAAGTTTGCCTGCAGCCGTAGCGCTACGACGACCTGAGCGGCAGTAAACCATCACGGTCTTATCCTTGGGCAGCATCTCTTTGGCTTTGTTCATAAATGTCAGACTGTCCTTTACATCGATGTTGATTGCGCCCTTCAGGTGTCCCTCCTTGTATTCTGCTGGAGTGCGGACATCTAACAGCACGCAGTCATCGCCACTGTTTTCTAGTGTGTGATGGAATCCATCCACTTCGATAGTCATAAACGCATCGTTAGCATTTTGTGCCCAGCCTATCGCGAAGGCGGCTGACAGCATCAGCGTCAAAAACAGTTTCTTCATAATACTTTCCTTTTTTTGTTATTACGGTTGCAAAGATACGAATATTTTTGTATTTTTGCACCGATTTTATAAAAAAGTAAGTTATTAACCTATGAAACGAATTGTTTTTTCAATCGCTGCAGTACTTGTTGCAATTACGGCTGCAGCGCAGTTAGAAGTTAAAGAATTAAAGCTGAGCAACGGTATGACTGTCTGGCTTAACGAGGACCACTCGCAGCCTAAGGTGTTTGGTGCTGTTGTAGTCAGAGCTGGCGCAAAGGATTGTCCCAACACAGGTATTGCCCACTACTTTGAGCACATCATGTTTAAGGGTACCGACCGCTTGGGTACCATCGATTATGTTGCCGAAAAGCCCCTGCTGGATAGTATCTCTGCCCAGTACGACCTGCTATCGCAGACAAAGGATGATGCCGAGCGTAGTCGTATTCAATTGAAAATCAACGAGTTGAGTATTAAGGCAGCTGATTTCTCTATCCCCAACGAGTTCAATCGTCTGATATCAAAGTATGGTGGTAGCGGTCTGAATGCGGGCACTGGTTATGATATGACCTACTATCACAACGAGTTTTTGCCCCATTTCATCGAGCAGTGGTGCTGGCTCAACTCTGAGCGACTGATGAACCCTGTGTATCGCGGATTCCAGGGCGAGCTGGAGAATGTGTACGAAGAAAAGAACCGTTCGGCCGATGGTATGGGCGATGCAATGGAGAAAGTTATGGGTGCTGTGTTCAAGACTCAGCCTTATGCCTATCCCATCATTGGTTCTACTGAGAGCCTGAAGAATCCTCGCCTGTCGGATATGGCTGAATTCTACAAGAAGTACTATGTGGCCTCGAATATGGGCCTGATTCTTTGCGGCGACATTACACCTAGCGACGACCTTACTGCCCTGCTCGAGAAGACATTTGGACGCGTGCAGACGGGCCCTGTGCCACAGCGTGGATATAGTCCGATGCCTGAGATTGGGGCTGGCGAGCGACAGGAGGTTACACTCCCTATTCCGCTTATTGGTGCAGAGGTATTGGTATTCAAGGGTGCAACCGACTTTGAGCCCGATGCTAACGCTCTGGAACTGGCCAATGGACTGCTTTCTAACGGCAAGGCTGGTCTGCTCGACTCGCTGATGAACGAGCATAAGGTGATGGCTTCTGTCGCCCTGAACGTAGGTTTCGACGATGCCGCTGGTACAGCCGTGCTCATCATCCCAAAGCTGTTTGGAAAGATGAAGACTGCCGAGGAACGAGTGATGGAGCAGGTTAAGCAGGTGATGGACGGCAACTTTAGCGACAGCCAGCTTGAGGCCTTGAAACAAGAGATGGTGATGAGTGCTGAGCAGAGTCTGGAGACCATCAGCAGCCGTTCTGAACTGTTGGTCGACCTATTCTCGAAAGGCAAGACCTGGCAGGATGCGCTCGATAAGATTGAAAGTATTAAACGACTAACTAAGGCCGACGTAGTAGCCGCTGCCAAGAAGTACTACGGCGCCAACTACGTAACGCTGGTCAAGAAGTACGGCACACCTAAGAAGGAGACGCTGAAACAGCCTGGCTACAAGCCCATTTCGCCTAAGAATACTGACGCCAAATCAGACTTTGCCCGCCAGTTGGAACAGATACCAGTACAACAGGCCGAAATCCGCACCGTCGACTTGCAGACGGCTGCTGACACCAAGCAACTTAACGACCACGTTACCTTATATTATAAGAAGAATCCTATCAACGACATCTTCACGTTTAACCTGCGATTCAAGGATGGTAAGCTGCACACACCAGCACTCGACATCCTTAGCTCGTATCTCTCGTCGCTAGGCACCGACTCGCTCAAGAAACAGCAGCTGGAGAAGGCTTGGCAGAGGATAAACACCACGATGGAAGTAGGTGCTGGCAACCAGACTTTCGGATTCACTCTCACTGGTCCTGACAAGCAGTTCGAACCGGCTCTCCGCCTGCTGGCCCACTTCCTGCGCTCGGCCAAGGGCGACGACGAGGCACTGAAGGATGCCAAGGATGCCGATAAAGTAGACCGCAAGAGCTTTGGCAAACAGAAGGACGATGTGCTTGCTCCGATGCGCGAACGCGTGATGTTTGGCGCTAAGTCGATGTATCTGAACCAGCTTAGCAAGAAGGAGGTTAAGGCGCTTAAGAATGAAAATCTGCTCAGCTTGTTCCGCGAGTTGCAGCAGTACGATTGCGAGTTGATGTATTGCGGCACCAAGTCGATCGACGACGTTGCAGCTGCTGCACAGCAGACATTACCACTCAGTCAGTGCACACGCAAGGCGGCCGATACCTTCCGCCCATTGCAGCAGTATAGTGAGCCTACGGTTTACTTCTACAACGTGCCCAAGTCGCGCCAGAACTACGTGGTAAGCTACGATGCCATCGGTGCTCTGCCTACAGCCGACGATCGTGCCAAACTATCGCTCTTTGACGAGTATTTCGGTGGCAGCATGTCGTCAGTACTCTTCCAGAATGTACGCGAGTTCCGTTCGCTGGCCTACAGCACTGGCGGCCGTGCCTATACCACCAGTCTTGCCCTGTATCCTGAGGCCGTTCAGGGCTACATCACAGCCACAGGAACCCAGGCCGATAAGACGATGGAAGCACTCGCTACAGTCGACTCGCTGCTGCGCCAGATGCCTATGAAGGAGAACAATCTGGATGCCGCCCGACAGAGCGTGCTCAACGAGATACAGAACGGCTATCCCGCCTTCCGCAATATGCCTGCCTTCGTAGCCAATCAGCGCATGCTGGGTAACACTGTCGACCCCAATGCTGCCAAAGCCCGACTGCTGCCAGGCATCAGTGCTCAGGACATCATCCAGTTCCACCAGCAGCGCCTTGCAGGCAACAATAATCGCGTGTGGATTATCATCGGCGACAAGAAACTCACCGACCTGAAAGCCCTCGCCCGCTATGGCAAGGTGGTAGAACTTAAGAAAGAAGATGTGGTAAGATAATCAGTAGCTATCGGCTCCAGGCGCGCTTGGTTTGCAGCAGCACGCTAAGCAGTATCAAGCCTATGCCGATGTAGAACGAGAAGTTAATCTCTCGGCCCTCGCCGAAGATGAGGAAAGCCAGAATAATCGTATAACACGGTTCGAGGTTGTAACTCAGATTCACGGTGAAGGCCGAGAGACGTTTAAGTGCCTGAATCTGAAGTAGATACATTCCCACCGTGCAGAATAGCGAGTGGCACAGCATCAGCCACAGGTTCGCTCCGCTGGGTATCACCACCACGGGCTGTTGCGATGGGAAAACCAGCAGATACAGAGGGATAATCATCGACACCAGCACCAGTCCGCCCGACATCTGATACATCAGCACCGTGCGACTGCGCACGCCCACGCTCACCTTCTTGTTGCAGATGGCATAGAGCGCGCACACAGCGCTCGACACCACGCCTATCATTATGCCGTAGCGATAGCGGGCGTCGAACGAGAAGATGCACATCACACCAGCCACAGTTATCAGCGAGAACAGCAGCTCCATCCACGACAGTCGGCGCCTGTAAATCAGCGGCTCCAGCATAGCCGTGAAAAATCCTATCAGCGAGAAACAGATTACACCTATCGACACGTTAGAAGCCTTTATGCTGCCATAAAACAATATCCAGTGCACTCCCAACAAGGCTCCACAGCCGCACAGCTGCATAAACTTGCGCCAACCCACCTTGGGCAGCCCCGTAAACACCAGCAGTATAGCGCTGGTAAACACCATGCGATACCACACTATATCCACCTCGTTCAGCGTTATCAGTCGGCCAAACAAGCCCGTAAAGCCCGCCAGCATCACACTCAAGTGCAATTGTATAAATCCCTTGTTAGTCTCGTTCATATCCCACAATTTTTGGCTGCAAAGGTAATAAAAATCCCTGTCCCAATTGTCCCATTTGTCACAAATCTGCGCCTTTTGCCCCAATTATTTGGTGGTTTCATCTGCAATCGCTATCTTTGCAGCGCAGAAAGTATAGATAGAAACGATGAAAAAAGTAGTAGATCCAAATGAAACCAGCCGTGCTTGGGCGTTCCAGATGTGGATGAAGTCGCCTATGCCGATGGTTACGCTCACTAAGACGTTTGATGTTACCCGACTGTGCAAGATGTGCAGGCGAAAGGGTGTGAAGTTCAACATGCTGCTGTGCTGGTGCATGGGGCGGGCGGCTAGCAGGATAGACGAGTTCTACCTGTTGCCAAAGGATGGCAAACTGTACAAGTTCGACCGTCTGGCCATCAACGTGATAGTAGACAATGCCAAAGGCGGCATCAGCACGTGCGACGTGCCCTATAGCGATGCTTTCCAGCAGTTTAGCCGCGACTACGACGCCATCACACTCGAGTGCAGCACTACCTGTCAGGAGGTCTGCGACGAAGAGGCGATGATACTAGGCACATCGGCCGTCACAGGCACAGAGCTCGACAGCCTCGTCAACCAATACAGCGGCATATACAACAATCCCTTCCTGGCCTGGGGCCGCTATCGCAAGCATTGGTTCAAGGTAACGCTTCCCATCTCCATGCAGTTCCACCACGCCCAGATGGACGGAGGCCACGCCGCCCGATTCCTAGAGTCGCTGCAACACATCATTAATGATTTTAGATAAATATTAAAAATGCGTAGAGATTGGTGGAGTAATATTATTCTGTGGCTATTGCTATTGGTTTGCCTGACTTCTAAAGCCGACAATGTCAACAAATTAACAATAGGCCTTACTCTTGATAGTACAGAGGTTTTGGCTGAATATAAGGAGTTCGGACGACGGATAGATGATGTAGTCATTCAGCCTGAACTAGATTATATGTTGTTGAAATTCCGTGAGACAACAAAAAGCGGGAAATGGTTGCAATTCAAGGGTGAGATAGGGGCTTTTGACTTAAAGGAGTCGAAGTTGTTGTGGACTTACCCATTTGATTACAGGAATTCGTCAACCTATTGCACAAAAGCTGGTGTGATAGTGGCAAAGGGTAATAAGGTTAGCATGTTGGAGCCGAATACTGGTGATGTTCGCTGGCAAGGCAAGTTCATCCCTGTGCAGTATGATGATTCCACCAATGTCATACTTGGCTATTCTGGAAACCGGTCGAATAAGTTGAGCGGTTATGACTTGACGACAGGGCAACAGTTATGGACGGCCAGTCTGCCGCATGATAAGAATTGGGGATGGAATCATGTGATACGTGAGGATTCTGTGCATTGGCTCATTGTGGCCGATAACCTGAATCGACTAAACATACGTACTGGCGAGGTATGTGCTTACGAAGCCAAAACAGGAGTAAGCGATGTGAAGAGTGCTCTCTTGCATGGGTTTGTGATGACTGGCGCAGCATTTGCGGGCGCTATGGCAACTGGCTATGCTGCTTATCCAATCGGGATGCTTGAGCCGAATGTTATCAATCGATTGCATTCTAACGTGATTCAAGACGACTCGCTCTATTTCTTTGCCGATCGTCAGCGCGTGGTGTGCCTCGACAACTCTATGAATCTCGTTTGGAAATACGAGTTGCCGCCGAAGACTTCGGCTTTTTCTCAACTCGTCAGCAACGATAGCACACTCTATATGTTTAATCTGGGATTTGGCCTTAAAAACGGAGGACAATGCACCAAGATGGGACGCCCGTTTATAGCATCGTTTGACAAGCGAACAGGAGCTTGCCGCTTTATGAATATGTTGAGTTTGAAGAAGGACATGGTTGAACATGCTGTTCTCAGTCCAGAAGGCGCTTTCATGCTATTCGACGATGGATTGGCCTATAAACGCGAACTTGACGATTCTACGGTTATCATATCTCCATGGGATGTAAAGGAGAATGGCCAGCTGAGAGCCATCATTACACAGCCGGTTTATGCATATTACAAACTGAAGAATATGTTTGATGTCATAGCCACAGACGGCATCTTCTTTCCAGTGATTACAGATCGTGGCGACATCTTTATGGTCGACAAAGAGCTGAGGATTTCAGAGCGCTTCCCTGAATATTCGCTTTATTGGCCACTCTGTATGGTTGGCGATCGGATGTGTGTGTATTCATCATCCGATAGTCGTAGACAGGACGTTTGGCTCATAACGACCCAAGGTGTGCCCGAGATACAACTATTGATACCAATACGTGAGGTAGGAATAGCTGGTGGCAAGCTATTCTTGTGTAATTCAACCCGTCTGTACTATCTGCCTCTCGAATAAATTCAGTGGTGCTGGGAATTGTACTTTTAAATAATTATTTACATTTCTCATTCTAGCAACGCTACTACGATGTGACCCCGTTTTTGTTCCCTCACTAGGGAAAATTTGCTACTACACTTGGGAAATATTTTTTCTTAGTATAGTAGCAAAATGCGAGCTTAAAGATAGTCGGCATCTATCTGGTAAATAATCGTAACATATCTATGAGATTGCCGTAACATATCCCGGAAATTCTCAAGAAAATTGTTAAATGTGGTCGGAGTAAAGTGATCGCTTAGTCGGAGTAGACGGGCTGTCTAGTCGTAGCTGAGCAGTTTTCGTATTTGCCACTAACACCTAACGCCTTAAAAATCTATATAGTTGATTGTCAAAGTGTTAAGTATTAAATACGTGGCAAGACACTTACCGTAACACCTAACCCAACACCTACCATCAAACCTACCGTCATTTTAACATTTGGCAAAAAACGTAGGAATTTAACACTAAAATATAGGTTTGCATTATTTTTTTTAGTACCTTTGCATCCGCTAACGAGAAATACACGTCTGAAAAGACGCAAAAATCAAACGAGCATCGACTAGAAG
>ONYZ01000047.1 GCA_900322175.1 uncultured Prevotella sp.
TACAGTCTGTTGGAGCGAAGAATGCTCTACTTCCTGACGGGTGAGGTGAAACACAAGTATGTAGAGAAGAACCTTGGTGTTCCTGCCAGTTGGCAGGATCTGTATTTCCACCTAACAGACAAAGATTTGGGACTCATCGGGGGTAAGACGAATGTCCTGAATACCTATGAAGCCCTTAGCGAACTGGGAAAGAAGTTCGTGCCAGTCAGCTTCAGAAACGAAAAAGGAGAGCTGATCTTTGGTAGAGTCCACTGGGTAGATACCTTCTTCTATAATACTGAGACTAAATTGTATGATGTACGTGTGTCGCCTGAAATTATGCCTTATCTGATAGACATTTCGAAGTCGTTTACTACCTTCGACCTTGGAACGGCTATGCTGCTGCGCTCCAAGTACACACAGAAGTTCTATGAACTGTGTAGTCAGTTCTGCGGGGACTTCCGCTACAGCGATCCTGCCGAGGAAGCACTAGGCAATATGTATAAGAAGCGGGTGATACCCTTTCAAATGGACGTGTTCCGTCGTATATTCAATCTGGAGGAGGTGAGGGATGCAAGAACCAAGCGAATCATTACGCCTGCCTCCTACCAGAACTACAAGGACATCAAGCAGAATATCCTTGAAGTGGCTCAGAAGGAGCTTTATGACCTCTACAGCAACGGTTTCTCTAACTTGTGGTTCGACTATCAGGAGGGTGCAAAGAAAGGCCGTGGCGGTAAAGTGTTGTCGATAGTCGTCTATATCTACACGAAAGATAACCCAAAGCAGGGGAATGTGCTGCCCTGGCAGAAAGGTGATTTGCCTCTCGATCCTTTTGAAGAGCATCGGGTAGATGAGAAACCCAAGCCGATGACAGCCATGCAGCGGCTTCACGCCAATATGTGGTACGGATGCCCACAAGACCAGCAGGAATACGCTGTGCAGGCTCTGTTAGCCCGTTATCTGGACGAGGATGAAGTCATCTACTATATGCGCCAGATCCGTTTGGAAGCCAGAGAATGCTCAGACAGTTATGTTCAGGTGATGCAGGTCATTCAAGAGAAGGAGCAGCAGCCCAAGTTCAAGAGTGGCACGAAGGTCTATAAGCACAATAACATCGTGAAATTTGCTCTTCAGGAGAATCTGAAGGAATTTGGATGGTCACTCTCACCTATGCAGAAACGAAGAAAGTTTGAGGTTTGTTGGCGGTTCTCTTTTGTTTATTTTTATTACTTTTCAAATGGCTTTAGGGTTCAATGAGAATATATAATCGTTTATGAGTCTAATTGGGAGGAAAATAAGTATCATACGCCATCAGATATATACGCTCATTACGCCCTATTAAAAGATGGCTGATAATTCGCAGGAGGTTCTTGTTTAAAGGGAAATTGCAGGACATTGGCCAATGCTGTTGTCTCGAATTTGGATTATTTAACTTTTTGAAAAAGGTGGATTTAAGGTGAAAAACGAGGCTTTTCAGGAATTGTTCCAGTTAATATTGAAAAGGAAATAAACTATCATAATGCAGTCTATAATAGCTCATAATGTCTTATTTTATTACTATTAGAAAAAGCTTCCAAGTTCCGTACAAGTTCCATGTGAACAAAAAAGAGAGTCACGAAATTCTCGTAACTCTCTGATTTTTAGTGTGGACCAGCCAGGGCTTGAACCTGGGACCTCCAGATTATGAGTCTGTTGCTCTAACCAACTGAGCTACAAGTCCGATGCAAATGCTTTTTGCGGGTGCAAAGGTAAGGTAAATTCTTTAAATATCCAAATTTTTAAGAGGAAATAACTAAAAATGATTGAAATATATTCCATTTTGCAGATTTTTAGCTAACTTTGCGCCCAATTATGGAAATTATTTACGATATTTATAACACAAAGATTCAGGATGACTGCACTGCAACCATCGGTGTGTTTGATGGCGTACATGCCGGTCATCAGCAGATCATCAAGCAGATGATGCTGATGGTGAGGCTTAAGCGTTACAAGTCGATGGTGATTACTTTCGACAAATTTCCCATCAAGGCATTTCTGCCCGAGTTTCAGCCCCAGCTACTCACCACGCTTGACGAAAAAATACAGCTGATAGAACAACTGGGAGTAGACTATCTGGTGGTGCTGCCCTTTACCAAAGAGATGGGGATGCTTACCGCCCGCGAATTTATGGAGCAGATACTAAAGGAGCACCTGAACGTTAAGACGCTCTATACGGGCTATGACAACCGATTCGGCCGTGGCCGCGAGGAAGGATTCGATGACTATGTGCGCTATGGCAAGGAACTGGGCATACATGTGGTAGAGGGCAAACAGTTGCAGTATGCTGACTATGACGACCCAGTGTGCTCTACGGTGATACGTCAGATGATAGAAAGGGGCGATGTGGACGATGCGGCAGCTATGCTCACACGCAATTATCAGCTATCGGGCACAGTTACACAGGGCGAGCACATCGGCACCAGCCTGGGATTTCCCACAGCCAATCTACAGCCCGACGATGCCGAAAAGATAATCCCACTGCCAGGCGTGTATATCGTGTGGGCCAGCATCGATGACAGCGAGCGGATGCCAGCGATGATGAACATTGGCAATCGCCCCACGTTTAATGGTCAGCAGACTACACTCGAAGTTAACATACTCGACTTCGACGGCGACCTATATGGCAAGAGGCTCACCGTGAGTTTCATAATACGCCTGCGCAACGAAGAGTGCTTCATGTCGTCCGATGCGCTGGTGGCACAGTTGGTAAAAGACAAGGAATTAGTACGCAAAGTGTTTAAAGAAATAGAAAAGTCAAAATGAAGAATGCAATAATCTATGCAGTGATGTTTGCTGCGATGCAAGTGGTGGTATCTACTATAGCACAACTGGTGTGGACAATGGTACTGCACGAGCAGGGACTTATGGGTACTAACTATATGATAGCCACGCTGACCGCATTCAACGTGCTGGTGATAGCAGTATTCCTGATAGCCAAGTGGGCCGAGGTTAGTCCCAACTGGTTGCGCACACGTCCCTGGGCTGTGCTCTGCTGGAGTGCTGTAGCAGCCATAGGCTGTATAGTGCCCTCGCTGTGGATACAGGAGATGATGCCCGAACTGCCCAATCTGATGGGCGAGAATGTAGAGGGTATGCTAGGCAGCAGAGCAGGATACGCAGTGATAGGCCTGCTGGCTCCGATGGCCGAAGAGGTGGTATTCCGTGGTGCCATACTTCGCAGTCTGCTACGCTGGAACCAGCGCCACTGGCTGTGTATTGCCATATCGGCACTGATATTTGCCGCTATGCACTTCAATCCGGCACAGATGCCGCATGCATTTGCAACGGGCCTGCTGCTGGGCTGGATGTATTGGCGCACAGGCAGCATATTGCCAGGTGTGGCGTTCCACTGGGTAAACAATTCGATAGCCTATGCTATGTACAACATAACGATGGCAGCATACGGCAAGGGCGACATGACGCTTAGCGAACTGATAGGACAGCAGCGCGTACTGCTGGCAGTAGGCTTCTCGCTGCTGATACTGCTGCCCGCAATATATCAGCTCAACCTGAGAATGAAGAAGTAATCCCCCTCCCCTAAAAAAAACGTATATCGTTGAAGAAGGCTGCAGCCCCATCGCGGTGGGAGTGCAGCCTTAACTTCACCGTTAGTATTTCCTGAAAATTTGAGAGAAATGAAGCTTCACAGCTTCTCAACAATCTAATTGTTTTACTTGTTTTTATTATAAAGAAAGCATAGAAAAAATATCTTATTCAACTATGGTGGTAGCATCTGTTGTCACCTTCACCGTGTCGGCAAAGTTCTCAGCCTGTATAGTGCCGAGGGTATTGACAGAGTCGGCCTGATGCAGCTGCTGGAACCTAGCGTAAGCATCCTTCGGGTCGTCCCATCCACGGTCCCATGGTGCCTGTGCGGCATTGCCTATGGTAAGTATGATGGCCACCACGGCCGCAGCACGGAATAGCGGCATGAGGCGCTGGGTGAACGATACCACACGGGCCTGCTGCTTGGGTTCCTGCTGTCCCACCATTGAGAGAATACGGGCGTCGAAGTCGCGGCCAAGAGCCTGCTCCTTTTCCTGCTGGATGGTAAACAGGGCCTTGTACTGCTGCAGCTCGGCAGGAACATCGTCCTGACTGAAGAAGGCGCGCAGTATGGCCTCCTCCTGCAGTGTTGTCTCACACTGCCAATAGCGCTCCAGCAACTGATTGATGTACTTATAGTCCATATTTCTCTGATTCAATATATTTTTGTCGGATGGCTTGTCGCGCTCTGAAGATGTTTACTTTCACCTGTTCTTCGCTTATAGCCATTATCGACGCTATCTCTTTATAACTTTTGCCTTCAAACTCTCGCAGGTGCATTGCACTTCGCTGTTTCTCGGGCAGCTCACTTATCAGTCGGCGTATCAGCTCAACTCGGTCGCGCTGCATAGCCTGTTCCTCAGGGTTCGAGGAGTAGCTCTGGTCGGGTTTCTCGTGTTCGCCCGCCTCCAGACTCTGGTTCTGGTTTTCCATCTTGCGCATCCTGTCGAGTGCCAGGTTTCGGCAGATGGTGAGACAGAAGGCTTCTATCGATTCTATTTCATCCCAGCCGTCTCGTCGGCTCCAGACTTTTATCATTGTGTCTTGTACTACATCCTCTGCCTCTGCAGGGTTGAGGGTGATGCGGAGGGCAAGCCTGTAGAGCTCGTTCTTCAGCGGTAAGATGTCGTTTTCAAAACTTATCTTTTTCATCCTCTTCTTTATATATGACGAATAGCCTGGGGCAAAAGTTACAAGTAAAACAAAAAATTTTTAGGAAATTATTGTTCCGCTGTGTCCGTCGATGGCTGTGGCCAGTGTAATGATAACCCTACCGACGCCCGAATCGATGGCGCTCAGAGCGTTTTCTATCTTGGGCAGCATGCCACCACTGATGGTGCCATCGGCCTTGTAACGTTCAAAGTCGGCACGGTTGATGGTAGGGATTACAGAGTCGTCGTCATCGGGATTGCTTAGCACACCTTTCTTCTCAAAACTATATATCAGCGTAACGTCGTAGAACGGTGCTAGCGCCTTGGCTGTCTCGCTGGCTATGGTGTCGGCATTGGTGTTAAGGATATGTCCCTGTCCGTCGTGGGTCAGCGGAGCCATCACTGGTGTGATACCAGCCTCGATTAGTCGGCTAAGCATCTGTCCGTCGGCACGGTCCACATCGCCTACAAATCCAAAGTCGATACCATCTTTAAGCGGGCGCTTGTGGCTGCGGATAACGTCGATGTCGGCACCTGTCAGTCCCAATGCGTTTACTCCATTGGCCTGCAGACGGGCTACAAGATTCTTGTTTACCAGTCCACCGTACACCATAGTTACCACGCTAAGCATTTCGGCATCGGTAATGCGGCGCCCGCCTACCATCTTCGACTCGATACCCAGACTGGCGGCTACCTGTGTGGCTCGGCGCCCGCCTCCGTGGATGAGCACCTTGCGACCAGGAATGGCACTGAAGTCCTTAAGCAACTGAGCCAGCTGGGCCTCGTCTTCTACTACGGCTCCGCCAACTTTTACAATTGTTAGTGTCTGTTTCATTTATTAATAATGTATATCACTTATTTCTGTCCTATGGCCTCATATTGACGTATGATGCCGTCGGCCAGCAGTGCGTTAGCATCGTTTTTGCCATAAAGTTTGTCGTATATAAACTTTACGTCGTCGCGAGTGCCACCATGCTTCAGCGCATAGACCACACACAGATTCTGCATACCCACTGTCTCTGACAGTATATCGAGGTCGGTAATGGCCAACTGCGACAGCGCTAGCTGATAGGCAGCATCGCTAAGTTCATCGACCATAGCCTGAACCTGACCAAGCGACTCCATACCAAAACTCTCCAGCACGGGCAGGAATGGCATGAGCGAAGCTGGGAACAGCTCTGCCTGATTGACCGCTGCTATGCGCTGGTTCAGTCTGTCGAGCGGATGCAACTCAAGATAGCTGCGGAACGAGTCGGTAGACAGCGTCACATCGTCAAGATTGCCCGACTTAACAAGCGCCTGAATCTGTCGGCGATACTCAGTCATAGTGGTGCGCAGACGACTGAATTCATCGTCGGCCAACTCCAGCATACCTGCCAGTCGACTGAACTGACGTTTGTACTCGGGCGGTAACTTCACTACACCCTTGTAGCCGATGTCGTGCTCGATAGCCGACCACGTGTGCTGCAGGGCTGTACGTATCTGTATCTCGAATCGTATACTTCCCTCGTGCAGACTGCAGATGTAGTGCAGTGAGTTGTAGCCAAAGCTATTGAAATCGTGCAACTTGCGCTTATCCACCGAGTTGCTCCAGTCGATATCAAACAGTCTGCTTACGATGGCAGCCACCTTGTCTACATCGTCTGTATAGAATGTAACGATGCGCAAGCCCACCAGATCGGTGATGTCGCTCAGCTCACGATACTTCTCGCCCTTTAGCTCCAACTTGCCCGCCAGCGACTTTTCGGTCTTTACGCGGTGCTCGATGCTATTAAGCTCTATGCCCTGCTGGCTTAAATGCTGGCAGAGCAACTCGTAGACGTGACTATCCAGCCGCAACAGTTCGTCCCGCCTGTCGCGGAACTCCTGTAGCAGCATTTCGCAGTGTGGCGACAGACGTATCATTTAAACTCGAACAGGTTAATGAATCCAGTCATGGCAAATACCTGTCGCAGATCCTCGTTGATAGCGCGGATGTATACATGACTTCCCTTTGGCTTAGCAGCCTTAAGCAGTCCTAGGAACAGGCGCAGGCCACTAGATGAGATGTACTCAAGGTTAGCACAGTCCAGAATGATGTCGTGACCGTCACACTCGTACAGAGGTTTCATCTCTTCTTCTACCTGAGCAGAGGCTGCCGTATCGAGGCGGCCTTCGAAGTACATTACATAGCACTTGTCTTCTTCTTTGAATGTTGTCTTCATAATTTTATGAGTTTTTAGTGAGTTTTTTGCGGAGCGTAAGAACGTTCTTGCCGTCCACTCGTTCGTAATTAATTGTATCCATTATTTGTCGGATAAGGTGAATACCTAATCCTCCGATTCCTCTCTCTTCGGCCGACAGGGTGGTATCTACTTCGGCTTTGGCCGTTGGGTCAAAGGGAGTACCGCTGTCGCGAATGACAAACTTCAGTCGCTCGTCATTTATCTGGGCCTCGATGTCTACATCGCCTTTCACACCGGCTGGGTAGGCATAGTTCATCACATTAACCACAGCCTCTTCGATGGCCAGGTTGATTTTCAACGTGGTACTCATGTCGAAGCCTGCCTGCTCGCAAACCTCGTCAACGAAACCATTGAGTTGTGGCACTTCCTGCACGTCATTGGGCAGGGTGATGTGGTTCTGATAGCGCACATCAAGTTGTTTCTTTGTGTATTGCACTGCTAACATGGTTAAGTCGTCACTCTGTTCGGCCTCGCCCACAAAGGCGTGTACGGCCTGTTTCATTTGCCCGATGATGGCGTGCGGGCTGATACCGCCTGATGCCTGGGCACCACGGGCCTGGTCGATTATACGCTGCATACCAAACTGGCTACGATCGATATTCTCAGCCTCGGTCAGTCCATCGGTAAACAGGAATATAGTGGTGCCTGATTCAATCATTGCCTCCTGAACGCTGAACTTCCAGCCTGGCATTACACCCACAGGTATATTCGAGTCGCAAGGCAGTTCATCCACCTTTGTAACTTCGTCAAATCTTACAAGCAGTGGTGCATCGTGACCAGCATTGCAATATCGCAGACGGCCTGTAGGCAGGTCGAGTGCGCCTACCAGCAGGGTAACAAACATATTTGAGTCATTGCCTTCGGCCATAGCGTCATTCAGTGTGGTGATGATACGGTCGGGGGCAGCCTCGTGAGCCGATACTGTGCGGAACTGGGCTCTGGTCACAGCCATCACCAGCGATGCTGGCACACCCTTGCCGCTCACGTCGCCGATACAGAAGAACAGCTTCTCATCGCGGATATAGAAGTCGAACAGGTCGCCGCCAACCGACTTGGCTGGGGTAAGCTCACCATATATATCAATGTCATTACGATCGGGATAAGGAGGGAATATCTTTGGCAGCATCGACATCTGTATATTGCTGGCCACATGCAGCTCGCTCTCTATAGAGGCCTTAGAGGCTGTGGTGGCTTGCAACTCTTCGATGTATTTAGATAGCGAGTGCTGCATATCTACAAACGAGTCGCGCAGGTGGCGTAATTCGTCTTTCGACTGGAATTCTGGCAGTGCAACGTTGAAATTACCCTGTGATATCTCAACAGTCTTGCTGGCCAACAGTTTGAGTGGCGACAACTGCCATCGGATAATGTAGAACAGCGATATGGATATGACTATCAGCAGTATCACCAGCATTGCTATCATATTGTTCCTAACATTATTAGGCCCCTGCATTATTTTATCTTCTGATATAGAGAAGCATACAGACCATTGCACACGTTCTACTGGAGCATAGAATACAACGGACGACGAATAGTCCTCTTTCTTATTATCATCGTTTGCCAGCAGGCTGGTCATATCGATAGTGTCAGTACCACGCTGCCAACTCAGCATGCGGTTGGCCATGTCGATATAAGCATGATTCTTTTGTTTCTTTACCTGCTCGATAAAGTTGATGGATTGTATCCAGTCTATGTCGGGGTGGCACACGTATTGCGAATCGCGGCCAATAACAAATGCAGTAGAATAAGCATAGGGTTTAGCCTTGTCGACTATACGCTGCACCCAGTCGAGTGCTACATCGGCACACAGCACAGCATAGATATGGCCTGAATCATCGTGCAGTGGCACAGAGTATGTTACCATTGCACGCTTAGTTGACATCGAGTCGACATAAGGCAGGCACCAATAGCCTTTGTCGAGCTTGTTGGTATATATCCAGTTACTGTCTGTCTCAAGATAGCAGAAGTCGTTTTCTGGTCCTCCTATCTCATCAGTTTCCAGGCTGCCATCCTCGTTGCGCACGATGGTTGGCGCGAAGTATTTGCCTTCTTCAGGAAAGTAATTGTCTTCGTAAAGCAGTGTAACTGCCGAAATGTCCTCGTTTGCCTTGATTAGCCTTTCTAACAGTGTGTGGCAAAGGGTATAATGAGGAGCAAGCATAGGGGCATACGCGCCCGCAGTCTCTACTGCTGTCTCTACATTTGATACACGGTTGTCGATAACCTTGATAGCACTCTCCATAGATCGGCCGGCCTGACGGTTGGTCTCTGTGGCCACAGCATCGCGTATATATTTTACCTGGATAGTTCCTGCTATCAGCATGATGGCTGTCACCACTACTCCTATGAATACTGTAGTGCGTGCGGCCACCGATTGGTTTAGGATATTGTATAGTTTGCTTTTATATTTTTTCATTCGTTATTGGTTTTTAGTCATTACGTGTTAATCTGGCGTAGGGTTGCCCCATCAGAGTCAATTCAAATCCGTGAACGATGTTAACATCCACTCCCTTCTGGAATATCATCACTACATCAGAGCCGCCAAACTGGAAGAATCCCATCTCGTCGCCCTGTTTTAGCTCCTGCCCCACGTGGAGCGATGGAAGCCAGTTTACGCTGCATATCTGCGACATGCCCACCGGCATCATTGCCACCAGACCAAATTCTTCGGTTTCGATGATGGCGCAGGCACGTGTTTCTACCATTTGGAATCCAAGGTCGTTTTTATAGTAATACAACTTCGTGTCGTCGTCCCAGAGTGTGTAGCCGCCTCCTGCCGATACGCCAGGCACCTTGCGCAGTTCCTTCAGTACGCCATTCACAGGCGAATGGTAGCGATGGTAGAGGTTTACATCCAGAAATGTGTGGGTGAGTGTACCACCTGCAAAGGCATCCTTATACTGCGAGTCGTCGCCTATTAGCTGTGCTATATCAGATATCTTAGCTGTCTTTATCTGCAGGTCCTGTGGATATTGCAACTGGTTGTTGTCGTCTATCTTCCAGGTTTGCTTTGGCCACGAGTCAACTGGGCATACCACCTCGTAATCTGTTGCTATCGGGCGCACATCGGGCGATACTAAGCTGCGGGCAAAGAACTCATTGTAGGTACGCCACTGGTTGCCCTCGCCATACCATCCTTTGTCCAGTCCCCAGTCAGGGTCGTCCTTTACCATATTATAATAGGTGTCGTTCCAGCTTTCCTCTGTGTCAAGGAATTCGGCCCACGTGTTGCTATAGGTGCTCAGCCACGATGCAAAGGGCTCAACAAACTCGACTGTGGGATAGAAGAAGCCACGGTCCTTCAGTTCGTCGAGCGGCTGGTCTACTATGAACCAGAAGTAGCCTACACCCTGATCGGTACGGCCATAAAGTGTGCGGCCATAGTCGTCGGGCGATGGATATATCATTACGTCCCAAGGCAACTGGCGAACATTCCAGTCGATGAAATCGTAGAATTCGCTGAGCGACTGGGCAGGATTGTATCTGCGGTCAGGGTTAATCTCAGCAGCCTGAGCTATAGCATGCTCAAGCAGAGACTTAACCTCAGCATTCTCGTTACATATCTTTATTAGCGCCTCCGTTGCCACAGTGTGCTTTGGCGTGGGTGGTACTACTACAGGGTCATCATAGTTGGCACAAGCTGTAAACAGCGTGCTACACAATACTACGGCTGGCAACAGCCAAAGGTAAATTTTCTTGTTCATATGCTATGTTTTATTCAAGGTATGTATATCCGTAAAGTCCTGAGCGGTAGTTTGATAGGAACTCCTTACCCTCGTCGAGGCTGATTTTGCCCTGCTTAACGCTCTTGGCAACCCATACCTCAAGCTGGCGTACCAGCTTTTTGGGGTTGTACTGTACGTACTCGAGCACCTCTTCTACTGTCTCACCATCGATAATCTGATCGATGTGATAGCTGCCATCCTTCTCTGAGATGTGAACGGCATTGGTGTCGCCAAACAGGTTGTGCATATCGCCCAGAATCTCCTGATAAGCACCTACCAGGAATACACCCAGATAGTAAGGCTCGTTCTTCTTCAGAGCATGGACGGGCAGCGAGTGGGTGTTGTGGCGATTGGTGGTAAAGTTGGCTATCTTACCATCGCTATCGCATGTGATATCCTGTATGGTAGCATTGCGAGTTGGGCGCTCGTCGAGTCGCTGGATAGGCATAATAGGAAAGACCTGGTCGATGGCCCACGAGTCGCTAAGACTCTGGAACAATGAGAAGTTGCAGAAGTACTTGTCGGCCAACAGCTTATCTATCTTCATCAGTTCCTCAGGTATGTGCTTAAGACTCTTGGCCAGAGCGTGTATCTCATGACATACACTCCAGTACATAGCCTCAACCTCAGCACGTGTCTTCAGGTCAACGATACCATGTGAGAACAGGTCGAGCACCTCTTCACGTATCTGCTCTGCGTCGTGCCAGTCCTCCAGCACATTGCGTGGACTCAGGTTGTCCCAAATCTCATACAGGTCCTTAACCAACTGATGGCTGTTCTCATCAGGCTCAAACTCCTCTGGCATCTCAGGCAGCGATGCTGTCTCAAGCACATCGATAATAAGTACTGAGTGATGGGCAGCCAGCGAGCGACCGCTCTCAGTGATGATGTTTGGGTGAGGCAGTTCATTCTTGTTGGCAGCATCTACAAAGGTGTAGATACAGTCGTTGACGTACTCCTGTATAGAATAGTTAACAGAACTCTCGCTCGATGGTGAGCGTGTGCCGTCGTAGTCCACTCCAAGTCCACCTCCGCAGTCAACAAAGTCTACGTTATAGCCCATCTTATGCAACTGGATGTAGAACTGTGATGCCTCGCGCAATGCAGTCTGTATGCGGCGTATCTTGGTAATCTGAGATCCGATGTGGAAGTGGATAAGGCGCAGACAGTCTTTCAGGTCTTTCTTATCCAGGAATTCCAGTGCCTCAAGTAGCTCTGCACTGGTCAGTCCGAACTTCGATGCATCGCCACCGCTCTCTTCCCATTTGCCTGAACCACTAGAGGCCAGTTTGATGCGGATACCGATGTTGGGGCGGATATTCATCTTTTTGGCTTCGCGAGCGATGATTTCCAGTTCGTTCATCTTCTCAACCACGATAAATATCTGCTTGCCCATCTTCTGTGCCAGCAGGGCTAGTTCGATATAGCTCTGGTCTTTATATCCATTACAGATGATGATTGAGTCGCTCTGACACTGCATGGCGATGACGGCATGCAACTCAGGCTTCGAACCAGCCTCAAGTCCAAGGTTGAACTTACGTCCGTGTGATATAATCTCCTCTACCACAGGCTGCATCTGGTTTACCTTGATGGGATACACCACATAGTTATCGCCCTTGTAGTCATACTCCTCGGCAGCTCTCTTAAAACAGCTCCAGGTTTTCTCGATACGGTTATCAAGAATATCGGGGAAACGGAGCAGTACTGGTGGTGTGACATCACGCAGCGCCAGTTCGTCCATCACCTCACGCAGGTCTATCTGCGTATTGTTCTTACAAGGAGTGACGTAGACATCGCCTTTGTCGTTGATGCCAAAATAAGAAGTACCCCAACCATTGATGTTGTAGAGCTCCTTCGAATCCTCAATCGTCCATTTCTTCATCTTCTGTCGGATATATGAATATGTTTTTATAATTCTAGTAATTCTTTTAACTTTTCGACGCTTATCTTGATTTTCTCGTAGTTGTCCATCAGACTCACGTCGAGTGTATATTTTGCCTTAGTGTAGTAAGGCTCACGCTTCTGTAGCTGTTCGCGGATAAAGGTTATCAACTCTTCAGGACTTTTGCCTTTAATCAGCGGGCGCTCCACCTTGCCCATCAGCAGATGGTCGTGTAGCACTTCTGGTGTAGCCTTCAGATATACTGTCTGTCCCTGCTGGTTCAGGTAGTCCATATTGTCAAAGAAGCATGGCGTGCCTCCACCACAACTGATGATGACATTCTCGAATTCGGCCACCTCGTGCAGCATGTTATACTCCATCTTGCGGAAACCCTCCTCGCCCTTTTCGGCAAATATCTGTGCCACCGTCTTGCGCATGCGACTCTCGATATACCAGTCGAGGTCGTAGAATGTGGCTCCCAACTCCTTTGAGAGGGCTTTGCCGATAGTGGTCTTACCGGCTCCCATGTAGCCTATCAGGATTATACGATTCATGCCTCAGTTGTTTCCTTTTTGGTGGTACTCTTCGTTGTCGACTTATTGGCTGCAGTCTTCTTGGCTGTAGACTTTCTTGTAGTCTTTTTACCCCCCTTCTTCTCCTGGGCGCTCTTCAGAGCCTCCATGTCTTCGATTACCTTCATGCACTGCTCGTAGGTAAGACTCTTTGCATTTTCGTGCAACTCCTTGGGCAGACGATAGTTCTGACCGTCATACGACAGGTATGGACCATACAGTCCCTTCATTATCTCAAGCTTTGGATCCTCCAGGAAGAACTTCATGTGCTTCTCGGCCTCCATTCTGCGCTTCTCCTGAATCAGTGCGATAGCCTCATCCAGAGTTACAGCCATTGGGTCAGCATCCTTTGGCAGCGATGCGAACAGATTCTCGTGCTTGACGTATGGGCCGAAACGACCAGCACCTACACTGATAGGTGAGCCTTCGAAATCGCCAAGCTCGCGAGGCAACTTAAACAGTTCCATTGCCTCGTCTAAGGTAATGGTCTCCATACTCAGTTCCTTAGGCAACTGGGCAAACAGAGGTTTCTCTTTGTCCTCTACTGAACCTATCTGTACTACAGGTCCGAATCTACCTATCTTTACATATACAGGACGACCAGTCTTTGGGTCTACACCAATATTGCGCTCGCCAGCCTTGTACTTCTGACGACTGTTCATAGTCTCCTCTACAGTTGGTTCAAAGTCTTTGTAGAAGGCGTTCATCATATCCTTCCACTGCTCGTTGCCCTCGGCTATCTTATCGAAGTCCTGCTCTACCTTGGCTGTGAAGTTGTAGTCCATTATCTCACTGAAGTTCTCCATCAGGAAGTCGTTGACTACTGTGCCGATATCCGTTGGTATCAGTTTACCCTTATCCGATCCAGCCAGTTCCTTGCGAGTCTTCTGTGTTATCTGCTTGCCCTTGAGCTGATAGATAGAGTAGAAACGCTCCTCACCCTTCTTATCGCCACGGGTCACGTACTCACGCTGCTGGATGGTAGAGATGGTTGGAGCATAGGTTGAAGGACGACCAATGCCAAGTTCCTCCATCTTATGCACCAGACTAGCCTCAGTGTATCGCTGTGGCCCAACGCTGAAACGCTCTGTGGCCAGTATCTCACGACGTGTAAGTTCCTGGTTCTCCTTCATTGCAGGCAGACTGTGGCTGTAGTCCTCTGATGATTCATCTTCGTCTACACTCTCGCGATAAACCTTGATAAATCCATCGAACTTCACTACCTCGCCTGTAGCTGTAAATGTTTCCTTTACATCTTCGCTCTTAATGGTGATAGTGGTCTTCTCGATTTCTGCATCAGCCATCTGACTGGCGATAGTACGCTTCCAGATGAGTTCGTAGAGTCGCTTCTCCTGTGCGCTGCCTTCAATCTTATTCTTGTCCATGTAGGTTGGACGGATAGCCTCGTGGGCCTCTTGCGCACCCTTCGAACTGGTGTGATATTTGCGAGTCTTGCTATAGTTTTCGCCATACAAATCTATAATCTCCTTCTTGCTGGCGTTAAGACACAGTTCCGACAGGTTTACAGAGTCTGTACGCATATATGTGATGCGTCCGCTCTCGTACAGGTGCTGGGCTATCATCATTGTCTGACTTACAGAGTAACCCAACTTGCGGGCGGCCTCCTGTTGCAGTGTAGATGTAGTGAATGGTGGAGCGGGCATACGCTTCATTGGTTTCTTGGTGATAGTCTCGACAGCAAACTGGGCTGTCTTGCACTTCTCCAGGAATTCCATCACCTCATCCTCAGTCTTGAAGCGGCTGTTGAGTGTGGCCTTAACCTCTGATGCCGATCCATCAGGATTCTCTACGGCAAACACACCGTTCACACTGTAGTACGGCTCGCTCTTAAAGTTCTGTATCTCGCGCTCGCGTTCTACTATCAGTCGTACGGCTACACTCTGCACGCGACCAGCCGAAAGAGCCGGCTTAACCTTACGCCACAGTACTGGCGAAAGCTTGAAACCTACCAGACGGTCGAGCACTCGACGAGCCTGCTGGGCATTAACCAGATCCATGTTGATATGACGTGGATGCTCGATGGCATCAAGAATAGCGGGCTGGGTAATCTCATGGAACACGATACGATTGGTCTTGTCTTTGTCAAGTCCCAACACCTCGCACAGATGCCATGAGATGGCTTCTCCCTCGCGGTCTTCATCGGATGCCAGCCATACCGTCTCTGCGCTGGCAGCCTTCTCTCTTAATTCCTCTACAAGCTCTTCCTTTTCTTCTGGAATCTCATATTCCGGCTCAAGTGTCTTGTCGTCGATACTAATCTCTTTTTTCTTCAAATCGCGGATGTGACCGTAGCTCGACATCACCTTGAAATCCTTTCCCAAGAATTTCTCGATGGTTTTTGCCTTTGCTGGCGACTCCACTATCACTAAGTTCTTTTGCATATCTTTGTTGCGTTATATTTCTTTCGGGCTGCAAAAGTAAGCAAAAAACTTTCTTCCACCTTATTAATATAGAAGAATTTTGGTTTTATTAACATTTTTGCTCCAGAAAGCGATGTACGGCCTGACGAATGGAACGCAGTCCAAAGCGCTCTACATATACCTGATTGAGCGGAATCCACTGCAGTTCGGCAGCATCGTCGGCAGCTTTTATCACAACCCCCTCGCCTACATGGCAAGTGAAGAAGAAGTCGAGCGTATGTATGTCCATACCTGAGTAGTGATACACGTTGGGGATGGAGAACTGATATTCTACCGTCTCAGGGTCGACAACCAGCCCCGTTTCTTCAAGTATCTCGCGCACCATGCCTTCCTCGGCGTTCTCATCGTTGTCAACAAATCCGCCTGGGAGGTCAAGAGTACCCTTGGCAGGTTCCTTACCTCGTGTTGCTACCAGTAGCTCGTCCTTATCATTAAGGATAAACGCGGCCGTAGACGCGCGCGGGTTCTGATAGAATGTAAAACCACACTGGGCGCAATGGCGACTCAGTGAATTGTGAATCTCAAAGTCCTGACTGCCGCACTTGGGGCAGAAACGGAACACTTCTAATGGATGTTCGGTCATAGGGTTTA
Source organism: uncultured Prevotella sp. (assembly GCA_900322175.1). Classification (GTDB taxonomy): domain Bacteria; phylum Bacteroidota; class Bacteroidia; order Bacteroidales; family Bacteroidaceae; genus Prevotella. The sequence continues at coordinate 16,155 of ONYZ01000047.1, forward strand.
CCAATTATCTGTTCTAAATGGGAATAATGGCAGATTGGCGCCGTTTTTCACGCTGCCTATCTGGAAGTTCTTAAAGCAATAGCGCACGGCAACGGGCTTTTTTACCTGGGGCGATGACACCTTGATGGCCTCGTCCCAATAGCCGCCGCCAGGCTGCCAGAAGTGTACGGCTGTGGCAGGGTAGAACACCTTGTCGTCGCCTGCGATCTCAAATCCTTGGATGTCCTCGAATGGGGCATCGGTATGGTAGTTGTCGTCCAAATGGATAAAGACGGCATCGTCCTTGATGGTCATATCCTTATAGCGTGAACTCTTGTAGAGTATGCCTTCAAATCCATAGTCGCGATTCAGGGCTGTATATGCCAGTCGCTCGCCTACCTGCTGCTTCTGTGCAGGATGAATCTGGCTGAACTCGTAGGGATAAACCAGGTCGTTGATGCATACCAGCGAACTGTTGGGTATTATCTGCTGAGCCTTGAACTGCTGTTCGCGAAGCAGGGCTCCGCTCAGTGCATTGTTATCATCGTCGTAGCGATATGGTGCTATCTGCACAAAGTAGAATGGTATCTCGCCCAGAGCGAACTGACTGCGCCACTGGTCAACCAGCAACTTCAGGCGCTGAGAATACTGATCGCCAGGATCGCCCACATTAGAGCAGCCCTGATAATACAGAATACCCTTGACGGTGAAGTTCAGGATAGGATTAAACGTGCCGTTGCCCCACAGCAGTGAGCGCAGATAGTCGTATTGTGCCCACTTCTGGCTGATAGCCACAGAGTCGGTTGGGTCGCTGGTGTACTTCTCCAGATTCTCCTTGGTCAACCAGCTCTCCACGCGCGAACCTCCTTTATTAGCCTCAATCAGTCCGATGGGAATGCCGAGCGCCTGATGCATGGTGCGGGCGAAGAAATATCCTGTAGCTGAAAAGTCGCCAACGGTCTTAGGCGAGCATACACGCCACTCACACTGGGCATCTACCAGTGGTCGGGACGACATCACACTAGGAATCTTTACTGATCGCACTCCCTCGTGGTTCTTGGCATCTATCACCACCTGATTGTAATCCTTTACAGGACACATCCAGAATCCCTTTACAGGCATCTCCATGTTCGACTGACCTGCACACACCCATACTTCGCCGCTCAGCACATTATTGATAGTCAACTTGTCGCCATCGTCGAATGTTATCGACAGCGGAGTGTAGCTGGCCTTTGGAGTTTTAACCTTTACCAGCCATTCGCCCTGCTTATTGGCTTTGGCCGTTACTGCCTCCTTGCTCCACGAGGTAGTTACTTTTACGGTCTGTCCAGGCTTGGCCCATCCCCACAGACGGGCGTCAGTCTGCTGTTGCAGTACCATGTTGTCGCCTATAAGGTGTGGCAACTTTACCTTTGCCTGAGCGCAGAGTGCTACCACTGCTAGTGCTACGATTGCTATATTTTTCTTCATTTTTGATGTAAACTTTCAAGTTTCCGGCTACAAAGATACAAAAATATAAATAAAATTATTACCTTTGCACCGTCGATTAACATATTTAAAGTAATGAAGTGTATAAAAAAGGTAATATCCGCACTGTTGCTGGCCTGCTGTGCCACAACATTTGCACAGAAAGGTACAACAATGAAGTTATGGACCAACGCTCCTGAAGTAGTGAGCAGTGACGAAAAAGACGAGGCAGAAGTAACAGTATATCTGCCCAATGAAAAGAAGGCAACTGGTAGAGCTGTAGTGTGCTGCCCTGGAGGCGGATACACCCATCTGGCTATGGACCACGAAGGTCATCAGTGGGCTCCGTTCTTCAATACTCAGGGCATAGCCCTCATCGTATTGAAGTATCGTATGCCTCATGGCAATCCTCAGGTGCCCATCAGCGATGCTGAGGAGGCTGTAAAGCTGGTTCGCCGCAATGCCGCCGAGTGGCATATCAATCCTAACGATGTAGGCATTATGGGATTCTCGGCTGGTGGCCATCTGGCTTCTACTATTGCCACCCACTCTAAGGGCAATGCTGCGCCCAACTTCCAGATACTCTTCTACCCTGTCATCACTATGGACCTAGGTTTTACTCATAAGGGTTCGCACGACAATCTGCTGGGCGAAGTGGCCAACAAGAAGGAGATGAAAAAACTTGAATTCGAGTATAGCAATGACCTCCAAGTGAATCGCACCACTCCACGTGCATTCTTGGCACTTAGCGATGATGACAAGGCTGTGCCTGCAGCAAACGGCTTCAACTATTACCAACAGCTATACAAGCACGATGTGCCTGCATCTATCCATATCTATCCTACAGGTGGGCATGGCTGGGGCTATCGCGAGACGTTTGCATATCACTACCAAATGGTATTCGAACTAAAAGGTTGGTTGCAAAGTTTTTAACTAATCGATTATGTATTTCACAGGTATCATCATAGCCGCCAGCACATTCCTAGCCATAGGCGTTTGGCATCCTATCGTCATCAAGACAGAGTATTACTGGGGCACTCGCCCTTGGATCATATACCTTATCGTAGGTCTGGCCTGCATTGCTGGCGCACTATTCATCGAGAATGCCATCATTTCATCGATTGTAGGAGTATTCGGCGCTTCTGCCCTCTGGGGCATAGGCGAGCTATTCGCCCAGAAGCGCCGAGTAGAAAAGGGCTGGTTCCCCAAGAATCCCAACAGGAAGTACTAAACCACACTATCCGAAGGCAGCTTTCAGTAGTTCGTAGCGGTCGCGGAGTTCTAGCGAGGTGTAACGATAGACAGCATCCGAGCCTGGACGATGCAGACCAGCGGCGTAGAAGTCTATCTGCACCTTGTTAAGCATATCGACATGTGTCTTACGGGCTAGTTTCGAGCTAACTATGTCGCAAATGGGCTTCTCGATGTTTGCCATTGCATCGGGGCTGTATATCTTTACCTGGCGGGCGATACTGCAGTACTGCAGCAGTTGTCGTAGCGCTTTGTTGTATAACTGCTTGCCATAGTGCCGATGGTATGGCATCAGTTGCAAGCCTGTGCGATCGATTATCTCCACTGCTGGAGCGATGAGCGGTGTTGTAACCTCGCGATTGGACATCTGCATTTTGGCCGTTTTCGATGGGATATAGTGGATATATGGTATACCATCATCTGACGTAGCGACATTAGCGGCAGTGAGTCTAAGCAGATCACTGATACGACATCCGATGGCACAATTGAGTACAAACAGATCTTTCACCCATTGCAGGTTCTCAGGTACCGCTGTTGCCATAATAATCTTCAGCTCATCTTTACGCAGATAGATCGGCTCGTCGTAGCTTACATGCATAATAAAACGTCGTTTCTCCATCGAAATAGAGCGGAATGGAGAACGGCGTATTTCCTCAGTAGTCTCAAGCTCTGCGAAGAATGCGTGCAGAAGTTTCAGGTCGTGTACCACGGTGGTACTTTTTAGTCTTCTGTTCGGCGTTCGCTTACCAGCACCACGAGAGTAGAGAGCTGGGTATTGCGATGTGTATTTGTACTCATCATAGATGAACTGCCTGAACCGTAGCAGCATGTCGGTAGTGAACTTGTGCACTGGTATTGACGACTGGCCGATGATGGTGAGGAATCGTTGCAGCTTATGCGCCTTGCCCAGCGCCACAGCATATCGTCCACTACCCATCACCCCATCACGATGCGCCTCCTCCAGATAGCGCAGAAATCGCTGATACAATGTTTCAGACTTCTTTCTAACAAAAAACGAAACTACTCGTTCCAGAATGCCAGGAGCTGCTCCTGCCGCATTCTCATTGTGGCTAAAACAGTCATTCATAGTTGTAAAATTTTAAAATTCGCAATTGCAAATATAAGCAATTGTCATGACATACAACTAAAAAAGACAACGCATTTTCGTTAATTAATTCGTTATGTAAGAACCGAAAAAGCAATTGCAAAGGTATTAAAAATACATCAAAAACGGACAAGTTTTCCGAATAGAAAGTTTGTCATAAGCCTACATGCCTACATAAAATCGCTAGAAATCCGCATAAACACTGGTGTTTTTGCATTTTCAAGCCTACATTAATCCTACATGAGCCTACACAAAAAGTAGCTTTTTGGCATCCAACAAGTAACTTTTCAGGGCTCAAAAAGCTACTCCCTGCCGTGCGAAAAGATACTTTTCATAATGCTTTCAACTATTATTATTAAGGAATGCTACTAAATTTTCTAGAAAATTTCAGACCAACTAAGGTACTGAGGATTGCTAATCAGTAAGCAAACCACAAAATTCTCTAGAGAATTTCGCAACAAATATTAAAGATAAAGTTCGCTCTCCAAGGACAAACAATCGCTTACCTCCCTGTAGAACATCAAAATCATGTAGGCTCTATGTAGGCTTCGTGTAGGCTTTATGTAGGCTTGAAAATTCTTAAACCCCTGAAACTTAGCAATTTACAGTGAAATCATGTAGGCATGTAGGCTGTATGCATACTTTTCTTTTGCAATTTTATTTAAATGATAGCCCAAATATAACTTTTTCGAGAATAATTTGTTTATTCTCTAGAAAATATGTATTTTTGCACCAAAATCAAACGTAATTGCATTATGAAATACAGAATCAAGAAAGAAACTAACCCTACACGTACCACTTGTGGCAAGTATAAGGCAGTAGCTGTTCACTATCACACAGTTGACAGCAAGCAACTCATCAAGGAAACAGCCCAACGCATGGGCACACATACATCCAATGTACTTGGAGTCTTATCGAGTGTTGCTGCAGTTGTAAATTCACATCTGCGCGAGGGCGATCGTGTCCGTCTGCCAGACTGGGGAATGATGAAACTCGAGATAGAAAGCGAAAAGGTGGACAACCTAAAGGACTTCCGCGCCAAAAAGCACATCCGTGGTGTCCGCCTCCACTTCCTCCCCGAAAGCAACGAAGGCCACCAAGAACTCTACGAAGGCATCACCTTCGAGAAAGATAAGAATTACGAATAAGATGAGAATATATATAGGTATGGCACAGATTGTTGGTGGAACAATCGTAGCACCATACTCAACATAATCTGTTGCAAAGACTTCACCATCAATTATATATGTAACTTTGTATTTGTTTACTGTGAACGAGCCCGTAACTGTTACATCATTTGCGGGCATCGTCTCAGGAATATTGTTCCACCCAGAGAAAGTACATCCTTCTTTGGTGGGTTCGGGCTCCGATGTAATAGCTGTACCATACTCCACATCATAAGTTTTGTATATTTCGTTATCAACCATATAGGTCAACTTGTACGAATTAATAACAAATGAGGCAATTATATCTATATCTTCCTCCAAACTATTAAGTGAATAGGACAAATCATTCCCTATTTCTATACCATTAACAGTTACAGACTCTAAAGAATAACCTTCATCTGGAATAAATGTTAGTTTCATTCCCTCCTTAGATTCTAATTCATAGCGTTCTGTGGTGTTTCTAATGACGTTACTTCCATAATTGATTTGTCCGTTACCCTTTGAAGTTAGCGTTGCTATATAATATTTGCCAATTGAACGTATTTTTCCAAAATACATCCAAGGAAAACTCGTCTTATACAACTCTACTGAAGATGCTGGCACGAATAAATTAACCTGGGATAACGATACGTTTCTAAATGAATTACTCAAATAGTAATCAAAATATGCTTCTGGTGGAGTTTCAGTTTTGCAAGTAAAAACAGCTAGTGACTTACAATCTTTAAAGGCATCACTCTCTATTTTTGTAATTCTACTCCCAAGTTCAACTATTTTAAGACTATAGCAAGCCTCGAAAGATTTCCCTGCAATAGTTTGTATGTTGTCTGGAATACTTATAAAAGAAAGGTTGCTGCAACCATAGAATGCTTTAAGTGCTGATTGTCAGCAATTTGCCAGTTAAACGGTAGAAAAGTGGTCCTGTGTGTTTTCTACCTTGGCTTGTGAGGGCAGATTTAACGTATTTAACTTTCATAAACGTGTAGATAAGGGGGCATTATGACAGACTGATGAGGCATAAGTACCTCAAAAGACCTCAAAATGCGTCCTTTTAGGAAGATTTTCTTCCGTATCGGAGCATAATTACAATATTTTTTTGTATCTTTGCACCGAATATTCAACTTAAATACGTATTTATTATGGCACGACTTATCGCAGAAACACCAGTACTCAGCGGCAGCGATGCCCGCCGCTTCGAGGA
>ONYZ01000059.1 GCA_900322175.1 uncultured Prevotella sp.
CTGGTTACCAGTCTGTCCCCAAGAGTAGCGCAGCTTCAGATTGTCGAGCCAGCTCTTTGTCTTAGCCATAAACTTCTCTTCTGAGAGACGCCAACCTGCAGATACTGATGGGAATGTACCATATTGTTTATTTGTACCAAATCGGCTCGAACCGTCTCGACGGATAGTAAAGCTAGCCAGATACTTGTCATCATAGGTGTAGTTAACCTTACCGAAGAATGAAACGAGACTGAATCCTTCGCCGAAGCCCTCTGTCAGCTGGCGTCCGGCTCCTGCAGATGGCCACATGTAGTCGGTGTTCAGGATAGCAAGCTCGTAGCGCTTGGCCGAGCTCATCTTATAGTCCTGACGATTCACCTCAGTACCAATCATGGCGTCGCCTCGATGCTTGCCGATTTCAAGATTGTAGGTAGCTATGGCGTTCCACATCCAGCGCATCCAGTGCTCCTGCTTGCTCTCTACGGCACTATCGGTACGCTTTACCTTACCATTCTCGATGGGGTAGGTGAAGAAGCGCTGCTCTTTCTGGGTGTAGTCCATACCAAGAGTGGTGCGAATCATGAAGTTCTTGAATGGAGTGATGCTCAGATGTACATCGCCGAACGAACGCCACTGTGTATATTCATTGTCCTTTGTATTGTCGATCATGCTCAACGGATTCTCGCGCTCAGAGTAAGCACCCAGTGCCTGAGCGTACTTGCCGTTTTCGGCATATATTGGGAAGTTTGGATTGAACTCCAGTGCGTGTTCAAGTACGCCACCAGGAGCGTCAACACCCTTTGTGCGGTTCACTGTGAAGTTCTCGCCAATTACAACTTTACCATCGAATAACTTATAGTCTGCATTAGCACGAGCCGACAGGCGATTGAAGTTACTCTTCTTAATAGTTCCCTGGTTGTCATAATAACCCAGTGAGAAGAATGAGCTTCCCTTCTCCGATCCATTGCTTACAGAGAGATTATACTGCTGTACCACACCTGTGCGTGTAATTTCATTAAACCAGTCTGTATCACCTGCACGTACACTGGCGTTCTCGTCCAGATACATGTTCATAGTCATATTATTCAGTACGGGGTTACCCTTAGCGTCGTAGCTCCAGTCGTAGTTGTAACCTAGGTTATTGTTGCTTGGGTTCACACCATCGTTCACGCAAGCCTGCCAGTAGGCGCGTCCCCACTCGCTGGCGTTCATTGTCTCAATCTTATTGGTATAGAATGATGTGGCAACGCTACCGTCGAAGTTCACCTTCACTTTACCATCCTTACCCTTCTTGGTAGTGATAATGATCACACCATTGGCAGCACGGCTACCATAGATACTGGCTGAAGCTGCATCCTTAAGCACCTGGATGCTCTCGATATCATTACCGTTCAACTCGTGCATACCAGCTTTTGTGGGTACGCCGTCGATAATGTAGAGTGGATCGTTGTCGTTCAGGGTTCCAACACCACGTATACGAACCGTAGCAGCACCTGATGGATTACCATCGGCTGTGATATTCATGCCTGGTACACGACCCTGCAGAGCCTTCATCGGGTTGTTTTCGTTCTGCTTGGCTATTTCATCTACGCTTACGGTCGAGATAGCGCCAGTCAGATCGGCCTTACGCTGGGTGGTATAACCTGTCACCACCACTTCCTGTAGCACCTCGGCATCATCCTTCATCGTTACCTTCATACCCTGCTGTGCCGGCACCTCCAGTGTCTGGTAGCCAATGTACGAGATAACTAGGATGGCCCCCTCGTTCACCTTGATAGTGAAGTTACCATCGAAGTCGGTTACTGTTCCGTTCGATGTTCCCTTCTCTTTCACTGTGGCACCGATGACCGTCTCACCTTGCGAGTCGACCACCGTACCACTGATCTCTGTCTGCGCGTACATTATAGTACTCATCAGCAAGAGTGCAAAACTCAGAAACATTTTCTTTAGTTGTTCCATTGTTGATCGTTTTAATTGTTAGTACTCAGTTTGATTTTAAATTTCTGCTGCAAAAGTACTAATGTATTGCGTGTAGAGCGTTAAAATATCGTTCGCTGGCGAGCAAAATTGTTACATGAAACAAATTTCGACTATTAAGTCAGATTTGTGAACTGCTTTATTTCACGACAAAGGGCAGAATTTACTCTGCCCTTAAGTCCGTAGGATATTTGCCGAACTGCTTTTTGAAACATGTAGAGAAGTAACCAGGTGTACCAAAGCCCACTTCGTAAGCTATCTCGGCAACGGTTTTTGTGGTTGATGTCAGTAGTGCGTAGGCTTGTTGCAGTCGCATCTGTCGCAGCAGTTCCACTGGAGTTTGACCAGTGATGGCTTTCACCTTTCTATATAATTGCACTCGGCTCAGTCCCATCTCTTCTCCAAGATCGTCCATCTTCAGATTGGGATTCGACATATTTTTGTGGATGGCCTCGTTCAGTTGTTCGGCAAAGAGCATATCCTGACTCTTGGGTGAGGGTAATTCTTCTTCTGGCTTAACGAATATCTCGTGTAGTTTGCGATTGCTAGCATCTGTATAAAATAGTGTCTGTTCCTCGTTCATTGCTTGTCGTTGGCGTATTGTTTTGCGTCTTAGCCAATAAGCAATTGCAATCATTATGAAAGCAAGAATTAGGACTGCGATAGTTACAAAACTTGCAATCAGTATCTTGTGCTGGGTATTATAGAGTCCAAAGTATCCCTCAAGTTTATCTTGGATGGTAATGAGGTTGTTGTTCTGTCTCATCAGTTCGCGACTGTTCAAGTCGGCTATGTTGGCATTCTCTGGTGTAACAAGCATCCCCTGTAATGTGTTCTCGCGCTCGTATGGCTTCCCTGTCAGGATGTCGAGTGCCAGTTTTACAATTTCCTCTCCGTGAGTAGGATAGACATACGTACCCACCTGATGACCAAACTGCACATACTCGATGCCTTCGCCAGGCAGACCGTCTATGCCTATTATCTTAATCTGCCCCTCAATACCCGATTCTACCACAGCCTTATACACACCTGTTGCCATTCCGTCGTTATGACAGAACACCACGTCGGGCAATTGCCCTGTCTTGATTTGTTCTACAACTATGCGGCAAGCCTCGTCAGATGTCCAGTTGGCTTCTTTCCATACATAGTTTATATCTTTGTGTTCAGCCATAGCATGAGAGAAACCATCGTGTCGTTCCTGTGCAGGTGATGTGCTCATGGCTCCTGTTATCTCCATCACAAATTTACCACCGAGACTAGCAGCATATTGGCCCATTGTTTTTCCTGCCTCTACATTGCTGCCGCCGATAAACGCCGTATAGTTATTGGTTGCAGCCTTGCGGTCGAAGTATATTACGGGTATACCCTTCGCTTGTACCTTTGTAATAGCATCGTCCAACTCTTTCGACTCATTAGGTGCTATTACCAGCAAGTCGATGCCACTCTCTACCAGACTGTCTATCTGATGAATCTGGCGATCGGTGTCATCGTATGCACAGGCAATGATTACTTTTGCATTTTGATCGTACAGATGCTGGGCGGCCAGCATTTCGCTGTTCACCTTCTCGCGCCATTGGCCTGCTCCGCATTGCGATACACCTATCTTATAGGTCTTCTCAGCAGAGCATGATGCTAGCAAAGCTGCTGCTATTATTAGATGTTTAAGTTTCATACGAATCGTTTATTTGTACTATCTGTCTGCAAATATACAACTTTTATATGAATAACGCAATAGGATGCCTAAAAAAAGTGTGCGACTCTCACGAGCCGCACCTTTTTTACTCAAAAACCAATCCATTACCTTACTACTAACTTACTAACTAACATTAAACAATTAATTACTCGATAAACCTAAAACAATAAACTAACTATTAACAATATGACTGTATCCTAAATCTTTGCTACAAAGTTACGAAGTTTTTCATTATACATCAATAATTTTTGTTTCAATCACTAACAAAAATCGTTCATTGTAACATTTTTGTAAGCAATGAAGCTATTTTATAAGTACATCAATGGTGATAGTGAGCTTTTGCTCTCGTCCTTGGGTGAATGTTTTTATGGGATATTGTACGACACTACGTTCTTTCTTTTCACCAACGTGCATGATGCCAAGATCGAAACGGTTGGTAGACTATTTGTTATCAAATGAACGTTTTTTGTTAGTTTCTCTTGGCAAATTTATAAAAAAAACTCCAAAACGTCTTGTATTTCAAAATATTTTTTTATCTTTGCCAACGGAAAACTAAAAACGATTATGAAGAAACTATCTATTTGCCTACTGACCATTGCTGCAATCCTATTCATGGGTTGCACGCAGAATAAACCGCATTATATAATAGGTGTATCACAATGTTCTGAGGATATATGGAGAAATTGGCAGAATTCCGAAATGAAGATGGAAGCCAATTTCCACGATGGTGTGGAACTGCGTTTTACTGCTGCAAACGACAGTTCTGCACTACAGAGTAAACAAATAGATAGTCTCGTGGCTAGCGGCATCAATCTGCTGATTGTGGCGCCGAATCAGCTTTCGTCCGTATCACCAGCCATTGATCGTGCATACGATAAAGGCATTCCTGTCATAGTGTTCGAGCGAAAAACCGACTCGCGAAAGTATAATGCTTTTGTGAGTGCCGACAACTACGAGATGGGACGCATGATGGGTGAATATATTGCAGCTAGACTAGGCGGAAAAGGTACTATTATGGAGATAATTGGCCTTAAAGGTTCATCGCCCGCCGAAGAACGCTATAATGGATTCCACGTAGCTATAGCTTCCTTCCCCGACATAAAGGTGGTAGCCGAAATACAAGGTGACTGGACAGAACCTACGGCATATAATGCTGTTAAGAGTTGGAATGGTGATATGAACGGTATTGACGCTGTGTTCGGTCATAACGACCGTTCTGCAATAGGAGCTCGTAAAGCATTCGAGGAGCGTGGTGCCAGATTGCCGTTGTTCTGCGGTATCGATGCATTGCCAGGACCTGAAGGTGGTATTCAGCAGGTGCGCGACTCACTGCTTGATGCTTCGTATATCTATCCTACACATGGCGACCAGCTGCTGCAACTTGCCATTGATATACTCGACGGCAAACAATATCCAAAAGAGTCGATGCTTGTTTCGGCACTTGTGACACGCGATAATGCTACGGTACTGCAACTTGAGAGCGATGAGGTGGTGCGCCAGGCTCAAAATCTTGAAAAGTTACAGATTAAAGCTAAAGGATATATGGAACAACTCGCTACACAGCGTATCATTTCGCTGTTGTCGCTTATCGCGATTGGTCTGTTAATACTTACACTGGTTCTATTTATCTTATTTTACCGCAGTAAGGTAAACGCCCAGCACGAACGAATAGTAAACAACTTGTGGAACATGGAGGCGCCAAAAGAAAGCGTACAGGCCACAGAAACGGTGTACACTGTAGCAGGAACTAGTATTCAGACTGAAGAAGAAGCAGAATCCACCAAGGAACCGCTGTTTATTATCCGGTTTAGGGATGTGGTTGAGGCTCGTCTATCCGATAGCGATTTGAGTATTGACGACCTTGCTGCAGCTATGAATCTTAGTCGTGTGCAGTTGTATCGTAAAGTTAAGGCTATCTCTGGTTCATCACCAGTAGAATTGCTGCGCACAGCCCGACTGAACCGTGGATATCAATTGTTGGTAAAAGGCAACAAAACAATATCTGAAGTAGCTTATGAGGTAGGTTTCACTGCTCCAAGCTATTTTACGAAATGTTTCAAGGATGAATTCGGAATCAGTCCGTCTGATTTGTCTTAAGCAAGGATTCTACTGTTTACCCTTCTTAAAACGTTTCATCATTTCAGTAACATAATATAATATGATGTAGGCAAAGAGACCTGTCAGGATACCATCGGAAATACTACCTGTTACGGGCATCAGCAGAATAGCCAAGAATGCAGGCATTGCTTCGATATATTTGGTGAGCTGTATATGGCGCACTACGCCAAAGAGGTAGAAACCAGCTACAACCATTACTGGGGCTGTGGCAGCGCTAGGAATTGCCAGAAATAGCGGAGCTAGAAACAAGCTGGCTGCAAAACATAGGGCTATCACGAGTGATGAGACTCCCGTGCGGCCTCCTTCGGCAAATCCTGTAGCGCTCTCTACATAGGTGGTCACGGTGCTGCATCCCAGACAAGCACCTGATATGGTGGCAAGGGCGTCGCTGAGCATGATACGTTGCATGTGAGGAATTCGGCCATCCTTGCGGATAATGCCTACACTAGCCATCACACCAACAACGGTTCCAAGGGTATCGAACACATCGAAGAAAAGCATGGTCATAACGCATACCCAGAAGTCGGGCCATAGTAGGTATCCCATCGAGAACTTACAGAAGAGTGGCTCGGGCGATGGAGGGAGTGTGAAAAACTTGTCGGGTATTGTGGTAACGCCAATGGGCAGTCCGATAATAGTTACGATGACAATGCCCAACAATAATCCGCCCTTGATGCGCAGAATGGTGAATGTTCCTGTAAGTATCAGTCCTAACAGAAAGAGCAGTGATGAAGGGGTTATAAGCGTTTCCATGTGGTTGAAGATGGTTCCTTCGGCTAATATCCCACTGTTTTTAAATCCAATCATGGCTATGAAGAATCCGATGCCTGCTGCAAAGGCATACTTCAGAGGGGTGGGTACCATTTCAAAGATAATCTGTCGCATGTTGCTGATACATATCAGGAAAAAAAGAATACCTTCGAACAATACCGCCGTAAGTGCAAACTGCCAGGGATAACCTAGTGATAAGCATACAGTCTCTGCAAAAAATGTGTTTAGTGTAAGTCCTGGAGCCAGGCCGAAGGGGCGTTTCGCAATAAATGCCATAAACAGTGTACCTATGATGGCCGAAAGGGCTGTAGCGGTAAACAGCGATTTTACTGGGAATCCTATATCTGCAAGTGGTGCAAACATTGTTGGCATAAGTGCCAGAATGTATACCATGGTGATAAAAGTTGTGAAACCAGAAATAATTTCGGTTTTAATGTTGTCTCTCTGCAATGAGAAACCCATTAGTGATAGTATTTTTTCTTTCATGCTTGTTTGGTGAATGGGATGATCATGTCGAACTTGGCGCCTTGGTTGTATTCTGTGTCGAGTGTGAGTGTACCGCCCAGATGTTCGGTCACCATACGTGCTATCGATAGTCCGAGGCCAGTACCTTGGGTGAAACTGTCGAGTTTTGTGAATCGCTCGAATATATAATCCTTCTTATCTGCAGGAATACCAGGACCTGTATCTGATACAGAGAAGTGCATTTTGTTGTCCTCTTGACAGAGATTAAGTGTGATGCTACCCTGTTTGGTGAACTTTGCGGCATTATCGAGTAGTTTCGATAGCGCTATGTTTATCATGTTGGGATAGGTCATGATTGTTTCGGTCTCGGGCATGTCGCAATTGCTGTTTATTGTTACGTCCTTGGTAACAAGTGGACTAGCAGCTTCGATAGCACCTGCAATGATAACTAGTGGCATACATAACTCAGCAGGCGGCAACTCAGTGCTGCCCTCAAGATTTGATATCAGGATAAGGTCATCGAGTATGTTGGTGAGCATACGTGTGTTGTCTTGTATGCGTTCACTATAATCGAGTCGTTCCTTCTCAGGTAGGTTGAGGTCGGGCATGGTTAGAACTTGCGAAAAACCGCTTATAGCATTGAGTGGTGTTCGTATTTCGTGAGTCATGCTTTGCAGGAATGCTGTCTTGGCTTTTGATGCAGCCTCGGCGCGGTCGCGCTCCACAGCCAACTGTTTGTTTTGTGCCACAACTACATTGCGTTCACGTTCTAGCTGTCGGTTCTTAACCTCGAGTGTATGTCGCCACTTGTTGCTCGAAGCTAAGAATACCAGTAGGGCGATGATGCCAAGAATCATAGCAACACCACCGGTAGTGAAGCGTGAGCGCTGTTGTAACTGTTCATTCTGTTTCCTCATCTCGTCGAGTTTGAAATGCCTGTTTAGTTCTTCAAGTTGTTGTTGCATTTCCTGACTCTTGTAAGCGTCGTCAATGCTGTCGTAGCGTTCCTTGATATTATATGCTTCGCGATATTGTCCTAGTTCGGCGAGGATTTCATAATGCACCTTGTCAATCATCATCTGCTGCGATGAGGTATTCACCCCATAGGCCTGTTTATGGCTATCGATGATGACTTGTGCCGAGTCTACGCACTTCAATGCAGTCTGATATTCGTTCAATAACCGTAAAATATCAGCACGTCCTACCAAAATATTTACAACATCTATTACTTGGCTGCCTGCCATTTTTACGCAGTGTTCCGATGAGTCGATTGCTGCCAAAGCTTCTCGATAGCGTCCTTTTTCTATTAGATAGTCTTTCAAAAAGATATAGTATTTGGCGTACCATTCACTCCGGTTACTGTTATCCTTTACACCATATAAAGGGTAATTATTCAGGGAGTCTTTCCAGCATTTCATAAGTGATTCAATTTTCGAATCAGGTGCATCTATATTAAGTAGCTCTTCTGCATAACGGCAATACAGAGTGCATAGAAAACTTATCTCACCTTTACGATAATCGTATGTCTTTATGGCTTGCTCAAAATAACGTGCACTTTCGTTGTGGTTATTCTGCAGGTTATGCGCCAGACCTAAAATGTAGTATGCTTGTGACATGCCGAAACTGTTTCCACGACTTTCGGCATCTTGTATCATCTCTTGTGCCGTGCTGATAGACTTTTTATATTCGTTTCTGAAAATGTAATCTTCAGCCAGTAATCCCCATACCGTATAGTATAGCTTAAACTGCTTGTTCTCGCGGCAAAGGTCAAGTACTTCAGGAACGCCTGCCTCAAGCGAGTCGTGCTGATCATTGTTGTAGTAATCTTCCAGTACCTTATAGCGGTCGAAGATATAATCGAATGTTGTATCTTTGTCCTTTGCTGCCTGATGCTTATTGCTATGCATACAACTAAACAATACTACCGGCAGTAGTATGGCTAGAATAAGGTGTAGTGCATTCTTAAGTAATCCTATCGTTTGTTTCATTTGATAATATGGTTTCGGCCGCGAAATTACAAAAAATAACTCAATTAAAGCACTATTTACGCTTTTTATTGCATAATTCGTAGTATTTTAGTAATTTTGCACCCAAACTAAAAACGAAAAGTATGATTGAAGTAGTAGATTTTAGCAAAACTAATTCGGTGCTCAACCAGTATATGGCTGAGTTGCGTGACAAGAATTATCAGAAGAATCGCCTGTTGTTCCGTCATAACATCACGCGTATTGGTGAGATGATGGCGTATGAACTGTCGAAGACCCTGGAGTATAAGACGAGGACGATTACTACTCCGTTGGGCACGATCGATATTCCTCTGCCTAAAGACGATATGGTGGTGGCTACGGTGCTACGTGCCGGTCTGCCGTTCCATGAGGGATTCCTGAATGTGTTTGATAAGGCCGACAACGGTTTCGTGTCGGCATTCCGTATGTATATCAATCGCGAACATACTGAGGTGGGCGTGCATACAGAGTACATCGCTACACAGAGTGTGAAGAACAAGACGTTGTTGGTGGTTGATCCGATGCTGGCTACGGGTGGCAGTCTGGCTGCTGCCATCGAGTCGTTGATGGAGAGTGGCAAGCCCAAGAAGATTCATCTTTGCTGCGTGATTGCTGCGCCTGAGGGCATAGAAGTGGTGAAACAAGTACTGCCTGAGGGCTCTACCATCTGGTGTGCAGCTATCGACCAGGGTATGAACGAGCACAAGTACATTGTGCCAGGATTCGGCGACTGCGGCGACCTGTGTTTCGGCGAAAAGTTACAGAGTTTCCGTAAGCATGCTGACAAATAAAAAAGAATCCCGCTTAACATTACATCAAGCGGGATTTCTTTTTTATCTTAGATGAGGTGAAGTGTTCCCATCAGGTAAACCAGACCGAAACCTAATACCATTGAGATAACGCCCATGATGATTCCGATCTTCGACATTTCTTTCTGTTTTACATAACCAGTAGCAAATGCCAGGGCATTTGGTGGGGTAGAGATAGGCAGGATCATTGCTGATGAAGCTGCAATAGCTACACCGATAAGAACGGTTGGTGTGCCACCGATTGGAGCTAACTTGTCGCCCATAGCACCGCAAACCATTGCCAAGATAGGCATCAGCAGAGCTGCAGTAGCTGAGTTAGAGATAAAGTTACTGAGCAGGTAGCAGATAGCACCGCCAATCATAAGAATGATTAATGGCGAGAATTCTCCGAAGGGTATGCTCTCCACGGCATTGGCAGCCAGACCAGAAGAGTTAAGACCATAACCCAGTGCGAAACCACCGGCTACCATCCAGATAACACTCCAGTTAATTTGCTCAAGATCGCGCTTGTTGATAACGCCTGTGAGAGCAAAGATACAGAATGGAATCATGGCTACGGTGTTGGCGTTGATGCCGGTTACACGGTCAGAAAGCCAAAGCACAACTGTGAGGATGAAGGTGAAGATAACCACCTTTGAGTGGAATCCCTTCTGCATACCGCCATCAATCTTAAGCTCTACTGTCTTCTGACTGAATGGGAAGAATTTAAGCAACAGACGCCAGCTGATAAACAGCAGCAAGATAACGAGTGGGAACATGAACATCATCCACTGTCCGAAACCGAGTCCCATATTCAATCCCTCAGGATCGTTAAGATACTTCAGAGCGATAGAGTTAGGAGGTGTTCCGATAGGAGTACCCATACCACCAAGGTTGGCTGCAACAGGGATAGACATGGCCAGAGCAATACGGCCCTTACCCTCGGGAGGAAGCTGATGGAATACTGGTGTAAGGAATGTAAGCATCATAGCTGCTGTAGCAGTGTTGGATACGAACATTGAGAACAGACCAGTGATGAGCAGGAATCCAAGCAGTACCATCTCACTACGTGTTCCGAAAGGACGGAGTAGTACTTTTGCCAACTGTGCATCAAGACCGGTTTTTGTAGCGGCAATAGCCAGCACGAATCCACCGATGAACAGCATGATGATAGGATCGGCAAACGAAGCCATCACGCCTTTGTGCGAGAGCAGTTTACCTACTTCATCGGGGTTAACCATTGGTGCAATACCACTATCAGAGCAGAATAGCAGCATCAATACGATGATTGCAATAGACGTTGCCCACGATGAAACAATCTCGAGGATCCACATCAATGTTGCAAACGCAAAGATAGCGATTACGCGCTGCTGTATAACGGTTAAGTTCTGGATGCCAAACCACTCTGATGGCATATTCCAAAGTAATAATGTAATGAGAGCTACCAAGGCAATCTTGATAGTACGTTTGGTACCATCGGCAGGATGGTATTTACGCTGGTGACGCATTTTGTGATACGTCTCAACGAGATGAAATCCTTCGTAAATGTGAAACATATTGTTATAATGTTATTATTTGAATATCTGGTTTTAAGTAAAAATCGAGCGCAAAGGTAATAAGTTTTTGGGAAAAACTTTGGTGTTACTATAAGTTTTGTTGGAATAATGAGTGTATATTAACACAAAATCATCCCCACAACGTTATGTCATGGGAATGATTGATATGTGGAGTTTACAAACTCGCGGGTTATTCTACGGTCCAGATGTCGTTGGTCTCGAGCAGTTCTTCGAAGTTGTGGTACTTCTTCTGAGCAGATACCTCAGCAAGCTGAGCGTGAACGGCATCGTTGTAGGTAGGTGCCTCTACATCGCGGATTACACCCAGGGCAATGGGGAATCCATCCTCGGGAGTCATCATGGCGAGCTTCAGCTGCAGGGTGTTGTCCTCGCAGTGAGCATCGTGAACCAGTACATCGTCGATGGTGTAACCATCCTTACCAATCTCAACAACCTTAAGACCGAAGCCCTGTTGTACGAGTCCGAACTCATTGTTCTCACCGAATACGAGCTTCTCACCATGCTTTACATAGATGGCGTTCTTCTTACGACCTTCGTTGTTGTAAACCACATCGTGGCAGTGGTCGTTGAAGATCACACAGTTCTGCAGAACCTCTGTTACGCTGGCACCTTTGTGCTCGTAGGCAGCCTTCAGAACCTCTACAGTTCCCTTTGCGTCAGTAGCTACGCAGCGTGCGAAGAAGTGTCCACGTGCACCGAAGCAGAGTTCTGCTGGGCGGAAGGGATCCTCAACGGTTCCGTAAGGGCTCGATTTTGATACGAAGCCACGGGGTGAGGTAGGAGAGTACTGACCCTTGGTCAGACCGTAGATACGGTTGTTGAGCAGGATCATGTTGAGGTCGATGTTACGACGGTTGGCGTGGATGAAGTGGTTACCACCGATAGCGAGTCCGTCGCCATCACCCGAAACCTGCCATACGGTGAGGTTGGGATTAGCAACCTTTGCACCAGTAGCGATGGCAGCAGCACGACCGTGGATGGTGTTCATGCCGTAGGTAGCCATATAGTGGGGCAGACGGCTAGAGCAACCGATACCAGAGATAACTGCTACGTTCTCAGGAGCTACGCCAATCTCGGCCATAGCCTTATGTAGTGAAGCCAGGAAGAAGTGGTCGCCGCAACCTGGGCACCAACGAGGCTGGCCTTTCTTAAAATCTTGTGCTGTATACATTTTTAAATTAAGAGTTAAGAATTAAGAGTTAAGAAATTAAGTTTTCGAACGAGTCTACGAGTTCGGAAACAATGAATGGCTGGCCCTTTACCTGATTGAACTGGTAAGGTACGAAGCCGTCGACCTTCATGCGGAGGTAGGCTGCCAGCTGACCCATGTTCTGTTCGGCTACAACCACTTTCTTGTACTTCATCAGTACATCGGCAGTGTTCTTAGGCAGTGGGTTCAGGTACTTGAACTGGGCCTGAGCTACCTTGTATCCCTTGGCGCGGAGCTCGTCCATAGCAGAGTGCAGATGGCCGTAAGTAGAACCGAAGCCTACAATCAGCAGATCGGCATCCTGTACGTCGCCGTCAACTTCGAGGTCGGGCACCTGAATGTTGTCAATCTTCTGCTGGCGCAGACGAGTCATCAGGTCGTGGTTCTCTGGGTTGGTAGAGATAGCACCTGTCTCGCTGTCCTTCTCAAGTCCGCCAAGGATGTGAGTGAAGCCCTCGCGACCAGGTACAGCCCAGTAGCGTGTACCGTTCTCGGCACGCATATATGGAGTCCACTTGCCCTTCAGCTCCTCAGGAACGTATGGGGGATTGATGGCGTCGAGCTGAGCCATCTGAGGCAGTTTGAAGGCACCAGAACCATTTGCGATATAAGCATCGGTGAGCAGTACAACAGGAGTCATGTGCTCGAGGGCAATCTTGGCAGCCTGATAAGCTGCGTCGAAACAGTCGGCAGGACTGGTAGCAGCCATCACTGGCATTGGGCTCTCACCGTTACGTCCGAAGAGTGCCTGCAACAGGTCGGTCTGCTCACTCTTTGTTGGCAGACCAGTAGCAGGACCACCACGCTGTACGTCGAGAACAACCAATGGAAGCTCCATGATAACAGCAAGGTTCATAGCCTCGCTCTTAAGACATACACCAGGGCCTGAGGTTGATGTTACGCCGAGAGCACCTGCGAACGATGCACCGAGTGCAGATGCGCAACCGCTGATCTCGTCCTCGCACTGAACGGTGATAACACCGCATGACTTGTGCTTAGAGAGCTCATGCAGTACATCGGTAGCTGGTGTGATGGGATATGAACCTAGGTAGAGGCGAAGTCCGGCCTTTTCTGCAGCGGCAATGAATCCGTAAGCAGTAGCCTTGTTACCTGTGATGTCCATATAGCGTCCAGGAGTTTTCTCCTTTGTTTCCACGCGATATACATTGATAGCACTTGAGTGGGTGTTGTGTCCGTAGTCCCAACCGGCTTGGATAACCTTGATGTTAGCCTCGGCTATAGCGGGCTTCTTGGCAAACTTCTCCTTCAGGAAGTTACCTACCAGGTTCAGGTCGCGGTCGAAGAGCCAGCAAACAAGTCCGAGTGCGAACATGTTGCGGCACTTCAGCATTGCCTTGTTGTCCATTCCGCTGTCAGCCAGACAGTCCTTAACCATAGTGGTGAGTGGGCACTGGATTACGCGGTCTGGGTCGATACCCATCTCGCCGAGGTAATCCTCTGTCTTGAACTGAGCCTTCTCAAGGTCCTTGGGACCAAAAGAGTCGGTGTCGATGATGATAGTAGCACCGGGCTTGGCGTAGCGATACTGAGTCTTGAGCGCAGCTGCGTTCATGGCTACCAGAACATCGCACTTGTCGCCAGGGGTGTAGACCTTACCTGCACCGATGTGTACCTGGAAACCTGACACACCAGTAAGCGAACCTTGCGGGGCACGGATGTCGGCTGGGTAGTCGGGGAATGTAGAAATGCCGTTACCAACGGTGGCACTGACCGTAGAGAAGATGTTTCCAGCAAGCTGCATTCCGTCGCCGGAGTCACCTGAGAAGCGTACGACAACTTGGTCGAGCTCCTTCACTTCCATTGTTTCTGCCATAATATTAATAGTATTTATAACTAACTTTCTTTAAACGGCTGCAAAAGTATTCATTTTTACCGGAATAACCAAACGAAATACAAAAAAAATGCATATTTGTGGCTAATTTGCGTAAATTCTTGCATATAAGCAACTTTCTTTCTATAAATATGCAGTTCTGGATAAATATTCTTTGCTTGATGCAGATTTTTAATTATAACGAAGGAATTTTTCTGTTACAAGCCCTGGAATATATGTTGCAAGCCTTGAAACATACATTCCAAGGCTCGAAACATGTGTTCCAAGGCCTGAAACATAAAATTGTGTGAGAGGAAACTATGTCAGACAAAACACTTTCAATCTTTCATTCTTTCAATCTTTCATACGAAAGAAATATGTCGAAGTAAAGCTAATACTATAATAATTGTTAATTTATTATAATATTAACCTCTTTGCAAAGTACAATCTAGCGGTGAAAGAATGAAAGGATGAAAGAATGAAAGGATTTCAACCTCGACAAACATTTCCGATCTACCATAACTAGATCGCCCGTCTAGTCGGAGTAGATCGCCTGTCTACCCGGAGTAGATTCTTCGCCCCTTCCCGTCTCTACAATGGACCTGGATACGCACTCGCTATACTATAGAGTTTCTGGGAACTTGGGAGATGATACACAATCCCAATTTTAAAGTGGTCGAATTTGACCACTTTAGAATGCAGGCAGGTTTACCAAGTTTCGTCATGAGCGTGAGTGAGTGGGTTGAGAAAACAAATGCCATTGGCATCATTGTGAAAACAACAAATGCAGGTATTGGAGGACAACGGTAACCGCAACCTACTGAAATAGTAACCCAATATAACTTAGTCGACAGAATACAAATATAGAGCAATATGGAAAGAAACAATAAATGGTTGGTATTAGCAAATTCGAATAGGTGTTGACCCATCTGCTAACCTCAACCGTTTTACCTGATGCCATAGATTCAATGACTGACTGGATATAAAGCTTCTGAACTTCCTCTTTACTGCATCCAAAAATGCTATAGTCTTCAAAGCCTTTATTTTCGTACCCCAAGCCCTCTGTTAGTACATCTTTCAAAGAGGGAGAAACTTGTGCATTTTTACTTGTTCTATTGTTCTCTATTGATAGGTCTGCAACCATATTTCCACTCTCATCATATAAAGCATCGTTCCGAAGATAAAACAGATATCCGTTTATCTCAAACGGACGACCTAGACTATCAGTTTTCGTCACTACGGGAACAGACTTGTCAAAATCTCTAAAGGACATATAGAGTCCATAGCCTCCAACCAATACTATTCCACATAGTATTAAAATAACGAAGCAACGTGTGATGATTTGCTTTCCGTTAATCATAAGCAGTTTAATATACCTTATCCTTTATCCAAATATATCCATCTGCACGACCGAAGATATTCTTGTACCTATTAAGCCGCGCACTTACCTGATTGACAGGTAGTGTAGCATTGTCATCTCTTGAATATAAATGACGGGTATTTATGTAATCGGTAACGTCTTGGATGTGTTGTTCCCCTCCACCCAATTCATTTATAGCCTTAATCATTGCTTCGTGTAAAGTCATCACTCCTAATCATTTGTTACTATTAATCTGTTCGTCAGGTGGGCTGATACACAAAAAGCGCAGCCCCGCCATATCTCTCTCAGGCTCACCACAAGCCCCAAAAACGCTATGGAGAAGTCTGCGCTATAGAGCGCGACCTCTGCGTTTTTGGATATTAGCTCGTATTCTTT
This sequence comes from uncultured Prevotella sp., assembly GCA_900322175.1. GTDB lineage: Bacteria > Bacteroidota > Bacteroidia > Bacteroidales > Bacteroidaceae > Prevotella. The sequence continues at coordinate 16,172 of ONYZ01000059.1, forward strand.
TCCGAGGTGGTGATTCGAGAGAGAAAATTGAGCAATAAGTTATGCCTCTTAAGAGAACACGGTGTAAATTTACAAAAACTTTCCCAAATAATATAACGACTCCATCAAGAAGGTCTTTAAAATGGCTGGTATAACTAGGAATGTCATCATCCGCAATGCCCGCACGGGAGAGAATGAGCTGGTTCCCATTGACACTGTGGCATCGAGCCACCTTGCGCGACGCACATTCATCGGCAATGCTTATTTCAAAGTCAGCGACCCAAATCTGATTGGCAAGATGAGTGGCCACGTTGACGGTAGTAGGGCTTTCAAGCGATACCGCAACATCGAGGATGAAACCTTAAAGAGCGTTATTAACTTAATTGGCTAAATTTGCCCCAAAAGAATATAAAGTAGTATTATAATAAGGTAGGATTATAATAAAAACGCGCAAAAGTATATCATTTTAGACAAATTATTTGGATATTTGACAAAAAAGATATAATTTTGCAGCCAAAACAGAGAATTTATGACAGCGACA
>ONYZ01000051.1 GCA_900322175.1 uncultured Prevotella sp.
ATGGTCGGTCGGATTACACGCTTGTATGACTAAAAACAGACAGACATGTCTCAAATGGCGGCAAAATTAGACCTTTGAAAATTATCTGCGGATTTTAGGGTTTTTACAAAATTCTGTCTGCAAAGGTGCAAATAATATCCGAAGCCACCAAATAAAAAGCCCGATTTCTTTGTGTAATTGCGGCTAAAATAGTACCTTTGTTGCGATTTTCTGAAAAAAATATCTGAAATCGTGCAAAATAAATCCATAACCTGTGTATATATAGGTAGAAAATAGATTAAAATCGACAGTAATGAAACAAGAAAACGCCATCCTGACTAGCCGACTGAAGCAGCGCGAACCTGCTGCCTGTCAGCAACTGCTGTCAGACTATGGACCAGCCGTATTCCGGATAGTGCAGCGCATAGTGACGCAGCACGAGGATGCAGAAGAGGTGTATCAGGATGTGTTTGTAAAGGTAATGCGAAGCATCGACAGCTACGATACCGACCAGGCTACACTGAGCACCTGGATAAGCAGGATAGCTTATCACGAGGCACTGAACTCAGTGCGAGGCCGCAAGCCACAGATAGTGTATATGGAGGATTACAACACCGAAGTGAGCTATGCCGAAAGCGACAGCGCCGACAGAGAGCAGACCTTACAACAACTGGAACAGGCCATCGACAAGCTGCAGCCACAGGAACAGGCTGTCATCACGATGTTCTACTACGACGACATGAGTCTGGCTGACATAGCTTATGTCACTGGCTCACAAATCTCTACCATTGGCTCGCAACTGAGCCGGATACGCAAGAAACTATATCAGATAATAAAAACACTCTGAACAATGAACGACATTAAGGATATACAGCACGACGACATACTGCGCCAGGCAGTGATGCGCAACCAGCAGAAGCAGCCCAAGATGCCTGCCGACCTGAACGAGAAGTTGCTGGCCCGACTGACAGCCGAACCCGCTGTTGCCGAGGCTCCTGCCGCCCCCGAGCACGAAGCCGCAAAGACTGCCGATAGAAAGCCCCGCCGCGCAGTGATGATGCGATGGATATCGGCCGCTGCATGCGCACTGGTGCTGATAGGTATAGGCATCACAGTGATTAACACCGATGATAAGGCAGCCAAGATAGAGGCTCGAGCCGAGATTGCTCCACAGCCCGCAATCGACACGACAGCCGACAGCTCATCGCAGACAGCTAACGATGCGGCAGCTAGTGCATCGACCGATCAGCCGAAAGTTTTGGAGCCAGCAGCAAAAGCATCGGCCCCCGCTGCAAAAGCCAGAACTACCCGCACGGCAAGAAAAGCTAGCCGCCCAGCTGAACAGACCACAGCGCCCGAGTCCGAAACAGCCAAGCGCAAGATAGAGGTTAAAGTGATATCACGCGCTATGGGCTACGAGGAACTGCTGATGGCAACAGCACAGGCTCAGCCCGAAGCCATCCGCGCACGCGGCCAGCGACTTTACAACGATGTAGCACAGACAACGAACTTCAACTAAAACCATACAGTTATGAACAAAATTTTTTCTTTTCTGATGATGATGGCCATAGCCACAGCATCGCACGCACAACAGAACGAGACAAAACTCACCCAGCTCGACAATTATCTGCAGCAGCATGGCTTCATGACAACGTACTTGCAGGAGGTCCACGACGCAGGAACCGTTCAGCACAGATGGATGTCGTACAGCAATGTAGTGGTGCTGGAACCCGAGTTCGACCCAGCCGACAACGTGAGCGAAGAAGAGAAGCAGCGCGTAATCCACGAATACGACAGCATCAATGCTCTGCGCCGCCATCAGTGGGTAGAGTCGCTCCAGACCGTACGCAACACATACTCGCAGCTTAGCAAGGAGGCATCACAGAGCTATATGTACGAGTATCACCAGAACAATACCGACTCTATCATGTACTCGATAGCCTTTGCCCGCGACAAGTTCGGCGAGCTCTCAAAGTCGCACATCAACAATCAGGTGTACTTTGGCAATGCCAAGGAGGATGCCAACTTTACATATAGCAATACATTCAATCCTGAGTATAACGGCAACGTAGAGCAAGGCATATTTAACCACGCGCTGATGGAAGAGGTAAGTCTGCAGCCTAAGGATACCAAGCCATTCGACGTGGCAGCGTTCGAATCGTTCATTCAGCCCGTACTCGACCCCGTGATGAAGCTTAAGGGCGTAAAGACATTCCCCATCCACTGGCAGCACGACGAGGGATTCCCCGAAACTGATGACTTCTATTCGAGGGCGAGATACGCTCAAGATCAGCATTCAGGCATTACCACTGGCAAGTGCATCTTCATCCCAGTGAAATATAAGAGTCAGTTTAACGACATCTACCACCAGCTCGACTCGCTGTCGAAGACTTATGTCGACAATCATCCCGAGCAGATGTATCGTTATCTCACCGACAATCAACTGATGGCATGGAACGTAATCGAAATGATAATGGGCACACTGAAACGTAACCAGGGAGATACCGAATACTATCACTTTAGCTATAGCGCCAAGGATGAAGGCCTGTATCTAATGATGACCAACACCAAAGGCGAACGCTGGATACCTAGCGAATGGGAGAAACTGAAATCGCAGATAAACAGCGAACGCGTATATCGCAAGAAGTAACATCCAAAACAATATGGGTCGCAGAAAATGCGGCCCATTATTGTGTTCAAATATTAAATATATCGAAATTAGATAAACTTTTATCGTTTTTATTTGGTTGGTATTTGGAAAATATATACTTTTGCATATCGAAAATCGATAAATTAATAATTAAAAACGATAAAGTTATGAGTAAAACAACTATTTTAGAATGGGCAAAGAAGAATCTGGTAGGAACCGTCTGCGTGATTGCTTTTTTTGGTTTCCTAGTATGGATGTACGTGCGTGAGATTAACGCCATGAATAATGCTGCTACCAGCTATGACTATTGCTATCACCTTAGTCAACTATTCGCGCATAATAGCAAGACCATCTTTTTTATTCTATACGGTATAATGTATTATCGCACTTACAGCAGCAAACAATACTCCAAGTGGAGTCTTAGGCTGTTTTACATTACAGCCGTAATTATACTGCTACATTTTATTGCAGCCGATCAGGTATTCAAATACGTTTTTTTTCATATCGGTGATCATAAGTATAAGCTGCCCTCGCTGGCAAATGATATCTACGGAGCCCCCGCATTCTTTATTATCCTGTCTTTCTTCTTTATGCCCAAGCTTATCAAGGACACATTGAAGCTAAAGAAGGAGCAGGATCTTACCATTTAATCATGAACTAAAAAACTAATAATTATATGAAAAAGAAACTTAATATCTTATGTGTGTTGATGCTGGTGCTGATGATTGCTGGCGTAGTAATGACTATTTTAGGCGCCTCTGACGAGTTCCATAAAGGATGGGAAGATGGCGCAAACGCAACAGAACCATCAACTTTATTTGGTGCGTTTGGCATGATTATTGTGTTTATCTGTTGTATAGTTTATATTTACACTTTTGCCTGTTTCGTGCGCTTCATCCTTAACGTCAATAATGGCGAAGTGTTCACGTGGGCCAACGTCGACTTGCTTCGCACTGTGGGATGGTGTATCGTTGTAGCTACGGTCGTCATGTTTGCCATCATGTCGCCCGATATTGATAACCTATGGGAACTCTGGGGCGATGCTATCGGAGTTGTCATTGAAGGCATTTTCATCCTCATTATGGCCGAGGCCTTTGCTATCGGTATGAAGTTGAAAGAAGAACAAGAACTTACTATATAACTAGCCTATGGGACAGATTGTAGTAAACCTAGATGTAGAGATGGCCAAGCGCAAGATGTCGCTTAGCGAGTTGGCCGAGCGAGTGGGATTAACCCTCGCAAATCTCTCGATACTTAAGACTGGCAAGGCTAAAGCCGTACGCTTCTCTACTCTCGAAGCCATCTGCCGCGAACTAGGCTGCCAGCCCGGCGACATACTGGAATATCGTGATGAATAATACTTAAAAAGCTAGAAATATGAAAGAAATTAAGATCAATTACTCTAAAAAGATACCAGCAATGGCAGTGCTGTTAACCATTCCACTGATTGGTGCTTTGGCATACTTCGCAGCCTATTACGGAGGTAATATGACGTTCGTTTGTGTAATGTCTGGAGTCGTTATATTCAGATTGAGTTACGAAATTGTCAAGGGGTGGCATCGCATCACCATCAACGATGAGTGCGTGGTGGTTAACAGCAAATATCAGTGGACTGTATGCTTTCGCGATGTAGAAGACTTCTACCCCGTAACATACAAGGGACAATATCTGATTGGTATACACTACAAACAGTCGCACGAGAATTATCGCACCGATGACTATCTGGATGATACCCGAGAGACACGCATGGGTTACGAGCTTAGTCCTGGTGCCCCATACGAAATCCCGACTCGCGGTCTATCCATCAAGCCGCAAGAGTTACTTAAACAACTAAATGAGAGATTGCATCTCGAAAAAATGAAAGGCCGCACAGAATAGTGCAACCTGTTTCTGTGTACGCTCGGCATGAGCAATGTCTAACGGGTGTAAGTCCTAAGTGCGGCCTAATAGCGGCAAGCACACAGCTAAAGACTGTTCCGCGGATTATGTATAAAAATCTGTCATTTGTTACTTATATATACGCATAAGACATGGAAAATGTTGCAGCGTATCGGGTTAAATAATCTTAATGTTTACGATTTGGGCAAAAAAGAAGACCGCTGAACTATCGTTCAACGGCCTTTTTTCTCTCAATTCGTTCGTGAATTACTGAGCAGCTACAGTGTCAACAGCGGCTGTATCAACAGTCAGGCTGTCAGCGAGTGTATCAACAACCTCAGCGATAGAGTCAGTGTCCTGTACAGGAGCCTGAGCCTTGTTACCACATGATGCGAAAGAAATAGCAGCAACTGCTACGAACATAAATACCAATTTTTTCATTTTTCTAATGCTTTTTAAATCTGTAAAACAATCATTTGTTTATTAAAACGCTGCAAAGTTAAGCATTATTTTAATACGACGTATCATTTTTTTCGATTTTTTTTAGGGGTATTTTGTAACTTTTTTGCAAAGTGCTGAAAATCAGGTACTTACGAAATGTTAAATTTAGTGTAATTTTTTCACAAAACTCAAAAGTTGCTCAAAATCGATTTTTTTTCCAAAAAAAGTAGTACCTTTGTGCCCGATAACAATACACCTATTTTATATATGATAGATACGTCGGCATTTCAAGGCAAAAAGGCTGCCTATTTTACACTCGGATGTAAGTTGAACTTCTCTGAAACATCTACTTTTGGCAAGATGCTTCAGGATTTGGGCGTGACAACAGCCCAAAAAGGCGAGAAGGCTGACATCTGTTTGATCAATACGTGTTCGGTTACTGAGGTGGCCGACAAGAAATGCCGTCAGGCTATCCACCGACTGGTGAGAGAGAATCCTGGAGCTTTCGTGGTGGTGACTGGTTGCTATGCGCAGCTGGAGGCCGACGAGGTGGCTAAGATAGAAGGAGTGAGCCTGGTGCTTGGTTCTAACGAGAAGGCAAACTTAATCCAGTTTCTTTCAGAAGCCTGGATTAATAGAGGTGAGAGAAATGCTTTCCGCCAGAAGACCAAAGACATCAAGAGCTTTGCGCCTAGCTGTTCGCGAGGTAATCGCACCCGGTACTTCCTGAAAGTGCAAGATGGTTGCGACTATTTCTGCACATACTGCACGATACCATACGCTCGCGGTTTCTCGCGCAATCCTACAATAGCATCGCTGGTGGCTCAGGCCGAAGAGGCTGCTGCCGAGGGTGGAAAGGAAATAGTACTGACGGGTGTGAACATCGGTGATTTCGGCAAGACTACAGGCGAGAGTTTTGTGGATCTGGTTAAGGCGCTGGATGGGGTAGAGGCTATACGTCGCTATCGTATAAGTTCGCTTGAGCCCGATCTAGCTAGCGACGAACTGATAGAATACTGTGCAAGGAGTCGTGCATTTATGCCTCACTTCCATATTCCACTGCAGAGTGGGAGCAATACGGTGCTGAAACTGATGCATCGCCATTACGATCGAGAACTGTTTGCCGACAAGATTCATCGTATCAAGGAGTTGATGCCTGATGCGTTTATCGGCGTAGACGTGATGGTGGGTTGTAGAGGCGAGACGCCTGAGTGTTTTGAGGAAACATACGAGTTCTTGGACGGACTGGACGTAACCCAGTTGCACGTGTTCCCATACTCTGAGCGCTCAGGTACATCGGCACTAAGCATACCATACGTGGTGAGCGAGAAGGATAAGAAGCTGAGAGTGAAGCGACTGCTGGAACTGAGCGACAAGAAGACTCACACATTCTACGAGCGCCATATAGGCGAGGAAGCCGAAGTGCTGTTTGAAAAGGCAACACGAGGCAGAGCGATGCACGGATTTACCAAGAACTATATCCGCGTAGAACTGTCGGCCAAGGATGCCAACACTGATTTCGATAATCAGCTGATAAACGTTCGCCTGGGCGAAATGACTCACGATAAAGAGTCACTGAAATGTATTCTTATATAATAATGTACGCGCGCGTGATATGGATAAGGTAGCAATAGTGATACTGAACTGGAACGGAAGGAAGATGCTGGAGAAGTATCTGCCATCAGTGATGCAATATTCTAGAGACGAGGCTACGGTATATGTGGCCGACAATGCTTCGACCGACGACTCGCTGGAGTTTATGCACAAGCATTATCCCGAAGTGAAACTGATAGTGCTGGACAAGAATTGGGGATTTGCCGAAGGATATAACAAGTCGCTGGCGCAAATAGAGGCCGAATACTATCTGCTGCTGAACTCGGACATAGAGGTGACGCATCATTGGCTGACACCGATGATAGAGTATCTGGACACTCATCCTGAGGTGGCTGCATGTCAGCCCAAGTTGTTGTCGATATTCGACAAAGACCAGTTTGAATATGCAGGAGCGAGTGGGGGATATCTGGATGCATTCGGATATCCATTCTGTAGAGGACGAATATTCGAAACGGTAGAAGCCGACAACGGACAGTATGACGATATGGCCGATATTCTGTGGGCCACAGGTGCTGCACTGATGATACGTTCGAAGGATTACTGGGATGTGAAGGGGCTGGACGCAAGATTCTTTGCCCACAACGAGGAGATAGATATGTGTTGGCGACTGAGAATAAGGGGACGAAGAATAGTGTGTATACCTGACAGCATAGCATATCACGTAGGTGGCGGAACGCTGTCTAAGGGCAATCCGATGAAGACGTATCTGAACTTCCGCAATAATCTGACGATGCTGTATAAGTGTCTGCCTGAGAAAGAGTTGGGACGCGTGATGCGTTGGCGCTGGGTGCTTGACTATCTGGCTGCGTGGGAGATGTTGATACTGAACCGTAGCTGGGGAGATTTTAAAGCGATATATCGTGCACGCAGGGCGTTTAAGAAGTGGAAGAAGGATTTTGAGGCTGATCGCCGCGAAATCCAAGCATCGCGCAAGGCAGAAAAAATACCAGAGCAAAAGGATTTCTCCCTGCTCTGGCAGTATTATGCTAAGGGCCGAAAGCTGTTTAGTGCTTTGCCACAATAACCTTTATCGGATTTTCTACCTCCTTGCGCCATTGGCGGAGGTAAGCAAACCAATCGTCAGCTGAGTGATAGCCGAATGTCTCGTTGGCCGAAGTATAGGTGACCTTGTACTTCAGCACATTACTGTCTGTACCAACTACAAAGGTGTAGTTTCCACCGCTCAAGGTACGGTCCTTATTTGCAGCTACTTCTTTTACAATGTTTTTCTGAGGGACAAGTATGCCCAGACCTACTGTTTCGCGATTGGTGTTGATGGAGTCGCCTGTGGGGTAATCGCTGCCCCAACATCCACGCAGACCTTTCTTATCGGTAAACTCGGTAGAGCCTTTTACATCGATAATGCCTGTAGAGAACTGGTATCGGCTGATGTCGACATGTTTCTTGGTGAAGTAGACTTCGACATCGGTATCACGATGACCAGCATACTGGATATAGCGGATGGTGAGATTGATGGCAGGTCGGTTGGCTGCTGCTTTCCAACCTTTATCTATTACCTCAACGATGGTACGTAGCGGACCGTATGATATGATGCGCTGAGTGCGGCTGGAAACAGGATCGATCATCGTGGGCTGCTGACCGTCCCATCCGCGAAATGCACCCAGTCCGAAGGTGTTGCCCACCCATAGCACGTCGTCGCCATAGCCATAGGCTTTCTGCTGTGGCTGGGTGTAGAACTGGGTTGCTTCGAGTTCCAGTCGCTTCTGGAACTTACCGTATAGATCCAGTGTCTGGCGCTTGTCGAAATAGATGCGTATGCCGTTCAGTTCGCTCTCAAAATCCACACCGTGATGGTGCTGCAGATTGTACGAGTTGGCACAATCGCCGCGGGCTGTGATGGACTCAATAAAGTTGTTGTGCTTGTTTTTCTCCTTGACCTTATCGTTGCGAATCAGCATTTCGGTAAACACGCGGGCAGGATATTTGGTGGGTTCGTCGCACAAATCACTGAATAGCTGAACCTCATACTTAAGTTGCTGCTTTGCCTTCAGGTCGACCAAGAAACATAGTTCGTCGAATACTTCGTCCTGGTCTAAATCGTCTAATTGGCAAGGTATCTCCTTGCCCTCGCAGGTAACCAGAGCGCGGCGTACTTCGCCGTAACTGCTTATGGGGATTACTACTGCCTGATCGGTACGTACTGTAGCCGATGGGTTAGTTACACTTACGGTCAACTGTTGTTGAGCCGAGACAGTCATCACGCTGAAGGCAGCAAGTGCCAACGTTATCATTTTCTTCTTCATCTTTTTATTTGTCTTAGCAGAGAACAAAAGTACACAAAATCCATCAAATGACGTTAGATTTTTACACAAATAAACAAAAATGTGCAGTATTTTATACTTTTATTTAAACTTTTTAGGTTAAAATTTGGTTTTTAAAATACTTTTTAGTATATTTGCATCGAATTTTTTAACATACATATAGTATTCATAGATAACAGCCAGTGCATAAGGTATATTATTTCCTACTGATAGTGATGTTTGGATGCATCAGTTGTGAATGGCAATTTATGGCGGAAGAAGATGCCAAAGTTGTCGTTGAGCGCTATGATCGTATCCAGAGTCTCTATCTCACTACGGGTGATTTCTCTGCGCTGCAGCAGATGAATACTATGTATCCGATGCAGACACGCACGCTGATAGAGGATGTGCTGCGTATCGGTAAGGTTGATGATCAGCAGATAAACACTAAGTTCCTACGCTTCTATCAGGACTCAACGCTGCAGATATTGATAAACGAGGCCGAGCAGCAGTATGCTAACATGGACGATATCAATTCCGACCTGACTGTAGGATTCAAGTATCTGAAAGAGAAGATACCTGGTATCGAGATTCCTGAGGTTTATGCTCAGATAGGTTCGCTGGATCAGAGTGTGATAGTGGGTAATAACTCAATAGGTATCTGTCTGGACAAGTATCTGGGTACCGACTATCCGCTGTATCGGAAACCTCAGTATGGCTATTCTAAGAGTCAGCTGGAGTCGATGACTCGCCGCTTTATAGTGCCCGACTGTATAGGATTCTATCTGCTGAGTATGTATCCTATGCCACAAGATAGGGCACTGAGTCAGCAGGAGCGTGACACTCATATAGGAAAGATACTCTGGGTAGTAAACCAGGCGCTGGGCAAGCAGGTGTTTAATACCCTCTATACACGTATGGTGGAGCGATATATGAAGAATAACGCTAATCTGACGCTCGACCAGATGTTGAGCAATAATAATTACTCGGACTTTAGAAGAAACTGACCCTGACGGATGTCGTGGGCGCGAAGATGGTTTGCCAAGAGATTGGTAAACTCATAGTTTTTTAATCCCCAGTGAGGTGCGATGAGCAGTTCCTTGGGCGATTGCGAAACGAAGCGCTCTAATACCATATCGTCCCGGAGGCGCTGTATGTAGTTGGCTATCAGGTGGATATATTCGTCGACGGTATAAATGTGGAACGGTTCAGCTGCATAGAGTTCGGCCAGACGGGTTCCGCGGATTATCTGCATCTGGTGAATCTTAAGTATGTCGATGGGTAATCCGGAGATGATAGGCGCTTGGTGCAGACTCTCGTTGGCATCTTCGCCAGGCAGACCTAATATGATATGTGCGCCAGTGAGCAAACCGTGCTGATGTGTGCGCTCGATGGCATCGCACGACTGCTGGAAAGTGTGGCCGCGATTGATGCGCAGAAGGGTTTCGTCGTTGGTGCTCTCAACGCCGTATTCTACCAATACGAAGGTGCGCTTATTGAGTTCGGAAAGATAATCCAACAGTTCATCAGGCATGCAATCTGGACGTGTGCCGATGACGATGCCTACGATATCTGGCACACTGAGTGCCTCTTCGTAGAGCGACTTGAGCTGAGCGAGTGGGGCATAGGTATTGGTGAAAGCCTGGAAGTAGGCCAGGTATTTCATATCGGGATATTTGTGGGCGAAGAATCGCTTGCCCTCTTCTAATTGCTCACTGACAGAGTGGCGGCGCTGACAGTAGGAAGGATTAAAGGTTCGATTGTCGCAATAGATGCAACCACCTGTAGAAATCCTGCCGTCGCGATTGGGACAAGTAAAACCAGCATCGATCGAAATCTTCTGCACACGATAGGGAAACTGACGGCGAATCCATGTGCCGTAGTCGTTATAATAGGGTGTATTCACTTTATTTAAATCCATCAGTGTGCAAAGTTAACGAAAAAAACGCTATCTTTGCAAGCTGTAATAGTAAAAACGATAAAAATATGAAGAAATTGAGATTATTCTCGCTTGGATTGTCGCTTACGTTGGCTTTATCAGCTGTGGCTGGTGAGAAGTTGACGCTTAAGGGAATAACAAGCGGAGAATTCCGTAGTCAGTCGATGAGTGCAGTACGCCCAATGGCTGATGGTGAGACTTACGCGCAGATTAGCGATGATGGTAAGAGGATTGTAACTTACTCGTTCCGTACAGGTAAGCAGGTAGGAGTGCTGTTTGATGCTGCTACTGCTCGCGGGGCAGAGGTGAAGAATGTGGATGGATATATTCTGAGTCCTGACGGCAGCAGAATTCTGATCCAGACAAACACGAAAGCGATTTATCGCCGCTCGTTTACCGCCACCTATTATATATATAGTGTACGTAACAACAAACTGGAACCACTGAGCGAAGGTGGACCACAGCAGACGCCTGTGTTCTCGCCCGATGGTAATCAGATAGCTTTTGTGCGCGACAATAATATCTGGCTCGTCAAGTTGTTGTATGACAATGCTGAGAGTCAGGTGACTAAGGACGGCAAGCGCAACGAGATAATCAACGGTATACCCGACTGGGTGTACGAGGAGGAATTCTCGACAAATTCGTCGATGGTGTTCTCGGCTGATTCTAAGCAGATAATCTGGATTCGCTATGACGAGAGTGCAGTTAAGCAGTACTCTATGCAGCTGTTTAAGGGCCTGAAGCCAGAGCGCACAGAGTTTGCCGAATATCCTGGCGACTATACTTATAAGTATCCCGTGCCAGGACAGGTTAACTCTATGGTCAGCGTGTGGAGCTATGATATCAAGAGTCATCAGACTCGTAAGATCGACGTGCCTCTGGATGCTGAGGGTTATATCCCCCGCATAAAGGCTACGAATGATCCAGCCAAGATTGCTATCTTCACGATGAATCGTCATCAGGATGTACTTCGTATCTATATGGCCAACCCGCTGTCGACTGTATGTAAGTTGGCCATCGAGGACAAGGTGGATAAGTATATTAAGGAGGAAGTGCTGGACGATATCCAGATAACAGCCAACAATATACTGTTGCCCAGCGAGCGCGATGGTTACAATCATCTGTATCTCTACAATCTGAACGGTCAGCAACTGCGACAGATAGTAAACGAGAAATATGTGGTGAAGGCTGTGTATGGTTTCGACGAGAAAACTGGCGATACTTATTTTGCAGCTAATCCCAAGGGTGCTACCGAGCAGCAGGTTATGGTGGCTCATCAGAACGGAAAGATAGATGTGCTGACACCAAAGGCTGGTGTGAACAACGCTATATTCAGCAAAAACTACAAGTACTTCATCAATATCTGGAGTGATATCAACAATCCCGCCCAATATACCATCTGCCAGAATAACGGCAAAGTACTGACCACGCTGATAGACAACCATGAGTTAAAGCAGAAGTTGGCAGGGTATGATCTGGGTAAGAAGGAGATGTTCCAGTTTACAACATCCGAGGGTGTGATGCTGAACGGCTGGATGGTAAAGCCTGCTGATTTTGATGCATCGAAGAAGTATCCTGTGATAATGTATCAGTATGGCGGCCCCGGCAGTCAGCAGGTGCTGAACCAGTGGGGTATAGGCATGAGCAATAATGGCGCTATTCTTGAGCAGTATCTCTGTCAGCAGGGTTACATCTGCGTGTGTGTAGATAATCGCGGTACTGGCGGTCGTGGTGCTGATTTTGAGAAGTGCACCTATCTGCGACTGGGCGAACTGGAGGCTCGCGACCAGGTGGAGACTGCTATCTGGCTAGGTAAGCAAAACTATGTGGACAAAGAGCGAATTGGCATCTGGGGGTGGAGCTATGGCGGATGGAACACGCTGATGTCGATGTCGGAAGGGCGCCCTGTATTCAAGGCTGGTGTAGCAATCGCTCCTCCAACATGCTGGCGCTATTACGATTCTATCTATACAGAAAGATATATGCGTACTCCAAAGGAGAATGCTAGCGGATATGATGATGTAAATCCGATAGCACGAGCATCGCAGCTACATGGAGCATTGCTTATCTGTCACGGACTAGCTGATGATAATGTGCATTATCAGAACTCGGCAGAATATGTAGAAGCGCTGGTTCAGGCTGATAAGGATTTCCGACAGTTAGTCTATACCAATCGTAATCATAGTATCTTCGGTGGTAACACAAGGAATCATTTATTCCGTCAAGCGATAGATCATTTTAACGCTGAGCTGAAGTAAAAAATAAACCCCTGCCGATTGGCAGGGGCTTTATTTTATTTAATAAGCGAAGAGTGGATACTCCTTCATCTTCTCGTTCACGCGAGCGCGAACAGAAGCAATAACCTGCTCGTTCTCAGGATCATTCAGTACTTCCTCGATCCAAGCAGCAATCTGAACCATCAGATCCTCCTTAGCACCGCGTGTGGTGATAGCAGGAGTTCCGAGACGGATACCTGATGTCTGGAATGCGCTACGGCTATCGAATGGAACCATGTTCTTGTTTACTGTGATATCAGCAGCAACGAGAGCGTTCTCAGCAACCTTGCCAGTAAGATCGGGATACTTAGAACGAAGGTCAACCAACATAGAGTGGTTATCGGTACCACCACTAACGATGCCAAAACCGCGCTTAACCAACTCTTCGGCGAGAACCTTTGCGTTCTTCTGTACCTGCTTAGCCCACTCCTTGAACTCTGGTTGCAGAGCCTCGCCGAATGCAACAGCCTTGGCGGCAATCACGTGCTCAAGTGGACCTCCCTGCTGACCTGGGAATACGGCTGAGTTGAGCAGCTGAGACATCATCTTAACTACACCCTTTGGTGTCTTCAAACCCCAAGGATTCTCGAAGTCCTTACCCATCAGGATGATACCTCCACGAGGACCACGAAGCGTCTTGTGTGTGGTAGAAGTTACGATGTGAGCGTACTTAACAGGGTTGTCGAGCAGACCAGCTGCAATCAGACCTGCGGGGTGAGCCATATCGATCATCAGCAGTGCGCCAACCTTATCGGCAATCTCTCGCATACGCTTATAATCCCACTCACGGCTGTAAGCACTACCACCACCGATAATCAGCTTTGGCTTGTGCTCGAGGGCCAACTGCTCCATCTCATCGTAGTCTACACGACCAGTCTCCTTATTCAGGTTGTAGCCGATAGGATTGTAGATCAGACCAGAGGTGTTGACGTGTGAACCGTGTGAAAGGTGCCCACCATGGTCAAGGTTCAGACCCATAAAAGTGTCGCCTGGTTTCAGTACTGCCAACAGTACTGCTGCGTTAGCCTGTGCGCCAGAGTGTGGCTGAACGTTGGCATACTCAGCGCCGAAAAGTTTGCAAACGCGGTCGATAGCAAGCTGTTCTACCTCGTCGACTACCTGACAACCACCATAGTAACGGTGACCAGGATAACCTTCGGCATACTTGTTGGTAAGGTAAGATCCCATGGCTTCCATCACCTGGTCGCTTACGAAGTTCTCACTAGCAATCAGCTCAATGCCTTTCAGCTGGCGCTGATGCTCTTTCTCAATCAACTCAAAGATTGTGTTGTCTCTGTTCATTGTTTTGTTTATTGGGTTTAAATGTAATTGTCAATTATCAATTATTAATTATCAATTAACAAAGTTCCACTTTGTTGATGTCCTGCTCTTTTTCGCAATAATGACATGTAAGGATGCCATTTGTTACGTGGAAGTGGGTTGCCATCGGCTCGTTGTTGGTGATGCACTTTGGGTTATTGCATTTCACAATACCTTTGATTTCCGCTGGGGTAACAACGTTTCTCTTCTCTACCACTTCATAGTCGCGAATGATACTAAGAATAACATTAGGAGCAACTACCGAAAGTCGTGAAATCTCGGCATCGGTAAAAAACTTGTCGCTCACCTTGATGATACCTTTCGAACCAACCTTTTTCGATGGGTAGTTGAATCCGATAGTAACTGGGGTCTTAAGGGTAAAGAGACCCAGCAGACTGGCTACCTGATAGGTTTTGTCGGTAGGGATATGATCAATCACTGTGCCGTTCTGAATGGCGGCAACTAAGCGTTCTTTCTTGTTCATAGGATAATGGTTTTGTCGTTTTTAACTTCGTCGAGACTGATGCCAAGTACATCGCAGAAGATTGCTTCGCGGGCAAAAAGTCCGTTGCCGGCTTGCTGGATGTAGTAGGCGTGTGGGTTGTCATCAACCTCGTATGATATCTCGTTTACACGTGGCAGCGGGTGCAGAATCTTCATATTTGGCTTAGCGCTCTTAAGCAGATCGTTGTTAAGCACATATACATTCTTTACTCGCTCGTATTCCATTAGGTCAGAGAAACGCTCCTTCTGAACACGTGTCATATATAGAATATCGGCATCGGCAATAACCTTCTCGTTGAATGCTGTGTGCTCCTGATACTTTATACCATGTTCATCGCAATATAGCTTATACTCCTTTGGCATAGCAAGCTCCTTAGGCGCTATAAAATGAAAGGTTGGGTTGAAGTGGCGCATCGCCATCAGCAGTGAGTGAACGGTACGACCGTATTTCAAATCTCCCACCATATATATATTAAGGTTGTCGAGTGTGCCCTGAGTCTTGTATATCGAATATAAATCGAGCATACACTGCGAAGGATGCTGATGAGCTCCGTCGCCGGCATTCACAATGGGGATGGGAGCTACTTCGGAAGCATACTCTGCGGCACCTTCGATATAATGACGCATCACAATCACATCAGCATAGTTAGAAACCATCAGGATGGTATCCTTAAGAGTCTCACCCTTAGTACCGCTAGTAATTTTTGGATCGGCAAATCCAATAACGCGAGCTCCTAAACGGTTGGCTGCGGTTTCAAAACTTAGTCGGGTTCGGGTTGATGGTTCGAAGAAAAGGGTAGCGACAACTTTACCCTTAAGCAACTCACGGTTGGGGTGCTTCTCGAACTCTTCTGCCATCTCAATCATGTAGAGAATCTTCTCTCGTGTGAGATCGGCAATTGTTACGAAATTATGCTTTTTCATTGCCTATTTTTATTTTCTCGGCGCAAAATTACACAATATTTCTGATTTCCGTGCCGTATTTTGAAAGAAAATAGTAATTTTGCAGCAAAAAGTAACCAAAATTAGAATATGAGAAAGCTATTTGTCTATTTTCTATGGACATTATTGACCATAACCGTGCTGGCCGTCGCTGGTGCTTTTTATGCCATCGACAGGGGTTGGATCGGTTATATGCCTCCTATTGAAGATCTCCAGAATCCTATCAGTAGATTTGCAACTCAGATTTATTCTTCTGATGGCAAATTGTTGGGAACGTGGAATTACAATCGTGAAAATCGTGTAATGGTGGATTATAATAAGATCGCACCATCGATGATTCATGCTTTGGTGGCTACCGAGGATGTGCGCTTCTACGAGCACTCAGGTATCGATTTTATTGCTTTAGGTCGTGCTATTGTTAAGCGCGGTGTGTTAGGACAAAAGAGTGCTGGTGGTGGTTCTACTATTACTCAGCAGTTAGCTAAGCAGTTGTATTCAGAACAGGCTCATTCTACTATCGAGCGACTGCTGCAGAAACCTATAGAGTGGGTTATTGCTGTAAAGCTAGAGCGTAATTATACTAAAGATGAGATACTGACAATGTATTTGAATTATTTTGATTTCTTGCATAATGCTGTGGGAATCAAAACTGCTTCGAATACGTATTTCAGTAAGGATCCTAAAGATCTTACCGTAACTGAGTCGGCCACTCTTGTTGGTCTCTGTAAGAACCCGTCATATTTCAATCCCGTTCGTAATCCAGAGCGTAGCCGAGATCGCAGAAATGTGGTTCTGGCACAGATGGTGAAAGCTGGATATCTGACTGATGCTGAATTCGAAAAGTATAGCGCAGAGCCACTTACACTAAAGTTCCATGTGGCAGACCATAAAGAGGGCTTGGCACAATATTTCCGTGAGTATTTGCGTCAGTATATGACCGCAAAGAAACCTGTTCGCACCAACTATCCTTCATGGAATATGGCAAAGTTTGTAAACGACTCAATCAATTGGGAATCAGATCCTTTATACGGTTGGTGCAATAAAAACAAGAAGCGTGATGGTAATAACTACAATATCTATACTGACGGTCTGAAAGTGTACACCACAATTGATTCGCGTATGCAGGAGTATGCTGAACAAGCTGCATATCAGCATGTGGTGAAATTTCTTCAGCCAGCCTTTGATAAGGAGATTGCCAACAAGGCAAATGCTCCTTATTCTTCAAATCTGTCAAAGAGCCAGGTTGAGCAGATATTGAATCGTTCAATTCGTCAGTGCGAACGTTATCGAGTGCTGAAACAGAGTGGGGCATCTGATAGTGAGATACAAAAATCTTTCCGCACTAAAACCAGAATGTCTGTATTTACATATCATGGTGAAGTGGATACAACGATGACTCCTCTTGATTCGATAAAATATTACAAATCTTTTCTGCGTACAGGCTTTGTAAGCGTATGTCCTCAGAATGGTTATGTAAAGGCTTATGTGGGTGGATTGAATTATGAACACTTCGCTTATGATATGGTGATGGAAGGACGTCGTCAGGTTGGTTCTACTATTAAGCCATATCTTTATTCGCTTGCTATGGAGAATGGTTTCTCTCCATGTGATGAAGCGCCTAATGTTCAGCAGACTTATGTAGTAGCTGGTCAGTCGTGGACACCGCGTAATGGCAGTCGTGCAAGATATGGCGAGATGGTTACTCTCAAGTGGGGACTTCAGCAGTCTAACAACTGGATTTCTGCTTATCTTATGAGTAAGCTAAATCCTCGGGCATTCGTTGATCTTCTGCATGAGTATGGTATTCGTAATCCGGATATCCATCCCTCGATGGCTCTCTGTTTGGGACCATGCGATATTAGTGTTGGTGAGATGGCTAGTGCTTATACGGCTTTTGTTAATCACGGAATTCGTGCTGCTTGTATGTTTGTTACAAGGATTGAGGATAATGAAGGTAATGTTATCGCACAATTCCAACCTCGTATGAACGAGGTGATTAGTGAGGAGAGTGCTCACAAAATGATATACATGCTCCGCAATGTTGTCGATGGAGGTACTGCTAGTCGTTTGCGCTTTAAATATAATCTTAAGGGACAGTTGGCTGGTAAGACAGGTACAACTAATAATAATAGTGATGCTTGGTTTGTTGGCTTGACTCCAAATTTGGTAAATGCATGTTGGGTTGGTGGTGATGATCGCGATATCCATTTCAATTCAATGGCTATGGGGCAGGGCGCTTCTGGAGCATTGCCGATATTCGCTCTTTACATGCAACAGGTATATAAAGATGCAAAACTTGGATATAGCGAGGATGCGGTTTTCGATCTTCCGCTAGGTTTTGACCCCTGTCCTTTAGGTGGTGAGTCGCTAGGTGAAACTGGAGACGAAAATGACATCGAAGAGATATTTGAGTAATATATATTAATAAGGTGTAAGTCGAGTTTTGTAAACATTTCCGAAAATTTTCATATTTTTGGGAATTTTTTTTGGAAAATATTTGGTGGGAAAGAAAAAATGTCGTACCTTTGCACCCGCTTTCGCTTAAAAACGATAG
>ONYZ01000052.1 GCA_900322175.1 uncultured Prevotella sp.
CGCGGCGGACACCTTTGCCTCTGGCTGGACGCTTCCCGCTATAAGGGCACGTTGGGGACTCTCACCCGTTAGAATACGTTCGTGCTGGACGAACTAGAAAACAGGTGCTCCCAATAAGGAAACACCTGTTAGATTGTCTTATGTCCTAAATATTAGGGAAGGCTGATAGCCTCAGAAGGACAAACACTTGCACAAGTACCACACTCTGTGCAGAGATCAGGGTTGATAGAATACTTCTCACCCTCAGAAATTGCCTCTACTGGGCACTCGCCCTGACATGTACCGCAAGCGATGCAGTCGTCACCAATTACATATGCCATAATTCGTAATCTATTAAATTGTTAATAATATAAATACTCACTTTGAGTGATGCAAAGGTACAACTTATTTTCGAAATATACCAAACTTTAGGTATCTTTTTTAGTAATTTATACATTGTCAAAATAAGATTTTACATAATAAGATAGCGATTTTTGCGTTATTATAAAGGTATGAAAATTAGAATTCTATCTATTATAACAGCTATATGTATCGCAACTGGATGTATGGCACAAATACGACACGCGATTCAGCACAAGCCGTATATCGACTTGCGCCCTATGCACTTTGGTATCTCAGTGGGCATGAATATGCAGGATATTGAGTTTGATAGCGAAGCACCAATTGTGTGCGATGCCGATAGATGGAATTCAGGATTATCAGTAGGTGTACTGGCAGACATGCGACTATCAAATCATCTGAACCTGCGTATAACACCCACCATGCACTTTGGTTCTAAACATCTGATGTTAAAGAATACAGGAGTTCTAGATACAGAGGGAAGACCTATACCAGAGACTCAGGATATGAAGAATACATATCTGTCTGTCCCCGTAGATATTAAATTCTCTGCCCAGAGATGGAACAACATCCGTCCATACATGCTGGCAGGTTTAAGTCCAATGATGAATCTAACCAGTAAGAATCAGGATATAATACAACTAAAGCGTACTGACCTGATGATTGAGTTGGGACTGGGATGCGACCTGTATCTGCCTTTCTTCAAGTTTATACCAGAACTAAAGTTTTGCTATGGATTGGGCAACAGGATAGACAAAAGCCATGTATCCGACTTGAAGGACGACAATAAAAAAACGTATGCCAACGCTATCAATAGCGGGCATACGAAGATGATTGTATTATCGTTCTACTTCGAATAACTACTTCTCGAACGTCAGAACCAGTTTGCCGATAAACACACCGTGCTTACCATTCTGATCGTCAGGAACCATCTTTCCGGTCTTATCAGGTGCATACTCAAGAGTAGGCATATAGGTATGAGTATGCCCTCCCAATACCAAATCGCACCCCTCTATCTCCTTAATAAACTGCTGGTCGGGATATTCAGATATCTGCCAGCCCAGATGAGAGATACATATCACAACATCACACTTTTCCTGCTTGCGCAGAATATTAATATACTTTTTGGATATCTCAACTGGATCGAGGTATTTCACACCCTCACAGTTCTTATTCGACACAAGTCCTTTTATAGGAGCACCAAGCGCATAGACTCCAATCTTAAGTCCATTGCGATTAAGAGTGATGTAGTCTTTGACAAGACCCTCGCATGGAGTTCCTGTGAAATCATAATTTGAACAGACTATTGGGAAGTTGGCCATACGAAACAAACGTGCCATATTCTCAAGTCCAAAGTCGAACTCGTGATTGCCGATAGTGACAGCATCATAGCCCATATAGTTCATCAATCCGACTTCGACCTCACCCTTAAATATAGTGTAGAAGCCAGATCCCTGTGAGAAATCGCCAGAATCGAAGAATAACAAATCAGGATTCTGCTTTCGCTCCTCCTTAATCATGCTTATACGACGCAAGAATCCGCCACGACCGGCCAGATCTTTATTGTCAAGATTCTCATTAAGAGGCATAATACACGAGTGAGTATCGTTGGTATGGAGTATCACCAACTGTTTCTTGGACTTTGCACTTGCCGAAACAACTGCCACAAGTGCTATAAATATTATAAGGTGTAATCTACGCATAACTTACTGAATTTTTATTCTACCTTCTACCTGTGAATCAACTATCACGCCACGAGCCTGATGATCCTTGAAATAGTTCATAATAAGGAATCGGGTGTTGTTACTCTTCTCATTAGGAGCAATAATGTTAGTTCCCTCTCGGAGTACTGGCATACCATCATTGCCCTCGATAAGATAATTGATGGTAGCCACGCGATACTCAGCCTTTGGATCAATTTCCTTGCCATGAAGCTTGCTTGAAATGAGTTTTCCATCTTCAGTAATCACCAACTCTACGCCATGACTTACACCCTCGCCTCCCCTATGGGCTATCTGACGGAACAATGTAAGCATCTGTTCGCCTGTAAGGGTGATGAAACATATCTTGTTTTCAAAAGGAGCCACATCAAGCACATCTCCATAGGTAACATTGCCTTTAGTAAGGTCGGCACGGATACCCCCCATGTTATATATGCCGAGAACTGGATTTTCGTTATAATCCTTAGCAGACCAAACTAGAATATCAGCCAAGAGATTAGAAAGATTA
This sequence comes from uncultured Prevotella sp., assembly GCA_900322175.1. GTDB lineage: Bacteria > Bacteroidota > Bacteroidia > Bacteroidales > Bacteroidaceae > Prevotella. Next base: position 2,569 of record ONYZ01000052.1, read on the forward strand.
CTCTCAGGACGATCGGCATGCATATTCCTAGCAACCACACCAACTATCGGTCCCATAATACTATCGTTAACCCGTTTAAAGGGTTCTAGAAACTTAACAGCACGCTCATCAGGTTTCTTATCATAGCGACTATCCACTATCAAGCGAGTACGCTCCACACTAGTAAGTTGATAATGCTTAGGTGCACACCCAACTATCATCAACGAGGCCAAAGAAGCATAAATAATACGTCTTATATTCATAATTTGTTGTTTTAATGGTGCAAAAATACAAAAAATATCCGAAATATTTCTTCGAAACAAAAAAAAGTTGTACCTTTGCACCCGCTTTTCGGCGTAATCGCTGGCAGGAAGTAACGAGAGGCCTGTTATGTTGCGTTGGAACGATACAACAATTTAATTATTTAAAAGTACAATGGATTTAATTAAAGTTGCTGAAGAAGCATTTGCAACCGGCAAGAAGTTCCCAGAGTTCAAGGCTGGTGACACTATCACTGTCGCTTACAAAATTATTATCCAGCTCTATCGTGGTGTAGTAATTAAGATTGCTGGTCACGGAGACAAGAAGCGCTTCACTGTTCGCAAGATGTCAGGTACAATTGGTGTAGAGCGTATCTTCCCAATCGAGTCTCCGAACATTGAGAGCATCGAGGTCAACAAGGTTGGTAAGGTTCGCCGTGCTAAGCTTTACTATCTGCGCAAGCTCACTGGTAAGGCTGCTCGCATCAAGGAGAAGCGCCACAACGTTGGTGAATAAAAAAGGAAAAAAGAGGCTGCGCCCAAGTGTGCAAGCCTCTTTTTTTATTCCCCATGCAAGGCATTCTGGAATTCTTCCCAACTCTGGAACCCAGCCAAAAGCGAGAGACGGTCGAGCGTCTTCTTATCAGGTTTTCTCAAGATCTCCTTCTCTACTGCCTCAAGCAGTTTTCTAAGCGCCAAACGTTTCTTTTCCATATTATTAAAAATTTGCTGCAAATTTACAAAAATATTTTGTACCTTTGCACACAGAAATAGAAAATATCGCAAAAATGAAAGAATTAGCACTCAAGTACGGATGTAATCCCAATCAGAAGCCCTCACGCATCTTTATGACTGAGGGCGAGCTACCCATCGAAGTTATCAACGGCCGTCCTGGATATATCAACTTCCTTGACGCATTCAATGCATGGCAGCTTGTAAAAGAGCTTAAAGCTGCAACTGGATTGCCTACAGCAGCATCGTTCAAGCACGTAAGTCCTGCAGGAGCAGCTGTAGGACTGCCTCTGAGCGACACACTGAAGAAGATATACTTTGTTGACGATGTAAAGGACCTCGACGAGAGTCCTATCGCTTGTGCATACGCTAGAGCACGTGGTGCCGACCGTATGTCGAGCTATGGCGACTTTGTAGCTCTGTCTGACACCTGCGACGCAACAACAGCCAAGTTGCTTAAGCGCGAGGTAAGCGATGGTGTGATTGCACCCGACTTTACTCCAGAGGCTATAGAGATACTGAAGGACAAGCGCAAGGGAACATACAATGTAATCAAGATTGATCCTACATACGTGCCTGAGCCAATCGAGCGCAAGCAGGTATTCGGCATCACATTCGAACAGGGTCGCAACGAGATCAAACTCGATGACGATGCACTCTTCGAGAATATGCCTACACAGAACAAGACCTTTAGTCCTGAAGCTAAGCGCGATCTGATCATCGCACTGATTACACTGAAATACACTCAGAGTAACTCTGTTTGCTACGTTAAGGATGGTCAGGCCATTGGTATCGGAGCAGGCCAGCAGAGCCGTATCCACTGCACACGTCTGGCTGGAAACAAGGCAGATATATGGTGGTTGCGCCAGCATCCAAAGGTAATGAACCTACCATTCATCGACAATATCCGTCGTGCTGATCGCGATAACACCATCGATGTATATATCTCAGAGGATCACGACGATGTACTACGCGATGGCACATGGCAGATGTTCTTCAAGGAGAAGCCCGAGATACTCACTATGGAGGAGAAAAAGGAGTGGATAGCAAAGAACACTAAAGTAGCCCTGGGTTCTGACGCATTCTTCCCATTTGGCGACAATATTGAGCGAGCTCATAAGAGTGGCGTAGAGTTTATCGCCCAGGCTGGTGGCTCAGTTCGCGATGACAATGTTATCGAGACCTGCGATAAGTATGGTATTGCAATGGCGTTTACTGGTGTACGTCTGTTCCATCATTAAAGATTAAACATTAAATTTCAGATTTAATGGACGATTTTCAGAACATTCTTGAGAACGGCATCAACTTCGGACGTGGAGGTGACAAGCCGAAAGACGATGGCAAAGTAAAAACCAAAGCCAAAAAGAAAAAGTATATCACTGGTGCTCACGGTAGCGGCTCTGCTCGTCAGAAAGCCAAATACCGTGAGCAGCGGGCAAACCGTCATAAGAAATAATAGTAACAATTTAATATCCTAGAAAAAATGAAACTACTAAAACTACTATTAATTATAGCCCTACTCTGCAGCACGAACACCCTTTGTGCTCAGAAGTATGTAGGTGGCGACATCTCTGTATTGAAAAGCTACGAAGACAATAACGTAGAATACTACGACGAACAAGGCGCCAAGATAGACGATGTGCTGAAATATATGAAAAGCGATACAGTGGGATGGAATGCCCAGCGCGTACGTTTATTCGTAAATCCCAACCAAAAAGCTCCTGATGGGAAAAAAGATGCACAGGTTTGTCAAGACATAGACTATGTGATAGCACTCTGCAAGCGTATTAAGGAAGAAGGGTTTGCTCTAATGCTAGATTTTCACTACAGCGACACTTGGGCTGATCCATCTAACCAATGGACACCTGCAGCATGGACTACACTATCCAATGAAGAACTGCTACAGAAGATATACGACTATACCAAAGAGTGCTTGGAGAAACTAGTGGAAGCAGGAGCAACGCCTGACTTCATACAGACAGGCAACGAGATTTCATACGGTATGCTTTGGGGAAAATATAACAGCAAAACATACATTTGCTATTCAAACTCTTCAGAATCAAACTGGACACGTTTCAAGAACCTGCTAACACAGGCCACCAAGGCTTGCAGAGAGGTTTGTCCAGAGGCCAAGATCATCATTCATTCAGAGCGTTCAGGCGATGGAAATGCACTGAAAGACTATTTTACACGTTTAGCCAGTATCGATTACGATATAATCGGACTGTCATATTACCCATTCTGGCATAAATCACTATCTACACTTGCCAGCAACTTAAAGATGCTAGCTAATGATTTTTCAGATAAAAAAGTTCAAATTGTAGAAACTGCCTACTACTATCAGTGGCAGCCTGAAAAGGGGAAAGGTATAGATTATGATTTCCAAAGCACCTGGCCCATTTCGCCTGAAGGTCAAGCTGCTTATACAAAAGCACTCATAGAGGAGTTAAACAAGCACAGCAATGTAAACGGACTTTATTGGTGGTTCCCAGAAGAAAATGGCAATGGTCCTGACAGTAAAGTCCTTACAGGATGGGTGAATCGTGGCTTATGGGACAATAATACACATAAAGCACTGCCAGCTCTCTACGAGCTAAAGAACTTCAACAATGCGAGTTCTGGTATCAACAATTTACGATCTGATACAGAGGAGCCTACTTGTTGGTATACTCTTTGTGGCCGCAAATTAAGCAAGAAGCCTGTAGCGAAAGGCATTTATGTGGCTAATAAAAGAAAAATCATAGTTGACTAATTTGTGTTGCAGGGTTTGCAATATAAATTTCGGGGCTTGAAACATATATTTCAAGCCCCGAAACATAAAATAGCTAACTTATATTAGAAATTCAACTCCTTGCCTCTGTAAAACTCTAACAACGCATGCTGATACAGATTCTCATATCTGGCCTGAACCAGATCCGATTCTGATTTCAGATAGTTGTTCTTTGCCTCGTTAAACTCTGTGATGGTCGATTTTCCATTCTCGTATTTAGCTTGCATCAGTTCGAAAGCATCCTTCGAACTCTGCACAGCCTCAGCCGAACTTTGAGTCTTGGTCTGTGCATTCAGAGCGTTATAATACACCTGCTGAATCTCCTTATATAATGACTTTTTAGTGTTGTCGAGCTGCAACTGCTGAGTCTCCTGATCGATACGGGCATTACGCACGCGATTGCGCGTCTGGAAGCGATTGAAGATTGGCACATTAAGATTCAGTCCGATATATTGGCTGAAGTTGTTCTCCAACTGTTTGCCAAATCCGTCAGCCTTAAAACCAGAGGTAGTATAATAGTTGGTTCCCAGTCCACCACTCAGCGAGAGTGTTGGGTAATGTCCAGCCTGAGCAATCTTGATGCTATGAGCAGCACCACGCAGTTTCAGTTGCTGTGAAAGTATCTCTGGCTTGATACCTATAGCCTCAGCATAAACCTGATCTGGTGTGGTAAGATTATCAAGTTTTACCAGATTTTCCAGTTCTGCCAGACTAGGACGAACAATGGTAAAGCCATCAGGGCTAGGCAGTTCTAATAGCTGGGTAAGGCTCAATATAGCCAACTTCAGATTGTTCTCTGCCTGTGTGGCTGTCAGTCGGCTATTGGCCATTGTTGCCTTCTGCTGAGAGAGTTCTGCCTCGCTTGCCTTGCCATTATTCACAAAGGCCTGCAGACGGGCCACCTGAGCAGAGTCGATTGAGATCTGTCGACGAGCCACATCAGCAATCTCCATATCATAGAGTATCTGCACATAAGCCTGAGCCACCTGCATACGAATATCGTTCTTTGCCTTTTCCAGATCGGCCGTAGCTGCTTCGAGGTTCAGTTTACTCAGCTTTATTTGATTTGGAATCTCAAAGCCAGTAAACAATGGAAGACTGGCACCAAGCTGGAACGATGTCGATGATGTATTGGTGTTTGTATAAGTATTCTCAGAGGTAAGTCCTCTACCGAACGAGAAGTTCTGACCTACACTTCCACTTACATCAGGCAGTCGTGAATTCTTGGCATTGCTCAGCTGTATCTCCTGCTGGCGACACTGGTTCACCTGCTGCTTTATGCTGATGTTATGCTCAATAGCATAGTCGCAGCACTCACGGATGCTCCAAGCCTTCTGCGCACTTACAGTACCTATGCCCAACGAGCCTATTACTATTGATAATATATACTTTCTCATAATCGCTTACTTTTCATTGTCATCAGTTACGATCTCAGGACCACGAACCTTATCCTTTGCCGTGATGCCCTTCTTAATCTCGATATTTACACCGTCAGAGAGACCAGTCTCCACATAGGTACGATTGTAGTTCTTGTCTTTGCCATCGCCATTTATAACATATACAAAAGTACTGTCGCCACTAAACTCGATGGCACTCTCTGGGATGGTCAGCACCTTGTCGGCCTTGGCTAGTACTATCTCTGCATTGGCGCTATAGCCACTGCGAATCTTTCCACCCTCAGTCAGTTTAACAGCAGCCTTAATTTCAAACTGGTTGGCACCATTGCTCTCGATAGCCTTTGGTGAGATATATTCAAGGGCAGCATCAAACTTCAGGTCCTGCAGGGCACCGATAGTAATCTTCATGTTCATGCCGTTCACCAGCTGCCCCACCTCAGTCTCATCAATATTTCCACGGAAAATCAGGTTGTTCATATTGGCAACTGTGGCAATCGTAGTACCTTCGTTCATGGTGTTCACCTGGATAACAGAGTATCCCACCTTTACAGGTATGTCGAGGATTCTGCCACTGATAGTGCTTCGAATCAGAGTAGATGAAGCCTTGGCATTCGACTTCGAGAATCCATCGCGCACAACCTGCAGAGCATCCTCAGCAGCCACTTTCTCATGCTTGGCCTGAGCCAACGACACTTTGATCTTATCAAACTCATCGGCACTCACCAACTTCTGATTGAAGAGGTTCTGCTCGCGCTCAAAGTCGGTCTGGGCCTGCTTCAGATTGATCTCTGCCAGACGCACACGCATCTCTGCACTCGAGAGCTGTCCCATCTCAGGCACCACCTTTACCTTTGCTATCACGTCGCCGGCATTCACATAGTCGCCAGCCTCCTTGTAGAGTTCGCTGATGATACCAGAGATCTGTGGCTTGATGTTAACCTCGTTGCGAGGTTCAATCTTACCTGTGATAATGGTGGTTTTCTGGATACTGTCCAGTTTTGGGGTAAACTCATTGTAAACCACTTCTTTGGGTTGGCTCTTCTGCCACAAGAACACGAATGTTCCGATGAAAATCAGCGCTACGATAGCAGCGATAATCAGTTTTGAATAGCGTTTCATATGCTTTATTTTTTTAATGTTTAATCCTTAATGTTTAATGTATTACTCGTCTCGCATTGCATCTACTGGCTTTATGCTCATCGCTCTGGCTGCTGGAGCTAAGCCAGCAAGCACACCCAGTGTACTCACCACTACGGCACAGAATATTGCTGTCCAGAATCCCACTTGGAAGTGGGTCTCTACTATACCATCCTCTGTATTAGCCAATTCCAGCATCTGCAATATCATCACAGCGAATAGTATTCCACTCATACCCGCCACAAGTGTCAGCACTATGCTCTCCGAGATAATCTGCGATAGTATCATCTTGGGTGTAGCACCTATTGCTCTACGGATACCTATCTCTGTAGTGCGTTCCTTCACCGTCACCATCATAATGTTTGACACGCCAATGGCACCAGCAAGCAGGGTTCCCAGACCAACCAGCCAGATAAGAACATTCACGCCCTTAAACAGATTGTTGATCATCTGGAACATCAACTCTGTATTGAATACAAACACACCTTGTTCGTCAGTAGGATCTACATAGTGAGCTCTTGCCACGGTTTCGCGTATTCGAGGCGTAACCTTACTCATAATAACACCTGGGCGACCTGTAGCAGCGATAATGTCAATTGCATTACCACGATTAAAAACGGCCTGCATCAAGGTGATTGGAATGGTGATACGTTCTTCTGCACGTCCACCTATCGAGATACCGCCTGAACTATAGTCTACCCCCACCACTTCATAATAGGTAGAATCCACACGAATCTTCTTGCCGCAAGGATCGCCACCTTCCCTAAACAGGTCTTTGTATATCTTCTTGCCTATCACGCACACCTTGCGTTGTTCTTTGATATCCATATCGTTCAGATACCTACCGTAGTATATCTTTGGTTCCATAATCCTAGCCACTTCTGGCACAGAGCCATGCATAGTGGGACTGGTTTTCTGGTCATCATAATATGCAGTTCCTCCACGTCCCATCAGCATTGGAGCCACAGCATCCAACTCTGGAACCTTTTGCTTCAGGCGCTCCACATCTTTATATACCATATACCAGCGGCGTCCCTTGCGAAATCCCTTATAGGGTTTGGAGGTTTGCTCGGCACCAACAATCACTGTATTCTGGGCAAAGCCCTCGAAGTTGCTGTATAGTTTCTCCTTCATACCCTGTCCGCCACCCATCAGGGCTACGAGCATAAACACACCCCAGAACACACCGAACCCAGTGAGGAACGAACGCGACTTATTACGAGTCAGCGTATCGATTATTTCTCTGTAACTATCAATATCTACTCTCATAATCAATCAGCTCTTAATGCCTCAATGGGGCGAATTCTACTTGCTTTATAGGCAGGGATGAGTCCTGCGATAGTACCAGCTATCACCATCACCATAGTTGCCTCGATACACACATCCAAGCCCACGGTTGGGTTTACAAACAGTGTTATCTTCTGTACACCCAGATCTGTCACCTCGTGTCCCAGTGTAGCATCCATATACTCATTGGCGAATATGCCAAACAGCATACCTAAGTATCCAAACAGAGTAGTAATAATCACACTCTCAGTAATAATCAGTCGCAGTATGCTCCATGGCTTGGCGCCGATAGCCTTACGAATGCCAAACTCATGAGTGCGCTCCTTCACAGTGATGAGCATGATGTTTGATACACCCACGATACCACTTAGCAATGTGAAGAGGCCGATGACCCATAGGAAAGTGTGGATGATGGCTATACCATCGTTCATCTGCAAGCTCTGTGTATAGTTGTTCCAGATCCAAATAGCACGTTTGTCGTCAGGGTGTGCCTGGTGCATACCATTCAGACGTCGACGATAGTCCTTTTCAAATTCATAATTAGCTTTCTCTGTGTCCAACCCGTGGAATGTAAACTCAATGCTACCCAGACTGGGGGTGTTAGCACCATAGATACTCTTGATGGCCGAGTAAGACGAATAGGCATTAGCCCAACCCTCGTCACGACCTTTATAGATGCCCACTACCTTAAACTGGATGTTACCCACCTTCACAAACTTACCCAACAGTGTTTGGTAGTCCTTAGGCTCAAGTTCTTTGGCCTGACTGTCGGCAAGAACCAGCACCTTGCGTCGCTCCTTCACGTCAATATCGTTGATAAATCGTCCACAAATAAGATGTGTTTTAACGATCTGAGTATGAACTGGGTAAACACCTGCTATCTGGATGTTCTTATAATTCTCGCCATAGGTTACTGTACCGCTCATATAGTAGCAGGCTCCAACTTCATCTACATTCTGTGTAAACTCCGTCTCAGTAGCTTCCTTATCGTGGGCGTTCAGTTGGATATAGCGTCCTTCCTTCATACCCTTGTAGGGTTGCGAAGTACGCCCACCATCCACTTCTATCGAGTTGGTCAGGTAGTCGCCGCTCATCTTCATCGTAGCATTGATGAGTCCGTTGCCAGCTCCCAGTAGCACGATGATCATAAAGATTCCCCACGCCACAGCAAATCCTGTGAGCGTAGTGCGAAGCTTATTCCTTCGTGCCGTCTGCCATATTTCTGTTAGTATATCGTGCATAGCTATTACTTCATCATGCCGTTAATACCGAATGGACTTGCATCGTGGTTCAGGTTCTCTTCTATCTGACCTATGATGCCATCCTTGATGTGTACTATCTTGTTGGTCTCATTGGCCACACCACTCTCGTGGGTTACCACTACTATGGTCATACCTTCTTCCTGATTCAGCTGCTTGAGCAACTGCATCACCTCCACCGATGTCTTCGAGTCGAGGGCTCCTGTGGGCTCATCGGCCAGAATAATCTGTGGACGGGTGATGAGTGCTCGGGCTATTGCCACACGCTGTTTCTGTCCTCCCGACAGCTCATTGGGGTAGTGTTCGGCCCAGTCGGCCAGGCCCAGCTTGTCCAGATACTCCATCGCCATCTGGTGGCGCTTCTTTCTGGATACCCCCTGATAGAATAATGGCAACTCAACGTTTTCCACGGCGGTTTTGAAAGAGATGAGATTAAACGATTGGCGGCAGCCTTGCGCTCGCTGAGGTTCCAGATGGGCACTCCAGCCAGTTCGTAGGTTCCAGAGTCATAGTTGTCCAATATGCCGAGAATATTCAGCAGTGTAGATTTGCCTGAGCCCGATGCTCCCATGATGCTGACGAACTCACCCTTTGCGATGTCGAGCGAGATACCCTTCAGCACATGAAGCGGCTGGGCACCTTGATAGGTCTTGTTGATGTCTTGTAAATGTATCATTTTCTTTTTTACCTTAGTTTCTTTGACTATTAGTCGCAAAAAGTTACTGAAAAGTTGCACTAATCACATTATTTAACTTTTCTCCCATGCCGCTGTGATGTCAGAGATTGAGATATCTAATAGCCTCATCTGTCGGAACAGCTCTGGCAGTCGCTCCTTCATAAACTCCTGCTTGCGAGCCTTCAGTATCTGCTTCTTGGCTCCTGGAGTCACGAAGTAGCCCAGTCCACGCTTGTTGTAGATTATTTCCTCGCGAGCCAACTGTTCGTAGGCTTTCACTGCGGTATTAGTGTTCACTTCGAGCAGCACGGCATATTCGCGTACTGACGGTATTCGATCATCGTCTTTGTATACACCCGATAGTATCTCGTCGCACAGGCGATCGGCCATCTGGATGTAGATCGGTTTATCATTTGTGAAAGTCATAATTTATCCACTTGTTAGTTATTAATTCAAATCCCTTGAAGATACGGAACGATATCCAGTAGTTAGCAATTGAGAGTATCGGCAGCACGATGCAGTACACATAGACTAAAGGACTAATCATGTGCCTATAGTATTTTCCTGCAGCATCTATCCATTCAGAACGGAACGTGTACAGATCGAAATAGTTCATAAACTTTCCAAGCCCAACCGTGAGGAGAATAAACACCACACTCGAAGCCACAAATGCATATTTACGAAGCAATGTGCCACCTAGTGTATAGAGAGAGTGAATCCAAAGCATAGATGCCAAGAAGAAAGCCCATCGCATTATACCATACCACGTAGAGATTCCAAAATTAGGAAGGAAACTGTTCCAGAACAAAGGAAGAGCAGAATCGTACCATCGCACCCAACTATTTGCATACATTACATCTCCCCAGCGGTTAGTGATATATACCGATTCTGGTTCACCTTCATAACGTGGTGTAAAGCCCATCAGATCTCTACCCCAGAGAAAAGCCATACGGAGTGTATCGCCGAGAACCATTGCCAGGAATACGCAGAGGATGCAAACCACTGTAGAGTAGACTATCAGCGAGAGGTATTTCTCTGCATTAGTTGATGGCAACATCATAAACGACTCGCGCTTGCGCTTATCATTGATGCCGGCAACTACCGAACTAATAAGCACCACGCTTGCTATAACAAAGAGCACCATTCCCATGTCTCCAAAATTACGCAACATCTCGTACGGGCTTTCGTTCAAAGTGCCGAATTTCCAATATAGCATCTCGCACATAAACACCACCAGCGCAGCCCCTATCGTCCACATCAGTAGCGAGCGGAAGTTGGTGCTCAGCACCCAGCGCAGGGTATTTCCAAATCTATTTATGCTAAAACTATTCATAATGCTTTCGATTCTTTAAAAGTTTACAAACCTACCAATATTCTGAGTGCGACAGAAGAAGCGGTACGACAACAAGAAGTTTACTAATGCCCATGCCCAGTAAAAAGCGCAAAACATAGCATAAGTCTCTCCACTGTCTTTATAGTCTAAGTCGCCAGAGTTGGGGAACAGCCACATTTGGACAACACCAATTGCTACGAGAGTCAATGCAGTAAGCACCCAAGCATATTTGCGAGAACGGAAGAATGTGCCACCTAGAGCAAAGCATGAATTAAGCCAAATGGCCATAGTAACAATCAGTGCAACATATTTCATCGGGATGGGATCGTGTGGATGGGTTGGCGTAAACATCTCAATAACCCTCGATACAACAAAAATCGTATAGTCATGTCCCATCAGCATATTCACCACATACTGTATCAAGTCGGCACACAAACTGGCAACTATGCCAATGGGTATCAGGATAATCCAACCAGAATAGCGCACCAAATATTTCTCGAAGTTAGATGCCGGCAAAAGGAGCAGCGCCTGCTTGTCGTGCTTGCCACACAAACTGTAGAACATCGTCGACGGACCAATCAGGAATATTACCAATACAAACATCATGGTAGTCGCTGCACAGGGTGAATAGTTTGCTGCACGTCCATTAATATTCACCATACCTGTAGTGAAAAACAGGAACATCAGCAGCTGAATAACAAACACCTGCAGGAAAGTTCTCACAAAGTAGCTACGATCATTCCTGAGCGACCACTTGGTCAGTTTTCCGAATCTATGTATATCAAACTGTATCATAAGATTTAATGTTTAATCTTTAATGTCTAATGTTTAATCATCAAATCTTTCCCTCGTTTACAGCATTAAACAGAAGTTCCAAATTAACCTGGGTCTCAGGACTATCCTCACGGCGAGGAGCTATTACAGCATTACCCTGAAGCGAAGGCTCTGCATAGAGTACATCGTCCATCTCGGCAGGTGTGCGATACTCAAATGTGTACTTGTCCTGAATCTCAGCTACACTTGCATTCAGAAGCAGCTTTTGTGGACTCAAGATGAGGATATGATCCAGCAATGATTCTACATCGTGCACCTGATGGGTAGAGATGATGAGCGTGCGGTCGCCTGTCATATACTGTGTTACCACCTTGCGGAACTGACTCTTCGATGGGATATCCAGTCCGTTGGTAGGCTCGTCCATCAGCAGCACCCTGGTATTAGTAGCCAATGCAAAGGCCATAAACACCTTCTTCTTCTGTCCCATCGAGAGGGCATTAAGCTTCAGGTCAGTAGTCAGTTCAAAATCCTTCAGGCAACCTTCAAGCACAGTAGTACTGAACAAGGGATAGAAGGGGCGATTGATCTTCACATACTCATCGAGCGACATAGCAGGCAAGTCAAACTCCTCTGGCACGATGAATATCTCCTGCAGGGTCTCAGGCTTGCGCAGTTTGGTCTCGATGCCATCAAAGTTTACGCTACCCTTCTTAGGGCGCAGCAATCCAGCTATCAGGTAGAGCAGTGTACTCTTACCTGTACCGTTCTTACCCAACAGACCATAAATATTATCCTGCTTCAGTTCCAGACTGAAATCATCGAATACCAGGTTCTTACCACCTGCGTACTTAAAACTGATGTTGTTTACTTCGATCATAATGATATAGTTTTAATTGTTAATTACCTGTGTTATAGTGTACCACTTTAATAGTACACTGCAAAAGTAGAATAATTATCAATACCCTCCAAGCTTTTAAGCAAAAAACTTCATTTCCTTAACACACTTTAACCCGCCACCCTCGCGCGTACATATTTTATAGTCAATGAGATAGTACGGCACTATCTGGTAGATAGTACGGCACTATTTATGAGATTGCCGTAACATATCTATGAGATACCCGTAACTTCGTCCTCTAGTGCACGCTGTGACATTGGTTCATACGACAGGAAGCAAAAAAAGTTTGGTCACGAGGACGACAGAATTACCTTATATATTATAATATGTAATAATTATTATATATAATATTATTATAATATATACATTCTATGTCTTGCTTCGTGACCAAACTTTTTTTGCTTCCTGTCGTATGAACTAGTGTTGTATTCTTGGTAGAATGGAATATTTTTAGTACCTTTGCACTTGTTTTTCAATATAACAAACAACTATGACAGTAGAAACAGACATAAAGAATCGCCCGATTATCGAGCGACAGATGATTGCCGCGGGCAATGAGATAGAGCAACTGATGGAGTATTACCCCTGTTTGCGAGAGATTTGCATTCCTTGGCACACTGATGACTCGTTGCTCTTATCGCTTTTACCATCGTCCAAGAGAGTTGCGACGGCTCAACTATAGTGTTTTCATCATTGGCGACCCAGGTTCGGGCAAATCGTTCGTTAGTACCCTCTACGAACTTTTGGCAGGTCCTATCCGTAAGGTATCCAAAGAGGGGCAGAATGCAGAGAATCGTTATCGTCGCAAGCGCAAGGAGTGGTTGGATAACGGCCAAAAGGGCGATGGACCTGCAATGTCTAAGGTCATCATCCGCACCCATCCTGCACGCACATCCAACAAGGTTTTTATCGAGGACATGAAGAATGCCGTAGAGATAGTGGATGGCAAAGAGATGCACCTGCACATGCTGTCGTTCGACACAGAACTCGATAATGCTATCAACCAGCAGGGCGAGGCTTGGAGCAACAAGACCTATCTTGAACTCAAGGCATTCCACAACGAGGAAGATGGACAGTTCTTCTCGAACTACGACTCTGAGCTGTGTGACTTCAATGTGTATTGGAACTTTGTTTACACTGGCACTCCAAACGCGCTGAAATCCAAGGTAAATGCCAAGAACATCGGCAACGGCTTCTCTACCCGCTTGGCAGCAATCCCTATGCCTAGCTCACACTTCGAGATGATGAAGCGCGAGGAAGATGAAGAGGCAGGCGTTGAGCCAGAAGAATTCAAGACCATGCGCATGTGGGCAGAGCGACTCGACACCACACATGGCGAATTGCCTATCAGCAAACTGGTGGATAGCACCTACGAGTGGGCAAAAGATCGTATGTCGGATGCTGAGGAGGACCAGTCGAAAACTGACGAACTGCTGCTTAAACGCGTACCTTATTATGGTATAGCCGTAAGTGTGCCATTCATCATGATGCGCCACTGGGACGAATGGCAAGAGCATCACACACTGACTATCGATGATATCGACTTGCGTCTGTGTCGTCTTGCCATGGACATTCAGTTCTTATGCCAACGCCACTACTTCGCCAAGTATTGGGACTACTATTTTATGCAGCAAGCCCAGTGCATCAGCACTCCAATTCACAAGCGCCACACCAAGCTGATGCGTGCCCGCTATAACATGCTGCCTGACGAGTTCAGCACCTTCAGCATGCAGCTATACCTAGGCGTAACCCAACGAAATGCAGAAAAGATGATAGAACGCTGGCTAAGCGATGGCTACATCAAACGAATAGAATCAGGGAGGTATAAGAAACTTTTCTTAGAGCTGACATAAATAAGGAATGGCAGGAATTATTATTTTCCTGCTATTTTCATTTTTACATATTAATATTTGGACAATACAAAAAAACTTCTTATATTTGCACAAAAAAACAATCTATAATTAAATAAATATCAAAAACTAGGAATAAATAGAATTATGAGAATAATATTTGTTTATTTTCTTCTTTTCATATCTGTTTGTGCCACAGCTCAAACTAGCAGTCCTGATGACGATTATCGAACTGGTGCTTATTATTATGAAAAAGGCGATTACAAGAATGCATTTCGTTACTTTTTGAGCGCCGCAAAGGCAGGAGATTCAAATGCGCAGAATGATATTGGGAACATGTATCAGACGGGAGAGGGTGTTATACAAAGTTATACGAATGCTTTTCAATGGTATTTAAAAGCGGCTAACCAAGGGCATTATTTCGCTCAAAATTCATTGGGAGACTTATATTATTCCGGCAATGGCGTTAAACAGGATTATTTAAAGGCATACGAATGGTATTCTAAAGCAGCGGAACTAGGTTGTAATGAAGCACAGTTTTCATTAGGAAGTATGTATCATTATGGCGATGGTGTTAAACAAGATTATTTAAAGGCATACGAATGGTATTCTAAAGCAGCGGAACAAGACAACACAAACGCACAATATGCTTTAGGAGTACTTTATGATGATGGTTATGGGGTGCTACAAGATCATATGAAAGCATACGAATGGTACATGAAAGCAGCACAAAGTGGTGATTGGATGCCATTGTATTGCCTTGGCCGTTTGTTTTTAAACGGATTGGGAGTCAAAGAAGATTTAAACAAGGCAGAGTTATGGTTTAAGAAATCAATAGAGGCCAATAAAAACAACCCATATTCATATGGTAGACTAGGATTGATATATGCATTACGTGACAAAGACTATAAAAAGGCTTTGGAATATTCCGATTTAGCTCTTTCATGCAAAGAGATTAAAAATGGTGATAAAGCGCAGATTGGAAAAATATACGGAGCCCGTGGGCAGATTTTCTATCTAAAAGGTGATATGCAGAATGCTAAAAAGGTCTTAAATAAATGTATAGAGCTAAATCCCAAATATTTAGATAGCGATGATGATTTTGCCAAGATTATGTCCAAACAAAACAATCGAGGTTCTTATTCTTATGACAACAAAGTCCACGCGAGTTCTTTTGTTGACATAGACTCTGACATCTTCATCAATCCTATAATTAATAATTATCACTTTGCAATCATAATTGGCAACGAAAAGTACAAGAACGAAGTTGACGTTCCTTTTGCCAATAATGATTCAAAAATATTTTGCCAATATGTAGAAAAAACACTAGGCGTGCCACATGAACAGATTCGATTAATAGAAAATGCGGGATATAACGACATCCGTATTGCCATTAACTGGTTAGTACAAGCAATGCGGGTTTGTAGAGGCAAAGGAAAAGCAATCATTTATTATGCTGGACATGGTATTCCCAACGAATCAGACCAATCATCATATCTGTTGCCAGTAGATGGAATAGGAAATGACCCTGGTTCTGCTTATGCTTTACAAGAATTATATGACAAATTGGAAAATGTTGATGCTAAATCAATAACAATATTCTTGGATGCATGTTTCAGTGGTTCTAAGCGTGAAGAAGGCATGCTCACATCAGCACGAGGTGTTGCAATTAAAGCAAAACAAAGCACTCCTAAAGGGAATCTTATTATTTTTTCTGCTGCTCAAGGAGATGAAACTGCTTATCCATACAAAGACAAACAACATGGATTGTTTACTTATTTCCTATTGAAGAAGTTACAAGAAACAAAAGGTGAAGTAACATTAGGAGAACTTAGTGAATACTTAGCCGACGAAGTAGGACGTCAATCATTTATCAAAAACAACAAGATTCAAACTCCAACAGTTTCAGTTTCTTCATCACTACAAAATAGTTGGAAAAGTATTAAGTTGAAATAAAAATAAGAAGAAGTTTGGTATAAATAAAAAAATTGTTTGTATCTTTGCGCCAAATTTAGTGTATATGAAACATCTCGTTATAAGGAATATAGGTCCACTTAAAGAAGTGGATATTGCTTTGAGTAAGATAAACTTAATTATCGGGCCTCAAAGTACTGGAAAGAGTTGTATATTAAAGATCGCTAGTTTTTGCGCTTGGGTAGAGAAAACAATATCCTTAAACCAAGACAAAAGAGATTTTCTTTCAAGAGAAGCTATTGACAAAAATCTAATAGCTTTCCACAACCTTCAAGGTTACGTAGATAATTCTTCCTTCTTTGAATACGAAACAGAAATAATGAGATTCTCTTTTTCATTCAAAGACAATAAATCTGTATTTGAATGGAAGGAGGGACGTTGGGATTTTAAACGCAACAAGATTTCATATATTGTTGCAGAGAGAAACATACTCTCCGTAATTCCCAATTGGTATGAAATAGATTTCCCCAACAATAGTATCCGCTATTTTATGAAAGAATGGCAGAATGCAAGAAACAGCATTGGAGACAAAGAACCACTTTCAATTCTTAATACAGGAATCAGATATAAATACGACAAAAATAGAGGAACTGACAAAATAATGCTGAATGATGGGAAAGAGTTCAATTTGCTTAACGCATCAAGTGGTATGCAATCTCTAATTCCATTGTTTGTGTTCATCAACTACATCTCTAAATATATCTTCACCTTAGACATTCAAAGCATAAAAGACCAAGAAGCCAAAGTAAATTTACTCTACCAACTAAAAGAGAACCACCCTTCTGGTAAATATATTTCCATAGAAGACCATGGTATCTCTGTTGCATCTGATGCTTTACACTATATAATTGATTCCTTTACGAAGTACGATCATAGCGACATATATCTCGAAGAGCCCGAAGAGAATCTATTCCCAGAGACTCAGCGAGATTTGGTTAATTGGCTGGCAGAGATTGTGAATGGAGAGAGAAATCATACATTATTTATCGCCACTCATAGCCCTTACATCATGTCTGCTTTCAACAATCTCATCCAAGCTGGGGATATTATTGAAGAATCGCCAGAGAAGAAAACTGAAGTTGAGAAGATTATTGGTGGCAATCGTGCTATTAAGTACAACGATGTTGCAGCCTTTGCTATTGCCAATGATAGTGTTCACAGTATCAAAGACGATGAACTTCGATTGATGTCGCCATCTGAACTTGATACTGTCTCTGATGACATTTCTAATGTTTTCAATAAATTACTTGAATTATGAGAGACATCCCAGCAAATATAATTCGCGAGAGAAGGGACTCACTGATAGTATTAAAGGAAAAGAAAAGCAAGATAACGCTACTAAACCCCCAAAAGAGACTATATAAAGAGGTGAAAGTGGATGGCAATCTCTACGCCATTACTGAAACCAACGAAAAGAAATGTGATTATCTTGAAATAGGTAAAGAGACACTGGATGCATTCTTTATTGAGTTGAAAGGAATTGATATTGACACTGCATACCAACAACTGCTAGCATCAACCACAAATATCAATGTTGGTGATGTAAAAAAGAAAGTTGCAATAGCTGTCACTCCTCATATACCAAAGGCCAACGTAAAGTTCCAGAAATACAAGAAGTTGTGTCAGAAACAAGGTACGGAGTTGATTGTAAAAAATAGTGGAAGTACATATGATTTGAACAAATAATATGGAACATCGTAAACTAAGGTTTGCTCTGTTGGGCAATATTTATCAGGCTAAGAAATCGGCCAGCATACAGAAGGTACTATCTACGATTGCCAACTTTGGCGCGGAGCTGTATGTGGACATGGAGTACTATTACTTCCTGAAGGATCATCAGCGCCTGAACGTGAAGGCTACTAAGGTATTCTCGGATGATGACTTTGATGCTGATTTCGTAATATCGATGGGAGGCGATGGTACATTCCTTAAGGCTGCCAGTCGTGTGGGCAATAAGAACATCCCCATTCTGGGCATAAACATGGGCCGACTGGGTTTCCTGGCAGACATCAATCCTGATGATATAGAGCACTGTCTGAAGGCACTGTATAATGATGATTATGCAGTGGAGAGTCGTGCGCTGATACAGGTTGAGGCTGATGGTGCTCCGCTTGGCGACTTTAGTTTTGCACTGAACGACGTGGCTATACTGAAGCGCGACACGGCATCGATGATTTCGATACGTGCCAATGTAAACGGAACATATCTGAACACCTATCAGGCTGACGGACTGGTAATATCTACGCCTACAGGTTCTACTGCTTATTCACTATCTAACGGTGGACCAATCATCGTGCCTGGTACTAAGGTATTCTCGATGACTGCCGTTGCTCCGCATTCGCTTAATGTGCGACCTATAGTATTGTCTGATTCATCTGTTATCGAACTGGATGTGGAGAGCCGTTCGCACAACTTCCTTGTGGCTATCGACGGACGTTCGGAGAAATGCAAAGAGGGCACGAAGATTGTGCTCCGTCGTGCCCCCTATGATATCAAAGTAGTTAAGCGATCAGATCATCGCTACTTCAACACCCTACGTGAGAAAATGATGTGGGGTGCTGATACCCGTTGATTACTTCACCTCAAAATCGAATGACTTCAGATCCTTGTCCATCGACGAGGTTCCGTAGAATATCTGATAGCGACCTGACTTAGTTGACAGCTCGTCGATCATCTCGTCGTAATACTCGAATGCCTCGCCATCCAGTGTGATGGTGGCCTTCTGTGTCTCGCCAGCCTTCAGATTCAACTTCTGGAATCCCTTCAGAGCCTTGATAGGTGCGCCAGCATCGTCGAGACGCTTTACGTATACCTGGACAGTCTCTGTACCCTCGCGCTTTCCGGTATTGGTAACAGGGATGGTGAGTGTAACTTTACCGTTCTTCTTCATCTTCTTAGCAGAGATCTTAGCATCGCCCACATTGAATGTTGTATAGCTAAGTCCATAGCCGAATGCATACTGAGGAACACCTGTGAAATAACGATAGGTGCGGTTCTTCATTGAGTAGTCAAGGAAGTCGGGCAAATCGTTGTTAGAGCGATAGAATGTTACAGGCAGTTTTCCGCCAGGGTTGTAATCGCCAAACAGTACCTCGGCCAGAGCCTTGGCTCCACCCTGACCAGCATACCAGGCCAGCAACAGTGCATCGTACTCGCCTTCTACACTGCCAAATGCGATGGCAGAACCAGAGCAGTTGACGAAGATAACTGGCTTGCCAGTCTTGTGCATAGCCTTAATCAGCATCTGCTGAACCTTTGGCAGTTCGATATCCTGCTTGTCGCCACCTTCGCCCTCCATCTGGGCAGAGATACCACCGATAATCACGATGGCGTCAGCATCCTTAACCTGGTTGGCAAGATCAGTAAAGTCAACCAGATTGCGCTCACAGATGTCGCCACGAAGCATAGCAAACTGACCGTTGCCATGACGGTATTCGATCACAACATCGTAAGTCTTACCAGCCTCAACTGGGAATGACTTATACTGAGGCTTACGACCAAAGCCGAAGCCGAATCCACGACGACCACCAGCCTTAGCATCCTCTACTACCTCGCCATTCACCTTCAGCACGTAGCCATTATCTGTGGTCAGTGTGTACTTCATATCGCCAGTAAAGTTGGCTGTGTACTTACCACTTACGCGAACAGACAGAGAATCGCGGCTGACACCCTGAGCAAATCCCCATGCGCCAAAGGTCGAGAAGTTCAGTTCGTTAAAGTATTCTGTCTTTGCAGGTTCACCTTCGAGTTCACGATTGTTCCAGAACTCAACCTTAACGCCCTTACCATCGTTGAAGTCCTGCAGATGGTGGATGGTAGCATATTCATCATTCAGTTCGCATGCCTTGTTGTAGATAATCTTTGCACCTGGCACAGCAGCCTTTATACCTGACAGAAGTGAGTGCTGATGAGCCTCGGTAGGAGTACCACCATAGTTACCATTCAGCATGTTTACATCGTCGGCATTAGGACCAAGCACAGCCAGAGTCTTAATGTTCTTAGATAATGGAAGTACCGGCTTCAGAGCCCCTCCTTCGGAGGGGTTGGAGAGGTTCTTATTCTCGAGCAATACCATACTCTCGCGAGCAGCCTGAGTGGCCATCGCGTCGTTCTTCTCGCTGCTGATGACATCATCCTTCAGGTTGGCCCAAGGCAACATATCAGCAGGGTCGAACATACCCAGTTCAAATCGTCCCATCAGAGTCTTACGCAGATGATCATCGAGATCACTCTCCTTGATAAGTCCCTTCTTCAGTCCCTCTACCAACGACATGAACACCTTGCCACACTCCAAGTCGGTACCATTCAGCACGGCATCAACTGATGCAGAGAGTCCGTCCTTATGAGTCTCGTGCTGACCACGATTGAAGAAGTTGTTGATAGCATCACAGTCGGTAAGCACGATACCATCGTAGCCCCACTTGTTGCGCAGGATGTCGATGAGCAGACGATCGCTTGTACAACATGGTTTGCCCTCGAATCGCTGATAGGCACACATCACCTCGCGCACATTGGCCTTCTTTACCAAGGCCTTGAATGCAGGCAGATAGGTCTCCCACAGATCACGGTTGGTTGGCTCCACATTCATAGAGTGGCGCAGTGGCTCTGGCCCACTGTGTACAGCATAGTGCTTGGCACAAGCGTGAGTCTTGAAGTAGTGATCGTTGTTGCCCTGCATACCCAGCACGGTCTGCACACCCAGCACGGCATTCATATAGGGATCCTCGCCACACGTCTCCTGACCACGTCCCCATCGAGGGTCGCGGAAGATATTCACGTTAGGGCACCAGAATGTGAGCTCAGGATTGCCAGGGTAGTAAACCACGCCCATGGGCACGTTGAACAGTTTGGGATCGTTGTGGTCAGTACGGTTCCAGTTGGCACGTGCCTCATCGCTCACCTGAGAGAACACATCGTAGAAAAGCTGTGCATTGAATGCAGCAGCCATGCCGATAGGCTGAGGATAAACGGTATATCCCCCCTGACGAACGCCATGACATGCCTCGCTCCACCAGTTATAGCTGGGTATACCCAGACGGTCGATTGATATCGACTTGTTCATCATCAGTCCCACTTTCTCCTCAGGAGTAAGCATACTCAACAGATTCTCAACACGATCCTTGTAGGACAGTTTGGTATCCAGATAAGGATACTTTGCCTGGGCAAATACACTAGTGCCCAACATCGCCGTAATGGCTAAAGTTAAAAGTCTCTTCATCATAGTTTGATAATAGTAATGTAATAAGTTTAGAATTTGGGTGCAAAGATACGAATAAGTGAGTAAAATTCCAAATTAATTTGAGAATTTTCGAGCGTAAGTATCTTCGGCGATGCCAAAGATAGTTATTTTTTCCTACAGATTATACGGATTATGCAGATTTTTTATTATCTTTGCACTCAGAATGATTTAAATATAGAAGATTATGGCAAAAGTTTATGTATTTCTGGCAGAAGGCTTCGAGGATGTAGAGGCTCTAATTCCCATCGACGTATTGCGTCGTGGAGGTGTGGATGTTACAACGGTTAGCATCTCTGAATTTCCTTTGGTACAGTCGGCTCATGGAGTGAATATCGAGGCTGACATCCTGTTTGAGCAAGGCAACTATGCCGATGCCGACCTGCTGATGCTACCTGGAGGTATGCCAGGTGCCAGCAATCTGTATATGCACGATGGTGTGTGCAAGGCGGTTAAGGAGCAGTTTGCCGCTGGCAAGAAGGTGTCTGCCATCTGCGCAGCTCCTGGTGTAGTACTTGCTCCACTGGGCATTCTGAATGGCAAGAAGGCTACATGCTATCCAGGATTCGAGAAGGCTCTGGCCGAAAATGGCGCATCATATACAGCCGACTTGGTGACAGTGGATGGCAACGTGACCACAGCCGAGGGTCCTGCAGCAGCATTCCCATACGCTTACGAACTTCTCTCGCAGTTGGTCGACAAAAAGACTTCTGACCAGATAGCCGAGGGCATGCGTTTCAAACACCTGATGGAAAAGTAATTTTAGCAACGGACTACAGGACTAACAGGACTGATTATCAAAAAGAAAAAGTCCTTGAGTCCTGTAGTCCGTTGCAAAAAAAGAACGATATGGACTATATAATAATCGTAGCTGGTGGTAAGGGATTGCGAATGGGATCGGATATCCCCAAGCAGTTTCTACCGATTGGTGGTAAGCCTGTGTTGATGCGCACACTAGAGCGATTCCGCGAATACTCTGAGGATATCCAGATTATTCTAGTATTGCCAGAGTCACAGCAGGAGTACTGGCATCAGCTCTGCGACGAATATCATTTCGATGTGGAATACACATTGGCAAATGGCGGACAAACACGTTTCCACTCTGTGCAGAACGGACTGGCCAAGATGCCCGACGATGCACAAGGTGTGGTAGGTGTGCACGATGGTGTGCGTCCCTTCCCCAGCATCGAGGTGATACGCAATTGCTACGATACCGCCCGTACTGCCAAGGCTGTCATCCCCGTTATTCCCGTTGTAGAAACCGTTCGACAACTTATTAGCAACGGACCGCTCGAGCTCTGCTCGCTTGCTACCGGAGGGACGCAAGAACAGGACTCTAGGACAGTTCCTCGCGATCAGTACCGACTGGTGCAGACACCACAGACGTTCGACATCCAACTGCTCAAGGCCGCCAATCGCCAGCCATACAACGATGGTTTTACCGATGATGCCTCAGTAGTAGAAGCATTCGGTCACAAGATCACCCTGGTAGAGGGCAATCGCGAAAACATCAAGATTACCACCCCCTACGATTTAAAGATTGCTGAAGTTTTAATATAGCAACGGACTACAGGACTAACAGGACTGATTATCAAAAAGAGAAAGTCCTTGAGTCCTGTTGTCCGTTGCGGAAATATATGGATATACTAGATCAAGACATCAAATACCTGCCTGGCGTAGGCCCTAACCGTAAGAAGATGCTGAGCAATGAGCTCGGCATCGAATGCTATGGTGACCTGCTTGAGTACTATCCATACAAATACGTCGACCGTTCTAAGGTCTACACCATCCACGAACTCACTGGCGATATGCCATTCGTGCAGGTGGTGGGACATATTCTGAGTTTCGAGACCTTCGCAATGGGCCCACGCAAGGAGCGCGTGGTGGCACACTTCACTGATGGCACAGGCATCTGCGACCTCACATGGTTTAATGGCGGCAAATACGCTAAACAAAATTATAAAATAGGTGTGCAATACCTGATATTTGGCAAACCTACAGTGTTCAACAACCGCATCAACTTCACTCATCCCGATCTGGATGATGCTTCTAAGGTTGACCTGTCAGCTATGGGGCTACAGCCTTACTACAACACCACTGAAAAGATGAAGAAGAGCGGGCTCAACTCGCGATCCATCGAGCGACTCACCAAGACGCTTATCGAGAAGCTCCCACCCCAGCCCGAGACTATCCCTGACTTTATATACCAACCACTCCATCTGGTCGAGCGCGACTTTGCCCTGCGCACAGTCCACTATCCGCAAAATGCCAAGGACCTGGAGCGAGCCCGATTACGACTTAAGTTCGAAGAGCTGTTCTTTATCCAACTTAATATATTAAGGTACGCGAGCGACCAGCGCCGCAAGTTCCGTGGTTATGTTTTCTCGAAAGTGGGCGACGTATTCAACACCTTCTATAGCCAGTATCTACCATTCCCTCTCACTGGCGCCCAGAAGCGCGTGATTAAGGAAATCCGCAAGGACATGGGTTCCGGCCGACAGATGAACCGTCTGCTACAGGGCGATGTGGGTAGCGGCAAGACGCTTGTGGCACTGATGTCTATGCTTATTGCCATCGACAACGGCTATCAGGCCTGCATCATGGCCCCTACCGAAATACTGGCCGAACAGCATCTGCATACCATCATGGGATTTCTGAAAGACATGAATCTGCGTGTGGCCCTGCTCACAGGTATAGTAAAAGGCAAGCGCCGACAGGAAGTACTCGACGGACTGATGGACGGCACTATCAATATCCTTGTTGGCACCCACGCTGTTATCGAGGACACCGTGCAGTTTGCACGACTGGGCTTTGTGGTTGTCGATGAGCAGCACCGTTTCGGTGTGGCCCAGCGTGCTAAGCTCTGGAACAAGAGCACCAACCCTCCCCATGTACTGGTGATGACAGCCACCCCTATCCCCCGAACGCTCGCCATGACACTATATGGCGACCTCGATGTGAGCGTCATCGACGAACTACCCCCAGGTCGCAAACCCGTCCGAACCACACATGTGTTCGACTCTCGCATGACGTCGCTCTATGATGGCATTCGCAATCAGATACGCGAAGGCCGACAGGTCTACATCGTCTTTCCACTCATCGAGGAAAGTGCCAAGAGCGACCTTAAGAACTTAGAGGATGGCTTTGAGGTATTGCGCGAGGCATTCCCCGAATTCCGGTTGAGCAAGGTCCACGGACGAATGAAACCCAAGGACAAAGAAGAAGAGATGCAGAAGTTTGTACGCGGCGAGACTCAGATACTCGTAGCCACCACTGTCATCGAGGTGGGCGTGAATGTGCCTAATGCTTCAGTAATGGTAATCCTCGAAGCCCAGCGCTTCGGTCTGGCACAGTTGCACCAACTCCGTGGGCGCGTGGGGCGTGGTGCCGATCAGTCGTTCTGCGTCCTCGTAACCCCATTCAAACTTAGCGAAGACACCCGCAAGCGCATCGACATCATGTGCGACACCAACGACGGTTTCCGTATAGCCGAGGCCGACTTGAAACTTCGTGGTCCTGGCGACCTGGAAGGTACCCAGCAAAGCGGAATGGCTTTCGACCTAAAAATAGCCGATATCGCCCGCGACGGCCAGATAGTACAGATGGCTCGCGACGAAGCTCAGAAGGTAATCGACGAAGACCCAGAGTGTAACTCGGCCAAGTTCAGCATGTTATGGAATCGACTGCGCCAACTTCGTAAAACAAATATTAATTGGGCGGCTATTTCCTAAAACTATGTTAAGATACGCCGTTATCGTGCACATCTTTAATGAATATGTTATATCTTTGCAATTGAAATCTTTTTTCTAACTTACAAGCCTAATGAAGAAATTGTTTATCTTTGCCCTGATATTGATGCTTTCTATGAGCGACCTCGCTCTTGGAAAGGTTAACCCTGACAGGACTCCGGATGATAATGACGAGGAGGAGATTGGCAATTTTGACTTCATTTATGGAACTCAGGACGATCTTAACGAGGCTTTCGAGAAGACCGAGATGCTGATGAGCGAGGCATTCTCGCACATAGGCGCCCGCTATCGTTCAGGCGGCAAAGGTCCCAACGCCTTTGATTGTTCTGGTTTTACCAGCTACGTTTATAAGCAGCAAACCAATTTGTTTATCGGCGCATCATCTAGAGATCAGTATGCGCGAAACACTCCCATCACCCGCGAAGAATTGCAAAGTGGCGATCTGGTATTCTTTACCAGTCCGCGTTCTGGTCGAGGCGTTGGCCATGTAGGTATTGTAGTTGATGTAGATCCCATCAACGATACATTCACCTTCATCCACGCCAGTACCAATAATGGTATTACTATCAATAGTTCTACCGACTCTGGTTACGCTAGTCGTTACATCGGCGCAAGAAGGGTACAGCAGTAAATAGACATAAAACAATCCACTGCCAACAAAAAAAATGAGAAAATAACGGTGTAAAGTGTTAAAAGTGAACAAAAAACACCGATATATTGTGGATTTTAATTCATTCTTTGTACCTTTGCAGCGATTTTTTGAATTAACTCGCCTAAATTGAAATAAAAAATAGAATATGATTATATCAAGTATAAAGAAACTGGCCGTATTGGCATTTGCAACTTTTGTAGCGACTCCAGTAGCCGCTCAGGATCTGTTGGCCAAGCAGGCACCAGTTGACCGCAAGATGAAGGCAGTAGACTCAATGGTTCTTAAGCGAATCATCGAGCAGGAGGAGAGATACAATCCATCTGCCGACCTCTATGAGGATTGGAACAATGTATACGCTCATCGCGAAACTGCCCTCCCCGATTCATTCCGCATCGATCTGAGAGGTTTCCACATGCCCACCGATAGTCGTGTGCTCACCTCAAACTTTGGTGCCCGTTGGGGACGCCAGCACAAGGGTCTTGACGTTAAGGTTTATATTGGTGATACCATCCGCGCTGCATTCAGCGGCAAAATCCGTATAGTAAAATACGAGCCTAAGGGATATGGTAAGTATGTAGTTATCCGTCACCACAATGGTTTGGAAACTATCTATGGTCACATGTCAAAGCACCTGGTAGTTGAGAATCAGGAGGTTAAGGCTGGTGAGCCTATCGGACTTGGAGGTAACACTGGTCGTAGCACAGGTTCACACCTGCACTTCGAGACACGACTCTGCGGCGTAGCCCTTAACCCAGCTCTGCTGTTCGACTTCCGCAATCAGGATGTTGTAGGCGATTTCTACATGTTCCGTCGCAACAAGTACGCTTCTGAATCGGCTATGGCCACACGTCTGCGTGGTGTAGGTGGTGCAAACACAGACGATAACGACCTGGACGAAGAGCTCGAGATTGCCTCAACACCACGTACAACGTCTAGCGTACACTTCCATAAGGTTAAGAAGGGCGACACCCTGCAGGCTATTGCCCGCAAGCATCACACTACGGTAGCCAAGCTCTGTCAACTTAACCACATAGGCAAGACTATCCGTTTGAAACCTGGACAAATTTTGAAGTACAACTAAAAAAATATCAGGAATCCCGTCAAGTTGACGGGATTTTTTTTGGTATTTTACTCGCTTATTCGTATCTTTGCGCCATAAACTTAAAACAATAGCGTATGTACGACAAGGAAAGAGGGCTTTACATAGCCCACTGCTCTAACGGAGCACTTAGTATCACTGGTAAGATGGCCAACCGCCACGGTCTGATTGCAGGAGCCACAGGTACTGGTAAGACAGTCACCCTACAGGTGATGGCCGAGACATTCTGTCAGGCAGGTGTGCCCTGCTTTATGGCCGACATGAAGGGCGACCTCTCTGGTATCTCACAGGTTGGCAAGATGAGTGGCTTCATCGAGAAACGTCTGCCCGAGTTCCAAATTGAGAATCCTGAGTTCCAGAGTTGTCCTGTACGCTTCTTCGACGTGTATGGCGAACAGGGGCATCCCATGCGCGCCACCGTCAGTCAGATGGGACCACAACTGCTGTCGCGTCTGCTCGGCCTCAACGAGACACAGGACGGCGTACTCAACATCGTTTTTCGCATCGCCGACGAGCGCGGACTGCTCATCCTCGACCTTAAGGACCTGCGCGCCATGCTCGACTATGTATCGCAGCATGCCAAGGAGTACACCACCAAATACGGCAATATATCTTCAGCATCCGTTGGTGCCATCCAGCGTACCCTGTTGCAGTTAGAGAATCAGGGGGCAAATAAATTCTTTGGCGAACCATCGTTCGACATCTACGATCTGATGCAGACCGAGGGCGGCAAGGGCATCATGAATGTGCTGGCTGCCGACAAACTGATGATGCAGCCTAAACTATACTCTACATTCCTGTTGTGGCTGCTCTCCGAACTCTACTCTACCCTGCCCGAGGTTGGCGACCTGCCATTGCCTAAACTGGTGTTCTTCTTCGACGAGGCTCACATGCTGTTTGATGGAACTTCCAAGGCGCTGCTCGACAAGATCGAGCAGGTCATCCGTCTGATACGTTCCAAGGGCGTGGGCATATATTTCATCACACAGAGTCCTACCGACATTCCTGAGAACATACTTGGACAGTTGGGCAACCGTGTACAGCACGCCTTGCGTGCCTACACGCCTAAGGACCAGAAGGCTGTCAAGACCGCAGCCGACACCTTCCGCCCCAATCCCGACTTCAAGACCGACGAGGCTATTATGAACTTGGAGACTGGTGAGGCACTGGTCAGCTTCCTCGACGAGAAGGGTGCGCCCAGCATCGTTGAGCGTGCCAAGATACTGTTCCCGCTATCGCAGATTGGCGCCGTCACCGAGGGCCAGCGTCTTGACATCATCAAGCAGAGTCGTATCTATGGCAAATACGACACCCCGATTGACCGCGAGAGTGCTTTCGAGATTCTAACCTCCCCCGCCCCCTCCGAAGGAGGGGAGTCGCCTGCGGAACAAGCCTCTCCTTCGGAGAGGAAGGGAGAGGTCAAAAAGAAGCCAGGCATCATGTCGAAGGTGCTCAAGGCTGTCCTCACAGCTATCACCTCCACCTTCGCCACCATCCTTGGCACTTACGTTGCTGACAAGGTAACGGGCAAGAAGACCAAGTCGCGCACTTCCACTACTGGGCGTGTGGCCAAGAATGCCACAAGTGCTGCCACGCGCACCATCACCAAGGAACTCACCCGCGACATCCTCGGCAATCTGATAAAATAATTAAAGATTCTCGCAAATAGTATAAATATACTGCTGTCGTTCGACGGTGGTATATTTATATTTTTTTGTGTCGATAAGTGATTTTACGTCGTGAGTGATGCCAGTGCCGATAAGTTTTGATGTGGCCTCTTTCATAGTCCACAGGCGGATGAAAGTGGCTGCGGGAGCATCGGAGTTTGCGATTTCGACTTTCTCTTCATCATTCATCGTGTAGTTTATCAGACTATCATTAAACTCACGAATGGATTCTACATCCACGCCTATGGGCTGATTGCTGATGGCGCAGATTACGGCCTCCTTGCAGTGGCTCAGGTTGAAGTATATCTCAGGATGGCCAACGATACTGGGTTTGCCATGCTCGTTATATTCGAAGATGGGATTCTCCGTGATGCAATACTCCTTCTGCAGACCTTCCTTCAGCAGTTGATAAGCCAGCACGCAGAGTCGCTGACCCTGTTCATACTTAAACTTCAAGGCCTGCTCGCGCCGCTGTCCGGAAATGCCCCTCAAAGCCGCCTCCAAATCAAACTCCCAAATCTCCTCGCTAACAAGAGTAATCATAATTGTCAATTATCAATTATTCCAATCCCACCTCTGGGAGAGGAATTTTGCGGTTGGGATTTTCTTTGGCACCTAGGGTGATGAGTTCCTGAGCCTTTTGGGTTACGCTCTGGCGACCGGTGATGAGCTTGTTGTTGGTATTGTCGTAGGCCTTCTGCACAGCCTCGATCTTTGTGCCCAGGTCATTGTATCGCTGAACGAAGTCACCCAGACGGTCAAGCAACTGCTCGGCCAGACCGAACACCTTCTCCTGATTCTCGGCCTGCTGATTCTGCACCCAGGCTATGTGTATCATGTGCAGTATGCCCAACAGGTTCTGCTCGCCAGTCACAAACACCTTCTTCTCGAAAGCCTCGCGCCACAGCGTGGGATCGTTGGCCAGTGCCAACTGCAGCGACGACTCGAACGGCACAAACATTATCACAAAGTCCACCACATCGCGCCCGTTCTTCACGTACTTGGAATAGTCCTTGCGCGCCAATTCGTTGACATGCTGTCGCACACTCTTGACGTGGTCCTGCAGATAGCGCTCCTTATCCTCAGGCGATTCGGCATTCACATATTTCTCGTAGGCCACCAGCGACACCTTCGAGTCGATGATGGCATCCTGTCCCTGCGGGTAGTGCAGTATCACGTCGGGCTGCATCTCGCGACCGGTCTCGTCGTGCTTCATGGGGCGTCCCAGTTCGTCGCGCAAACGGGCCTGCACCTCGTAATGTATACCCTCGGTCAGTCCTTGCGATGTCAGCAGGTCGCCCAGTATTATCTCGCCCATGTTTCCGCTCACCTTGTTGTCGCGACGCAGCACGTTGGTCAGGCTCTCTGCCTTCTCGCCCAGCTGCTGTGTCTGCTGCATCATCATCAGCATCTGCTCGCGGAACGAGGCCGAATGGGCTGCCGACTCCTTCTGATTGTCGTTGATGGCCTTCTGCATATTGGCTATTGCATCCTTCAGCGGTTGGGTGATGCCTGTCATGGTCTCGGTGTTCTGCTCCTTCAGTTTAGATGCGCTCTGCTCCAGCAGTTGCTGAGCCATATTCTTAAATCGCGCCTCGTTGCGCTGCAGTTCCTCGGTCATCTGCTGACGCAGCAACTGCAGTTCGCGCCCCTGCGATTCGGCCTTGGCGTGCAGGTCTCTGTTCTCGGTCTCAAGATGCTGCACGCGACTGGTCTTCTCGGCCAGTTGTTCGGTCTTCATCTTCAGTTCGATATCAGCCTTTCCGCCCGCTATGCGCAGTGTGTCCATACGGCGGTCCATCAGCACATATAGTACCACGGCTCCTATCGCTATTCCTATTACAATATACAATACAACCATCATATTCTGTTAATTTTGGTGCAAAAATATAAAAAATCTGCGTAATCCGTGTAATCCGTGGAAAAATAATCGTATATTTGCGGCAACAAATCTATTCACCATCAACTTAAAACTTATAAAATTATGGATTACAAGATTATTGACATCGAAGGTGTTGGCGACGTTTACGCCGAGAAACTGATTGCCGCAGGTATTAACAAAGTAAGCGAACTGCTGGAGAAGTGCGCTGCCCCCAAGGGACGCAAGGAGCTGGCCGAGGCTACTGGTATCTCAGAGAAACTGATACTGCGCTGGACTAACCATGCAGACCTGTTCCGTGTAAACGGTGTAGGCCCTCAGTTTGCCGAGCTGCTCGAGAAGGCAGGTGTCGACACCGTCAAGGAGTTCCGTCATCGTGTGCCAGAGAACCTCCAGCCCAAGCTTGAGGAGGTCAACGCCCAGTTCCACATCTGCGGCCGCGTACCCGCAGTAAGCGAAATCGCCAAAATGGTAGAAGAAGCCAAGACCCTGGAGCCAATGATGACTTACTAATTTATCTCTTAGCAACAAATCAATCCCTCTTCGCTCGATATGTGAGCGGGCGGACACAAAAAAGTGTGTATCATCCAGTGATACACACTTTTTCTTTCTCTATGTGGGGTACATAGACCGACTTTCTGGGGCGATTGGGGCTCTATGTGGGGTACATAGACCGACTTTCTGGGGCGATTGGGGCTCTATGTGGGGTNNNGGTACATAGACCGACTTTCTGGGGCGATTGGGGCTCTATGTGGGGTACATAGACCGACTTTCTGGGGCGATTGGGGCTCTATGTGGGGTACATAGACCGCCTTTCTGGGGCAATTGGGGCTCTATGTGGGGTACATATTTGATTAGTGGGGCGCTAATCCATTATTTGGGACTTGGGCCAGTTGACCAGGAAGAGGCGCTCGGTGGCGCGGGTGAAGGCGGTGTAGAGCCAGTGAATATAGTCGGGGGTGAGCATGTCGTCGGTCATGTAGCCCTGGTCTACGTAGACGTGGGCCCACTGGCCGCCCTGGGCCTTATGGCAGGTCACGGCGTAGGCGAACTTTATCTGCAGGGCATTGTAATACTTATCCTCTTTGAGTTTCTTGATGCGCTCGGGCTTGGTGGGGATGTCGGCATAATCCTCCATCACAGCATTGTAGAGCGCCTCCTGCTGTTCGCGCGAGAGCGACGGGGCCTCGGTGGTGAGCGAGTCGAGGACGACCATAGCGGTAAACTCGTAGTCGTCGTAATCAGGCAGCGTCATAGTGACCTCGGCAAAGCGGAAGCCGAAGAGCTCGTGGACATTGCGCACGCGCTGGACTACTGCGATGTCGCCATTGGCGAGGAAAGTGGGAGACCCCACCCCTGACCCCTCCCCTGATAGGGGCGGGG
The DNA here is from genome assembly GCA_900322175.1 of uncultured Prevotella sp. GTDB lineage: Bacteria > Bacteroidota > Bacteroidia > Bacteroidales > Bacteroidaceae > Prevotella. Next base: position 34,557 of record ONYZ01000052.1, read on the forward strand.
AATACTTATGGGGGGCGCCCTCCCCTGACAGGGGCGTGGAAAACTTTTGGGTGGAACCCTCCCCTGACAGGGGCGGGGAATACATTTGGGTGGAACCCTCCCCGCCCCCCTTGGGGGAGGGGCTGGGGGCGGGGGTATCCCTTACCCAATAATAGTTGTTCTTTACTATCATTATCTGGTCGCCGCGGCAGAGTTCGTCCTCGCGGTCGAGGACAGTGTTGCGGATGCCCTGGTTGTAGATGTTGGCGCGCTTGTTGCTGCGAGTGATGACCATCGTCTCGTCCATGCCCGCACGACTGTAGCTGGTGGCAAGCGACTCTATCAGTTCGTCGCCCGGCACCCGCACGATATCAGGGAAGCCCTGGAAACGAATCTTAGGCAGACTCCATCCGCCATCAGCCATCATACATCTAACCTGTGTGGCATTCCACAGGATGCCGGAATCCGCAGACTGGCGCAATACCTGATTCAGGTCGCACTCGTAGACACGCATGCCGTAGGCACGTAGCACGTCGGGCATCAGGGCCGGACTCTCACCCTCGCCTACAGGTGGCAGCTGGGCCTTGTCACCCACCAGCAGCAGGCGACAGTTTTGTCCGCTATACACAAACTGCATAAGATCGTCGAGCAGGCAGCCGGAGCCGAACGAGCTCTCGCCGTAACCCCGATTGGCTATCATCGACGACTCGTCGACTATAAACAGCGTGTCGTGATTGTTGTTGAAGTTAAGATTGAACGACGAAAGGCTACGGGTAGGCGACCTTAGGTCGGGAATGATGTCGCCTGCACTCTTCTGCCGATAGATGCGGCGATGGATGGTGTAGGCAGGATGCCCGGCATTGAGCGAAAAGACCTTGGCTGCACGACCTGTGGGGGCCAGCAGTATCATACGCTGCTTGAGCGTGGCCATGGCGCGCACGATGGCTCCGGCAAGCGTGGTCTTACCCGTACCAGCCGAACCGCGGAGTATCATCACCACATGGTCATCACGGTCGGTCATAAACACTGAGAACACGTCGATGGCGTGCTCTTGTTCTGCCGTCGGCACCAGTCCTAGGGCCTGGCGAATGCGGTATTTAAATTCGTCGATAATCATTTCGGATGCAAAGATACGAAAAATTAAACATTAAACATTAAACATTAAAAAAATTATTGTACCTTTGCAGCCGAGTTATGCAGATGAATAATAAAATAGTGAATATCGTGCTGGCTGTGATAGTGATGGGCCTGCTTGCGCTGTGCGTGGCCAGTGTGATGAATGTAAAGTAGATGAACGCCAAAAAGACGATTATACGCATAGGGCGAAACACGCTCTCGTTTACCACTCTCGATGCCACCAGCACCGAGCAGCCAATAGTGTACCGCCCATACGTGGTTCGCGGCGGCATATCGATGTCGGCCAACCTGCGCGAGGCTATCAAAACGCCTGAATATCTTAACGAGGAGACGATGAAGGCGCAGATACTGATAGACACGCAGTCGCTACTGGTGCCAGTGGAGCAGTTTGACGAGGCCGAGAAGGAGAAGCTGTTTGAGTACTCGTATCCTGCCGGGCAGGAGAAGCGAGTGGTGCTATACAACGTGATACCCGACCTGAAGGCAGTGTGCATATTTGCTGTAAACAAGAATGTGGCTACGGTGCTAGGCGACCGCTTTGACGCCGGCATAGACTATATACACGCAATGACACCAGTGTGGCGCCAACTGTATCAGCGCAGTTTTACAGGCCATCGCAACAAGCTGTACGGCTACTTCCAGAGCAAGCAACTGCATATCTTCAGTTTCCAGCAGAACCGCTTTAAGTTCTGCAACAGTTTTGATGCCGCACATGCGCACGACGCGCTATACTATCTGCTGTATGTGTGGAAGCGGCTGCGACTGCAGAACGAGCACGACGAACTGCACCTGGTGGGCGACATACCCGAACAGGAGTGGCTGATGGACGAGATAAAGAAATATGTGGCTAATGCCTACGTGATAAATCCACTGGCTGACTATAATAATGCTCCTGCCACTAAGATTAAAGGCATGCCATACGACTTGATGACACTTATAACCCGCGGACGATGAGAATTATTACAGGTATATATAAGGGTAGGCACTTTGATATCCCACGCACGTTTAAGGCGCGGCCTACTACCGACTTTGCCAAGGAAAACATCTTTAATGTGCTGAACAGCTATATCGACTTTGAAGGTATCAGCGCCCTCGACCTGTTCTCGGGCACTGGCAGCATATCGCTGGAGCTGCTGTCGCGCGGCTGCGAACACGTGGTGAGCGTAGAGATGGACCGCGACCATCATAGGTTTATCCAGGAGTGTTCAAAGAAACTCTCAATTCTCAATTCTCAATTCTCAATTATAAGAGGCGACGCGTTCCGCTATATCAAGTCGTGCAAACAGCAGTTCGACTTTATCTTTGCCGACCCACCATACGCACTTAAGGAACTGCCAACGATACCAGGACTGATATTTGAGAAAGGACTGCTGAAGGATGACGGCATACTGGTGTTTGAGCACGGCAAGGACTACGACTTCAGCAGCGATCCCCACTTTGTAGAGCATCGCACATACGGCAGCGTAAACTTCTCGATTTTCAGAAAAGAGGCGACAGCATCCTTGTAACGCTCTCCCACAGTCGGGTGAAGAATCCGTTACCCCTCTGCTTACATACATCCTCGAACGACACGGCCTGAGCAAGGTCGCGCATAAACACGTTTTTCATACGGAGTGCCACACCCTCGTCGAAGAAGAAGATGTTGGCCTCGAAGTTGTTTTCGAAACTGCGGAAGTCGAGATTGGTCGATCCGCAGGTGGTGATGGCATCGTCGCACACCAACAGCTTGGAGTGTAGGAATCCGGCCTCGTAGAGACTCACCTTAACGCCAGCCTCCTGAATCTCGCGTAGGTAGCTGCGACTTGCCCACTCTACAAATCGTGCATCGCTGCGGCGCGGACATAGCACGCGGACATCGACACCAGCCAATGCGGCAGTCTTGAGGGCAAAGAGCACTGACTCGTTGGGCAGGAAGTAAGGCGTCTCGAGATACAGATAGCGACGTGCACCAAGGATGATGCGCACGTAGCCCTGCATAATCTCAGGATAGGGCGTGGTGGGACCGCTGGTGACTACCTGCGCCAGACAGTTGTTGGTGACATCCTCGCAACGGGGATAGTACTTGCGGTCGGACAGCAGTGTGCGGTCAACGAAATACCAGTCGACCAGGAAGGCGCGCTGCAGGGCATGTACTCCCCCACCCGACACGCGAAGCATGGTGTCACGCCAAGGTTGATTGCCTGTACCCTTGACATAGCGCTGGGCTATATTCATGCCGCCGATATAACCCACACGGCCATCGATGACGATTATCTTGCGGTGGTTGCGGTAGTTTACCTTGCTGGTGAACGATGGGAAATGCACAGGCATAAAGGAGCGGACCTCGATGCCGGCCTCGCGCATACGCTCGAAGAAACGGTGGTGCACGTTCCAGCAGCCCACGTCATCGTAGATAAGTCGCACCTCGACACCATGACTGGCCTTATCGATAAGCGCATCGGCCACCATAGTGCCCAGCGGGTCTTCGGCAAAGATGTACATATCGATGTGGATGTGATCCTTGGCACGGCCTATATCCTCCATCAATTCGGAGATGAACTGGTAGCCATCTGTACAGATATCCACCAGATTATCCTTGAACGGCAGGGCGAGGTTCTGATTAATAAAGAGGTCGATGAGTGGCTTGTGCTTATCGGGCAGGCGCAGGTTATGCTGCTCGGCAAACTCCAGCATGGAGCGCTTGGTGAGCTGGTTCATAGATCGCTCGCTGACGTAACGCTCCTTACGATGATTGATGCCGAAGAAGAGATAGAAGACAATGCCAACGACGGGTACGAAGTATATCACCAGTGCCCACGCCATAGTCTTGGCGGGTTGACGGTTGTCCATCACCACGTGGATGATGGCGATAGTCACCACCACATAGTACACCAGCAATATAATCCTAAACCACATCATCGGCCTAACTTCTTTGCCAATTCGTCGTATATCTCTTTTATGCGTTTACACTCAGTCATTATAGCCACATAATCCTCCTTGCACGTCTTAAGCTGGGCTAGCAGTTCCTTCTGCTTGGCACCAAGACAGTAGTAGCGGAAGTCGAGCACCAGATGTTCGATATGCTGGCGCAGTCCATCTTCGCGCTCCTTGGGCTGGAACATCTTGCTTAGCTGATAGTCATCTACGGACAGTTTTGCGGCTACAGAACTGATTTCGTAGTCGGGGTGACGCCTCAAGAACTCCGCAGCCTTGAATCCCTCTTCGCCACTATGGGCTACCACCTCCTGTAGTATACGGTTGTAGACAGGGTTGCTATTGAAGCTAAGATTATCCTCGCCCAGATCGTAGGCCACGAACTGCGCTGCGGTCAGGTTGACAGTCTCGCCATCCTCGGTCTGGACGTTCTCGTAGATAACCTTCTCGCCATCACGGACGATAGCCCTAACCAGCATCTCCTCAATTTGTGCCATCTGGTCGTTGATGGTGTGCAGACCGATGGCAATGGGCTTGCCCTGAGCCTCTTTTTCGGCTTGTATGGCGCTCTGGGTCTGTTCGCGGCTGTATTCCTTTTCCTTCTCCTCGCGGTCACGACTTATCATGCCGTTCATAGAGTTGAGCAGGGTCTCCTCCTTTAAGTCTAGTCGGCGTGATAGTTGGGTGAGGTACTCGTCGCGCAACAGCGAGTCATCGACCACAGAGATACTCTTGACGATGCCGCCGATGGCCTCAGAACGTTTCACTGGGTCAGTCACGTTTTCGACAGTAAGCTTGGTCTTGAACGAAATGAAGTCCTCGGCGTGCTCCTCGATATATGCCTTAAACTCTGTTGCGGTGTGCTTGCGGGCGAATGAGTCGGGGTCGTCGCCATCGGGCAACAGCAATACCTTAACCCTCATACCCTCGGCCAACAGCATGTCAGTTCCTCGCATAGCAGCATGGATACCAGCCTCGTCGCCATCGTAGAGCAGTATGATGTTGGGGGTGAATCGGCGCAGCAGTTTTATCTGATATTTCGATAGCGCCGTACCACTGTTGGCCACCACATTCTCCAGTCCGCACTGGTGCATGGCTATCACATCAGTATAGCCCTCGACCATATACACGCAGTCCTCCTTGGCGATAGCCTTCTTGCCCTGGTATAGACCATACAGCTCGCGCTCCTTGTGATATATCTCTGAGTCAGGCGAGTTGACATACTTCTGTTGCACGCCCTTGGTGCGCGAATCGAGCAGTCGACCACCAAAGGCCACCACCTTACCGCTGACATTTAACCAGGGGAAGATGACGCGACCTGCATAGCGATCGTACACTCCCTTCTCGCCCTTGATGCACAGACCAGTCTTAATCAGGAACTCCTCCTGATAGCCGGCTTTCTTGGCAGCCAGAGCCAGTGCATCGCGCTTGCTGAGCGAGAATCCCAGATTGAACTTCTCGACGATATCATCGCGTATGCCACGACTGCGGAAATACTGGCGACCGATGGCCACACCATCAGGATCGGTATTCAGTATATTCTTGAAATAACCCATCGCCCACTCGTTGACGATGAACATCGACTCGCGGTCGCTCTGCTCGCGCTTCTCCTCGTCGGTCAGTTCCTTCTCCTGTATCTCGATGTTGTACTTCTTGGCCAACCACCGCAGTGCCTCAGGATAGGTTATCTGCTCGTGCTTCATCAGGAAGTTGATGGCTGTGCCACCCTCGCCACACGAGAAGCACTTGCATATTTGTTTGGTAGGCGACACCATAAACGATGGCGTCTTATCATCGTGAAACGGGCATAAACCCTTATAGTTCACGCCCGCCTTCTTAAGCGTAACAAACTCACTCACCACATCAACGATGTTGGTGGCATCAAGTATTTTGTCAATTGTCTCTCTGTCAATCATAAACTACGGTTTCATGAAGACAAAGTACACAGCCATCACCAGACAGAGTGCCGCGGCAGCGTGATTCCAATGCAACTCCTCATGCTGGAAGATAAAGTTGGCGATGACAGCAAACACCACAAGCGAGATACACTCCTGGATGACCTTAAGCTGTACGAGGTTGAACGGACCGCCATTATCTACAAATCCTATGCGATTGGCTGGAACTTGACAGCAGTACTCGAAAAAGGCTATCATCCATGAAAAGGCGATAACCAGATATAGTGGCCAGTTGCTTGAAATGCCTGATTGCTGCAGGCGCAGATGACCGTACCAGGCAAATGTCATAAACACATTGCTCAGGATGAGCAACAGGATAGTATATATACCGTTAGTCATATCGATTTAGAATGCCTTAAGTGTGAAACCGAACACGAAGTAGGCGTGCTCTGTACTGGGATTGACAGCTATCTGACCAAACACAGGCAGCGAGAACGTATCGGTAATTTTAATATTACGCTGGGCACGCAGCGACACATTATTAATAATAAAGCCGTCGGCACCATAGTAATCTGTGGTATAAGGCACAGCACCTACAGTAGCCTGCCACTCGCAACCGCCCAGAGCGAATGGCGCAGCTGCCTCTATATAACTGCTATATGCGCGCTCGCCACTATTGTTATAGCCATCATTGCCGGCAAAGATAGTGTTCCACTGCAGCGACAACGGACCAAAGTCGTAGCCTACACTAGCCTCGAACACATGATTGGTGGAGTGCGAATTATAACGGAAATAACGATTCTCAGAATCGAGTCCATCCGTATTCCAATAGTCGGTTATACCGATATTCAGTCCACCAGTGGTATAGCTTAGTGTGAGATCTATCTCACGCACATCGTTGGCATCTGTCAGCCCCACAGTGCCCCATGCACTGAGCGACAGTCCCTTGTAGGCCACACCCAGTGTGGGCTGGATCGACGCATGTCCCAGATCCATACCACGCCAAACATACTGACTCACTACATCGGTCTCGACAGTAGTCTCTACATTGTCCTGAGCCTGGACTGCACTAGTGGCCATCAGCCACGCAAAAGCTGCTAATAAATACTTCTTCATACAACAAAACTGATTAACGGTGCAAAGTTACAATTTTTCGGGATAAATCGGCAACAATTAAAACTAATTATTGCACAATTTAGGCGATTTGTGCACATTTCGGCTAATTTTGTGCATTTTATTTGGCTGTATGCATAAAAAACACTACCTTTGCAGCCGATTTTGAAATTTCATTCACATTATTAATAATTATGGCTTTAAAGATTGTTGTGCTGGCTAAGCAAGTGCCAGACACTAGAAATGTGGGTAAGGATGCAATGACTGCCGAAGGCACCGTAAACCGTGCTGCCCTACCCGCCATCTTCAATCCAGAAGATTTGAATGCCCTGGAGCAGGCTCTTCGTTTGAAGGAGCAGAACCCAGGCTCAACAGTAGGAATCCTCACGATGGGTCCTCCACGTGCAGGTGAGATTATCCGTCAGGGACTTTATCGTGGCGCTGAT